>JBDTCK010000090.1:0-48741 GCA_039923645.1 Rhodoferax sp.
GCGCCCATGCCGAACGCCAGTGAATAAGGCTTGGGGTGCTTGTCGGTGTACAGGCCCACCACCGGCTGCAACAGCGAGGCGGTGATCTGGTACGTCAGCGTGATTAGCCCGATCTGCGCGAAGCTCAGGCTGAATTCGCCCTTGAGCAGGGGATAGATCGCCAGGATCAGCGACTGGATCATGTCGTTGAGGAAGTGCGAGAAGCTGATCGCGCCCAGCACCCGGAAGCGGGTCTGGGTGGTCCCGGCCGGTGCGACGGCAGCGGAGGCGGTCGCGGGAGTCGTCGTGGCAGTAGGGAGTGTGGTGTCCATGGGAGCGCGCTGTTTCAACGCTGGGCGAGAGTGTGAAATGAATGGTACTTGTGCAACGGACGCCTGTCCCGCGAGAGTGCGCCGATTACCCTCGAAAAATAGCCATTCTGGGGTCTGGCCCTCTCGTCAGAACCGATGGCGCGGCGTCTGAGCGCTGCAGCAACGGTGCCCACACTGGATGCCAAACTCAGGGAAGTGATCCAGAACGCCGGCAGTTCAGTGCTTTTCCAGCATCAGCCCGACTTTGAAATATAGGTACCGGCGGATTCCGAACCCATTGCGGATGTAGTCAAGCGCATCGGCGAGCTGAAATGATTCACCACCCATTTTCAGGAGAGCCCTCATGCGACCGAGTGTTTTGAATGCCTTACTCGCAGGTTTGAGTGTGGTCGCGTCAGTCTGCGGCGCGCCGGCTCTGGCGCAAAGCTATCCGTCTCGACCGGTGAAGCTCATCGTGCCTTTTGCCGCTGGCGGCTCGGCCGACATTTACGCACGCTTCATCGCGCAGCGGCTGCAAGACAGCCTGGGCCAGGTCTTTGTCGTGGAAGACCGCCCCGGCGCGGGCTCGATCATCGGCACTGAGGCGGTCGCCAAGGCCGAGCCCGACGGGTACACCCTGCTGGTGATTTCCAACACCCACACGGTCAACGAAACCCTGATTCCGAACAAGCCATTCCAGTTGCTGCGCGATTTCGTGCCGGTAGCCCCGATTAACTACTCGGATCTGGTGCTGGTGGCCAACCCGGCACTCGCTGCGGCCAATACCGGGGAGCTGATCAAGCTGGCACAGAGCGAGCCGGGCAAACTCAACTACGCGTCCTCCGGCACGGGCACGCCCTATCACATGGCCGGCGAGCTGTTCAGGAGCATGACGGGGACCAACCTGGTGCACATTCCGTACAAAGGCAGCGCAGGCGCACGTACCGACGTCATCGGTGGTCAGGTCGATCTGATGTTCGATGCCGTAACCACCATGGCCGAGCAGGTACGGGCCGGCAAAGTCAAGGCGATTGCGACGACGGGCAAGGTTCGCTCCGACGTGCTGCCCGACGTGCCCACCCTCAGCGAGTCCGGTGTTCCCGGTTACGAAGCGACCATCTGGCTGGGCGTGATGGCGCCCAAGGGCACCCCAAAGGCGGTTGTCGACAGCCTCAACGAGGTTATCTCCAAAATCGTGAGTCAACCCGAGGTTCGTCAGCTCTGGGCCAAGCTGGGTGCAGTGCCCATGGTCATGACGCCGGCGGCTTTTAACCAATACATCCGGGACGATATTGTCAAATGGGCCGGAGTCATCAAGACCGCCAATATCAAGATCGAATGAACCCGCCCGCATAAAAATGACACGTATTCATCTTCTAAGTGGCGGCGCGGCAAAAGGCCTCGTGACACAAATCGAACCCCGATTGCTGGCGCAAACAGGCGACACGATCGAGGGCGTCTATGGCGCGGTGGGCCTGATGAAAGATCGCCTGCTGGCGGGCGCGCCTTGCGATGTACTGATCCTGACTGCGGCGTTGATCGAGCGACTCATCACCAGCGGCGATGTGGCGGCGGACAGCGCGCACGCGCTGGGCCGCGTCAGGACGGGTGTGGCAGTCAAGTCCGGCGAACCAGTGCCCCGGGTCGATAGTTCGGCTGCCCTGAAAGCTGCGTTGCTGGCGGCCAGCGGCATTTATATTCCCGATCCGGTCAAATCCACGGCGGGCATTCACTTCGCCAATGTGTTGCGTCAACTAGGCATCGAGTTCGAGGTGTCTTCCCGCCTTCACGTCTTTCCCAATGGCGCCACGGCCATGCATGAAATGTCGAGCTCACCGGACAACGGGCTGGTGGGCTGCACGCAGGTCACCGAGATTCTCTATACCCAGGGCGTGCAACTCGTGGCCACCCTTCCCGCCGAATTCGAGCTGGCCACGGTCTACACGGCGGCGATTTGCAGCAGGGCGCAGCAGACGCAGGCGGCAGCGGCGCTGATCCGCCTGCTGACCGGGCCCGATGCCGCAGTGTTGCGGCACTCCGGCGGATTTGAGTAAGCTCACGGCGCCAGCAGCTGGCCCGGCATACGCGCAAAAAGTCAGTCTCAGACCAGCAGCGCGTTAACCCGCTTCACATACGCCGCCGGGTCGGCCGGCAAACCGCCTTCGGCCAGCAGCGCCTGATCGAACAGGATGTTCGCCAGGTCGTGGAAGTGCACCGAGGCACCGTCGCCGGCTGCCAGCTTCTTGACCAGCGGGTGCTCGGGGTTGACTTCGAGCACGGGCTTGACGTCGGGCATGCTTTGCCCGGCCTGCTTGAGCATGCGCGCAAGCTGGTTGCTCATGCCGTGGTCCTGCACCACCAGGCAGGCCGCGCTGTCCACCAGACGGCTGGTCACGCGTACGTCTTCAGCCTTGTCCTTGAGCGCTTCCTTGAGCTTGGCGAGCACCGGCTTGAAGGCTTCGGCGGCCTCATCAAACGCCTTCTTCTCGGCCGCGTCCTGCAGCTTGCCCAGATCCACGGCGCCCTTGGCCACGGACTGCATCGGCGTGCCGTCGAACTCGTTCAGGTAGCTCAGCGCCCACTCGTCCACGCGATCGGTCATGAGCAGCACCTCGATGCCTTTTTTCTTGAACACTTCGAGCTGCGGACTGTTTTTGGCACCGGCCAGGGTATCGGCGGTGATGTAGTAGATCGCCTCCTGCCCCTCCTTCATGCGCGCCTTGTAATCGGCCAGGCCTACGGCCGGCGTGTCGGAACTGGTGGAGGCGTAGCGCAGCAGTTTGGCCAGCCGCTCGCGATTCGCGAAGTCCTCGCCCAGGCCTTCCTTGAGCACGGCGCCGAATTCGGCATAGAACTTGTCGTACTTGCCCGCGCCGGCCTTGTCTTCCTCGCTGGCATCGTCGCCAGGGTGGTTGTTCTTGACCAGGTCCTCCAGCATGGACAGCACGCGCTTGGTGCAGCCCTCGCGGATCGCCTTGACGTCGCGGCTTTCCTGCAGCAGTTCGCGGCTCACATTGAGCGGCAGGTCGCTGGAATCCACCACGCCCTTGACGAAGCGCAGGTACACCGGGATCAGTGCCTCGGCGTCGTCCATGATGAACACGCGCTTGACGTACAGCTTGATGCCGGCCGCCTTGTCGCGGTTAAACAAGTCCATCGGCGCTTTGCTCGGGATGTACAGCAGTTGCGTGTATTCAGTACTGCCTTCCACGCGGTTGTGCGTGTAGGCCAGCGGCGCCTCATGGTCATGGCTGATCTGCTTGTAGAACTCGACGTACTGCTCGGGCGTGATGTCCTTCTTGGGCCTTGTCCACAGGGCGCTCGCCTGGTTCACGGTTTCCCACTCTTCGGTGGTGACCATCTCGCCGCCCTTGCCCTCTTCCCCTTCCTTCCATTCCTCTTTCTGCATGAGGATGGGCAAACTGATGTGGTCGGAGTATTTATTGATGATGCCCTTGAGCTTCCAGGCGCTCAGATAGTCCTGGGCATCCTCGCGCAGGTGCAGGATCACGCTGGTGCCGCGAGCCGCGCGCGTCAAGCTTTCCACCTCGAACGCGCCACCGCTGGCGCCGCCATCGCTGACCCAGCGCACACCCTGGTCAGCCGGCAGACCAGCGCGGCGCGACTCCACCGTGATCTTGTCGGCCACGATGAAGCCTGAATAAAAGCCCACGCCGAACTGGCCGATCAGCTGGCCCTGTTCGTCCGCCTTGGCCTTCTGGTCGCCACTGAGTTTCGAGACAAAGTCCTTGGTGCCGCTCTTGGCGATGGTGCCCAGGTTTTCGATTGCCTCCTGCTGCGACAGGCCTATGCCGTTGTCGCTGATCGTCAGCGTGCGCGCTGCCTTGTCCATGCTTACGCGAACTTCGAGGTTCGGCGCGTCCTCCAGCAGAGTCGGGTCATTGAGCGCCTCGTAGCGCAGCTTGTCACAGGCGTCCGACGCGTTGGAGATCAGCTCGCGCAGGAAGATCTCCTTGTTGGAGTACAGAGAATGCGTGACAAGGTGCAGCAACTGGGCCACTTCGGCCTGGAAGGAAAGCGTTTGTTTGGTCATGGGATTGTAAAAATTTGAAAAACGAAACCTATAGTAGGTGGGGGAACTGACGCGGAATTTCAAGACCTGGGCGCGACCACCGCTGGCTCAAAACCGCTCATGCGGCGCCAGGTAACGCCACTGCCCCACTGGCAGGTTGCCGAGCAAAACGCGCCCGATGCGGATTCGTTTCAGACCCACCACCCTGAGCCCGACCTGCTCGCACATGCGCCGAATCTGGCGCTTTTTGCCTTCGGTCAGCACAAAGCGCAACTGTTCGGGGTTTTGCCATTCGACCCTGGCCGGCTTGAGAGGCTGTCCATCCAGACTCAAGCCATGGCGCAGCCGGGCGAGTTGATCGGCGGGGAAGGCAGCCTGCACATTCACAAGCGTCTCACCCAGGCTGACGCGCACCAAATACTCCTTGTCCATCACCGAGTCTTCGCCAATCAGCTGGCGTGCCACGCGGCCGTCCTGCGTCATCACCAGCAGGCCGATCGAGTCGATGTCGAGGCGCCCGGCCGGCGCCAGGCCGCGCAACTGGGACGGATGGAAGAAAAACCGTGCGTTGTCGTCCTGCCAGCGATTGGGCGCCGTGATCAACGTCACGGCCGGTTGGTGGCCGTCCTCGGCCTGGCCGCTCACCAGTCCCATGGGCTTGTTCAGCAGGATGGTGACCTGTGTGGCCTGCTGGCCCTGCGCCTTCTTGTCGATTTCGATGCGGTCGCTGTGTTTGACCTGCAGGCCCATGGGCGCGATCTCGCCATTGACCCTGACCCAGCCCTTGTCGATCCAGTCGTCGGCCTCGCGGCGCGAGCACAGGCCGAGTTCGGCCATGCGTTTGTTCAGCCGCGTGGTGCCAGCGTGGGCCGCCACCACGCGCAAGCCCGGGCCGGTGGCCTTCAGCGGGGGCGGCGCACGGCGAAATGTGGGAGGGGGTTTGGGGTCGGTCATGAGCCGCTAACTGGCATTGCAATGCGGCATTTTCCCTGAAATTTCCAGCCGCCCTTGCGCCGACGCGAACACTATCACCGGTTCACTCCCGGGTCGCCGGCTACGTCCGTCCGGGTGCCAAGGGAAAACCCCTAGGAGATTTATTTCGACGAAATATATTATCCGGCGATTACCGCGAGGTCCAACTTGGTGCCGCATGGGCCGCCTCAACTCCAGCCAGATATCTCAATTGCATCTGTACCAGGTGCTGCACGCGATACGCCTGCACAAGGCGCCGATGTCGCGCGCGGAGATCTCCGAGGCGACCGGACTGAGTCAACCGGCGGTGTCGTCGCTGACCTGCCGGTTGCGGGACTCCGGTGCCGTCCTGGAGATCGGGATGCGTCCCTCCACGGGCGGTGGTCGTCGGGAGCGGGAGCTGGCTCTGAATGCCGACCACGTGTGGGTCGTCGGGGTGGGTGTTTCACTGCATCGGATCACTGTGACGCTGACCGATTTCACAGGCGAGATCCGGCACACGCACGATGCCGTGTTGGCGACCCCCGTGAGCAAGGCGGCTTTGATCCAGCGCCTGATCCGGGACGTGCGTGCCTGCATCGCTGAAGCCGGTGGCGCAGCGCTGCCTGCGCCACTGGCAGGGGTCGGCGTCGCATTGCCAGGCTTTGTCGACTCCATCGGTGACCAGATCCACTGGTCGGCCGTTTTTCCACCCGGCAAGACCACCGTGGTACGGGATTTTTCCGGGGCCTTATCCAGGGCATTGGACGTGCCGGTCTTTGTTGAAAATGACGCCAATATTCGTGCTCTGGCCGAGCAGTGGTTCGGCAACGCGGGCCACATGTCGAATGTGGCCGTGATCACTCTCGAACAGGGGCTTGGCCTGGGCCTGGTTTTCAATGGCGAGTTGTACCGCGGACGATCTGGCCTGGCGGGCGAGCTGGCGCATGTGCAGGTTGAGGTCGGTGGCCGCCAATGCCATTGTGGCAAGCGAGGATGCCTGGAAGCCTACGTATCGCACTACGCGGTGGTCCAGCAAGGCCAGGAGGCCGGACTATTGCCCCAGGGACAACTGCTGCCTCAGGCGGTCGACGCGGCATATGACCACTTCGCGCGACTTGCCAAAGGCGGCAATGCGCGCGCCGTGGAGATTTTCGAACAACAGGGGCGACGGCTGGGCGCATGGATTGGCAACCTTGTGAATTTGATAGCGCCACAACGGGTACTTCTGGACGGAGGCCGGGCGGACGCGATCGAACTCTTTGAGGCACCGCTGCGTTCGGCCATGATCGACGCCATGGCCTTGCCGCACCGCGACTCTGTGCCGCTCATCATCGGCCACGAAAACAGGGAGGCCTGGGCCAGGGGTGCGGCATCGCTGGTATTGCAGCGGCTCGACCAATCGACCGAAATCGTCGTGGCGGCTTCACGCCACGGCTTCAACAGGAAAACCCCATCAACAGCGGCGAGACGGGCCGCCATTTGAAACCAGGCAACCGCGCACCGCTCTGCGCCGGACTGCGGAGACCCTTTTATGAAACTTGCTCACAAAATCCTCACCGGCGCGCTCATGGCCACCTTCGGAATGCTCGCATCGGCCAAGCCGGTGGTGGTCGGCGTCAGTTGGTCGAACTTTCAGGAAGAGCGCTGGAAAACTGACGAAGCCGCGATCAAGGCGGAACTTGCAAAACTCGGCGCCACCTACGTGAGTGCCGACGCTGGTGGCTCTCCCTCCAAACAGATCGGTGATGTGGACGCGCTGATCGCCAAAGGCGCTAACGCCCTGATCATTCTCGCGATGGACAACGATGCCATCGTGCCGGCGGTGAACAAGGCCAAGGCGCTGAAGATTCCACTGGTGGCGTATGACCGCCTGATCGAGCAGCCGGGTGTTTTTTACATCACCTTCGACAACAAGGAAGTGGGCCGAATGCAGGCGCGCGGGGTGTACAAGGTCCGTCCGAAGGGCAACTACGTGTTCATCAAGGGATCGCCGACCGACCCCAATGCCAACTTCCTGCGTGACGGTCAGGGCGAAGTGTTGGCCGCCGCCATCAAGAGCGGCGCCATCAAGGTGGTGGGCGACGAGTACACCGACGGCTGGAAACCAGAGGTTGCGCAAAGCAATATGGAGCAAATCCTGACGCGCACCGGCGGCAAGGTGGACGCGGTGGTGGCCTCGAACGACGGAACAGCCGGCGGAGTGATCGCGGCCTTGGCGGCGCGCGGCCTCACGAATATTCCGGTGTCCGGACAGGACGGTGACCACGCGGCGCTGAACCGCATCGCTCTGGGCACGCAGACTGTGTCGGTCTGGAAGGACGCGCGCGTACTCGGCAAGGATGCGGCCGAGGCCGCGGTGGACCTGGCTTCAGGAAAAGCGGTTCCCGGCACAGTCACCTGGGCTGACGGCGCGAAGAAGATCCCGCTGCAGTCCAAGTTTCTCAAGCCGGTCGCCATCACGCGTGACAACCTGGATGTGGTCATCACCGCGGGCTGGATCACCAAGGCCGAGGTTTGCAAGGACGTCCCCAAGGCCAGTGAGCCGCCAGCCTGTAAATAGTCGGTTCTTGGTAATTTAACTTTTGGCGGACCTGCTCTCGCTGGCCCGCCCTTATTTTCATGAACGCCAAACTTCAAATCAGTGCACTTGACGTGCGCCTTACGCTGATGGCCGCTGTGCTGGCGGTCATGGCAGTCGTTTTCCATCTGGTGACCGGTATTTTCCTGACGCCCGAGAACCTCTACAACATCATGCAGCAAACTGCGGTTGTGGGGATCGTTGCGACAGCGATGACGCTCGTCATCGTGGCGCGCCAGATCGACCTGTCGGTTGGCTCGGTGCTGGGGTTTGTGGGAGTGTTGGTTGCGTTTTTGATCTATACGAAGAACTGGAACTGGGTTCCAGCGAGCCTGGTCGGGCTGGGCATGGCGCTACTGGTCGGGCTGTACCAGGGCTGGTTGATTGCCAGGGTAGGCGTACCGTCTTTTGTCGTTACGCTGGGCGGTCTGATGTCGTTTCGCGGGGCGGCGTACCTCGTGGCGGACGGCAAGACCCAGCCCATCAACGATCCGTTTTTCCTGGCCATTGGCGGTGGGATCAATGGGTCGCTCGGCCCGACGCTGAGTTGGGCACTGGGTGCAGCGCTTGTGGCGCTGATCGTCTGGAGCAGTTTTGCGCGGCGTGCGCGTAAACGCCAGCATGGCTTTCCATTGCGACCCGTTTCATTCGACATCGCATTGGTGGTCGCCTTCTCGGCGCTCGTGCTGGCTTTTGTCGCCACCATGAATGCCTATCGACTCGGCAGCAAGTCGCAGGGCCAGGGCATTCCGATTCCGGTGGTGATTTGGGGCGTGATCGTCATGGTCATGAGCTTTATCGTGCGCCGCACGCGGTTTGGTCGCTACGTGTTCGCGATTGGCGGCAACCCGGAAGCAGCGGTGCTGGTTGGCATTCCGGTCAAGCGCGTCATGATCAAGATGTTCCTGCTGCTGGGCGTCTTGATCACGGTGGCGGCTGTCGTTGCCGTAGCACGGCTCAATGCCGGCACCAATTCTCTCGGCTTGAATATGGAGTTGTATGTGATTGCCGCCGCGGTGATTGGCGGCGTGTCCCTGTCGGGTGGTAGCGGCACGGTGTTGGGCTCCGTGCTCGGTGCGTTGCTGATCCAATTTCTGGAGAGTGGCCTGCTCTTGATGAATGTGAGTATTGGCAGTCGCATGGTGATCATCGGGCAGGTCCTGATTGCCGCCGTCGTATTCGACGTGGTGTATCGCCGCCACACCGGGGAGCGCATGTAGTGGCGACCTCTCTGGTCGAAATCAAGGGTGTGAGCAAGGCTTTCGGCGGCGTGCGCGCCGTGGAAGACGTGAGCCTGCAACTGTTTGCCGGCGAAGTGGTCGCGGTGTTGGGCCACAACGGCGCCGGCAAGTCGACATTGATGAAAATGCTGGCGGGTGCTTATCCGATTGACAGCGGTGAGGTGGTCGTGTGTGGCCAGCCCGCACGCATCGGCTCCCCCGCCGATTCGCAGGCGCTGGGCATCGAGACGATCTACCAGACTCTCGCGCTGGCGGACAACCTGGACGGCGTCGCCAACCTGTTCCTTGGCCGGGAGTTGGTGACACGGTTCGGACTGCTCGACGACGACCGCATGGAGCAGGCGGCGCGCGAGACGTTCTTCCGCCTGAACCCCAACTTCAAGAACATCCGCGTTCCAGTGAATTTGCTTTCAGGCGGGCAGCGCCAGGTTGTGGCGATCTCGCGCGCGCTGTACTTCAAGGCCAAGGTGCTGATCATGGATGAGCCCTGTGCGGCGCTCGGCCCCGAGGAGACACAGATGGTGCACGATCTGGTGCGCCGCCTCAAAGCCGACGGGGTGGGGATCTTTCTGATCACGCATGACATGCCGGATGTGTTCGGCCTGTCGGATCGGCTCAGCGTGATGAAGAACGGCAGAGTTGTTGGCACCTATCGCACCAGCGACCTGAACGAAGACGATGTGCTGGGGATGATCATTGGCGGAAAGCCAGTCACGCGCGTGTCGCAACAACACACCGCCTGAACGCGGTGGCCATTCGCTGGTACGACGCCAGGCGCATCGTCACGGGCAAGACCTTGGCCGAGCACTTGCGCCCTGCGGTGTGCTATCGGCGCAGCTTTTGCTGGCGTGGCCGGTATCCGTTCTCGCTCGGTATGCCGTTGTTCAACCGTTGCGTGTGAAGGTTGACCTGTTTCCAACGATACACCCAGACAATCTCCCGCTGCGCCTGCGCGTCCTCCTGGAGCAACTGGACGAACGGCACGGACCACCGGCGCAGCATGGCCGCGTCGGAGGGTGGGAAAGCATGCGCCGGCCCGCCCGGCCAGCACCGGGGGCGCGCCGTGCGGCCGCGGGCGGTCCGGTTCAGACCGCCATGACCTCTATTTTTCTCTTCCTGCAGGCGGGACGCGCAACTTAGCCTGGGATCGGCAATACGCTATCTATTTTGTAGCGACGTGCGAATTGGTGACGAGGGTTACACCCCAATTTCATCTAAAACTCTCAGGCGTCCCCCACCACCAGCCGATAGCCCACCGCGGTCTCGGTCAGCAGGTGCCGCGGCTGCGCCGGGTCAAGTTCCAGCTTTTGCCGCAGGTGTCCCATGTAAATACGCAGGTAGTGGCTCTGTCCGGCGTGCGAGGGGCCCCAGACCTCACGCAAGAGCTGCCGATGCGTCAGCACCCGGCCGACGTTGGCGATCAACACCAGCAGCAGCCGGTACTCGATCGGCGTGAGGTGCACCGGGGCCCCGTTGCGGGTCACCACACGCGCCTGCCGATTCACCACGATCTCGCCAAAGCAGAACACCGGGTCGCCCTGCGTAGCCCCGTCCGCGCCCACCGCGCGCGGACGCCGCAGGTTGGCGCGCACCCGGGCCAGCAGCTCACCGACGCCGAATGGTTTGGTCAAATAATCATCGGCACCGGCATCCAGCGCGGCCACCTTGTCGGCTTCATCACAGCGCGCCGACAGCACGATGATGGGCACGCCCGACCAGCCGCGCACATCGCGGATCAGGTCAAGCCCGTCGCCATCGGGCAGGCCCAGGTCGAGCACCAGCAGGTCGGGCTTGCGCGTGCCGGCTTCGCTCAAACCGCGCTTGGCCGTCTCGGCCTCGTGCACCTGCCAGCCCTCGGCCTCGAGCGCGGCCCGCACAAAGCGGCGAATCTGCGGCTCGTCTTCGATGACAACGGCGATGGGGCTGGGCATGATGAGGCGGTTCAGTCGACAGGCTCGGGAGGCGGGCGGCGCGGCAGCGTAACGGTGAATTCTGCGCCACCGCCCGGCGCATTGGCGGCCACGATCTGCCCGCGGTGTGCGTCCACCACTGCCTTGCAGATCGCCAGCCCCAAGCCGACCCCAGGTGTCGCCGACTCCGCGGCGCCGCGGGTGAATTTCTCGAACAACTCCTGCTCGCGCCCCTTCAGGGCGGCAGGCAGCCCCGGCCCATGGTCGCGCACCGTCAGGACCAGCGCCTGCGGCGTCGTGCCCGCCCGGATCACGATCGGCGGCTTGGCATATTTGGCGGCGTTTTCCAGCAGGTTGACCAGCACGCGCTCGATCAGTGCCGCGTCGAATTCCACCAGCGGCAGATCCGGCGGGATCTCGGTCTGGACAGCTATCTCGCCAAGGGAATGCCGCGCTGCCCGGATGGCGGAGCCCACCACTTCCTCGACCGACTGCCACTCGGAGCGCAGATTCACCGCGCCACTTTGCAGGCGCGCCATCTCCAGCAGATTGTTCACCAGCGCGTTGAGCTGCCGTGCCTGCCCGGTGATCGCCTGCGCTGTCTGCGCCTGTTGTTGGACTGTCGGCGACTGCGACGCCGACAGCGACTGTTGCAGCGATTCGGCCAGCCCGATCAGCGCGGTCAGCGGGGTGCGCACATCGTGTGAGATGGCAGACAGCAAGGCATTGCGCAGCCGCTCGGACTCCATTTGCACCAGAGCCTCTTGCGCCACGTCCACGTAATGCACACGCTCGAGCGCAATCGCGATCTGGCGCGCCAGCGTGTCGAGCTGCTGCACCTGCTCGGGAATCAGGAGCCAGCGCGGCTGCGCCGGCTTGAGGGCGAGCACGCCGCGCACCCGCATCGGCGCCTTGAGGGGCACGTAGTGCCAGTCATGAGACGGCAGCGTGGAGGTCGCCAGCCCGGCCGGCTGGCCGTGGTGGAAGGCCCAATCGGCGATGCTGGCATCGATACCGCCGCGCAGCGCCCCGTCCACCAGCAGCCGGTCGGCGGCATCGGTGACCAGCACGCGCGCGTGGCCACCAAAGGTTCGCTGTACCGCGGCCTCGCCCATTTCCGCCACCTGGCGCGTCAGCAACGCGCCCGACAGGTCGCGGGTGAGCTCGAACAGCGCCTGGGCCCGGCGCTCGCGACCCGCCGCAATGCGCGCGGAAAAGCGCAGGTTCGCCGTGAGCTGCCCGGTCAGCAGCCCCACCCCGAGCATGACCGCAAAGGTCACCAGGTACTGGGCGTCACTGATCGCCATGGAAAAGCGCGGTGGCACAAAGAAGAAATCGAACGCAGCGACGTTCACAACCGCCGACAGCGCCGCCGGCCCCCGGCCCCAGCGCACAGCCACCAGCACCACGCCGAGCAGGAACAGCATGACGATGTTGGCGAGGGACAAGAACGCCAGCAGCGGCAGCGTCAGGGCGGTGGTCAGCAGGCAGGTGGCCAGCGCCCAGGCATATTGCGGCCAGTCTTCGTGCCAGCGGGCGGCGTGCTCATCGTCAGGGGCCGGGTGTACCGCCCGGGTCAGCCTTCGCGCACTGTCGGCCTGCGCGACCTCGACAATGTCAAGCGTGGGGGCCAGCGTGGCCAGGCGGCGCGTCATGGTTGGCGGACCGAGTCGCCATGGTGTGCGCCAGGTAGGTATGCGAGGCCGTCCCACCACCAGGGTCGCACAGTTCAGGGTCTGGGCCTGCCGGACCAGTTCCGCCACCGCGTCGCCGCCCGTCAACACCGCAGTCCCCGCTCCCAGTTCCTGCGCCAGCTTCAGTACCGCGAGGATGCGGTCACGCTCGGCCGCGCCCTGACGCTGCAGCGCCGGCGTCTCCACGTACGCCGCGTGCCAGCGCACCCCGAGCTGGCCGGCGAGTCGCGCGGCGCTGCGCACCGCCTGTTCGGCGCCCGGGTGCGGGCCGACGCACACCAGGATCGAGCCTTCGGTATTCCACACCGGGGCGATGGATTGCGCGACCCGGTAACTGCGCACGTCGTCTTCCACGTGTTCGGCGGTGCGCCGCAGCGCGATCTCGCGCAGGGCAATCAGGTTGCCCTTGCGAAAGAAGTTCTGCGCCGCGCGCTCAGCCTGCTGCGGCAGGTACACCTTGCCGGCCTTCAGGCGGGTCAGCAGCTCGTCGGGCGTGATATCGACCAGGATGATTTCGTCGGCGCTGTCGAGTACGGTGTCGGGCACGGTTTCGTGCACGCGGATGCCGGTGATCGCGCCCACCGTCCCGTTCAGGCTCTCCAGGTGCTGCACGTTGAGCGCGCTCCAGACATCGATGCCCGCCTCCAGTAATTCCTGCACGTCCTGCCAGCGCTTGGGGTGACGCGAACCTTCCACGTTGGTATGCGCCAACTCGTCCACTAGCAACAGGAGCGGTTTGCGCGAGCGCCCCAGGCTGAGCGCCGCGTCGAGGTCGAACTCGCTCAGGGTCCGGCCGCGGTACGCCACCTCGCGCAGGGGCAGCTGCTCCAGCCCCGCGAGCAACTCAGCGGTTTCGCTGCGGCCATGGGTTTCGATCACGCCGACCAGCACATCGCGCCCCGCCTCGCGCTCGCGCTGGGCCGCGCTCAGCATGGCATACGTCTTGCCCACGCCCGCGCTGGCGCCAAAGTAGATGCGCAGCTTGCCGCGCAGGTTATGCGCTTCCTGCTGCTGCAGGCGCTGCAACAGTTCGTCCGGATCTGGGCGCGGGTTCTGGGGATCCACCATGGAACAAGGTTACTGCATCGGATTCAGGGGCTCGCCTGCTTGAGCACATCCAGCGCGAGGTTCAGGCGCAGCACATTGACGCGCGGCTCGCCGAAGATGCCCCCCAGGCGGCCTTCGGTGTGCGCGGCCACAAGCGCCTGCACGCCGTCCGCGGCGAGTCCGCGCACCCGCGCCACCCGCGCCACCTGGTAGCGGGCCGCAGCCAGGCTGATCTCCGGATCGAGGCCGCTGGCCGAGGCTGTGACCAGATCTACCGGTACCGGCGCGCTGTTGCCGGGATCGGCCGCCCTGAGCGCCTCGATGCGCGCCTTGACCGCGTCGGTCAGCGCCGGGTTCAGCGGTCCCAGGTTCGAGCCACCGGAAGACGCAGCGTTGTAGGGCATTGGCCTGGTGGCCGAGAGGCGACCCCAGAAATGTCCCGGGTCGGCAAAGTTCTGCCCGATCAGGGCCGAGCCCACGGGTTTGTCGCCGCGCAGGATCAGGCTGCCGCCGGCCTGCGCCGGAAACAGGGACTGCGCCAAGCCGGTCACCACCAGCGGGTACGCCACACCAGTCAGCAGCGTCAGCACAAAGAAAAACACAAGGGCAGGACGAAGCATGGTTTTCATGAAGTTTCCTTTGGCCCGGTTCAGGCCAGATGCAAGGCGACCAGCAGCAGGTCGATCGCTTTGATGCCGACGAAGGGCACGATCAGCCCGCCCACGCCGTAAATCAGCAGATTGCGGCGCAGCAGCGCGGCGGCGCCCACGGCGCGGTACTTCACGCCCTTGAGTGCCAGTGGAATCAGGAACACGATGATGAGCGCGTTGAAGATCACCGCCGACAGGATGGCCGACGAGGGACTGCCCAGCCGCATCACATTGAGCACCGCGAGCTGCGGATAGGTGGTGACAAAGATCGCCGGGATGATGGCGAAGTACTTCGCCACGTCGTTGGCGATCGAGAACGTGGTCAGCGAGCCGCGCGTCATCAAGAGCGCCTTGCCGGTTTCCACCACTTCCAGCAGCTTGGTCGGGTTCGAGTCCAGGTCCACCATGTTGCCGGCTTCCTTGGCCGCCTGGGTGCCGCTGTTCATGGCCACCGCGACGTCGGCCTGGGCCAGCGCTGGCGCGTCGTTGGTGCCGTCGCCGGTCATGGCTACCAGGCGGCCCTCGGCCTGGTATTCGCGGATCAGTTTGAGCTTGGCCTCGGGCGTGGCCTCAGCCAGGAAATCATCCACGCCCGCCTCGGCCGCGATCGCTGCCGCGGTGAGCTTGTTGTCGCCGGTGATCATCACGGTCTTGATACCCATGCGGCGCAGCTCCCCGAAGCGTTCCTTGATGCCTGTCTTGACGATGTCCTTGAGCTCCACCACGCCCAGCACAACGTTGCCATCGGCCACCGCCAGCGGCGTGCTGCCACGGCGCGCCACATCGTCGGCGGCGCGCAGGACCTCGGCCGGCATGCTCGCGCCGTGCGCCTCGACGTAGCGGCGAATCGCGTCCACGGCGCCCTTGCGCAACTGGCGCACGCCGCCGTCGGGTCGCTGCACATCGACACCGCTCATGCGGGTCTGCGCCGTGAAGGGCACGGCCGTGCGGGTCTCTTTTTCCCCCAACGGCTGCACAGCACCTGGAACCGTGGTGTCAGAGGACAAAGCCGTGACATCGTTCAGCCGCTGGGCCAACACCACGATGCTGCGGCCCTCGGGCGTTTCATCCGACTGCGACGCCTGCATGGCGGCCGTGGCCAGCGTGTGCTGCGTGATGCCGGGCGCGGGCAGGAAAGCCGATGCCTGCCGGTTCCCGTGCGTGATCGTGCCGGTCTTGTCCAGCAGCAGCACGTCCACGTCGCCGGCGGCTTCCACCGCGCGGCCCGAGGTCGCAATCACGTTGGCCTGCATCATGCGGCTCATGCCCGCCACACCGATGGCCGACAGCAGGCCACCGATGGTGGTGGGAATCAGGCACACCAACAGGGCGATCAGTGCCGTGATGGTCACGGCCGTGCCGGCCTTGGCGGTCTGCACGCTGAACACCGAGTACGGCAGCAGCGTCACGGTCACCACCAGGAACACGATGGTCAACGCCACCAGCAAAATCGTCAACGCGATCTCGTTGGGAGTTTTCTGGCGCTTGGCACTCTCGACCATGCTGATCATGCGGTCGATGAAGCTCTCGCCGGGGTTGACCGTGATGCGGATCACAAGCCAGTCCGACAGCACTCGGGTGCCGCCGGTCACGGCCGAAAAATCCCCACCCGACTCGCGGATCACCGGGGCCGATTCACCGGTAATGGCTGATTCGTCGACCGAAGCTACGCCTTCGATGACGTCGCCATCAAGCGGGATCATGTCGTTGACTTCCACCAGCACTACATCGTCACGGCGCAAATTTTCTGCCTGCTCCGGCAGCCAGGGCGCCCCGTGAAACGCGGCGCCGTGCGGCTCGCCAAACTTCTTGGCCCACGCGGCCTTCTTGATGCCGCGCAACGAGGCTGCCTGCGCCTGGGCGCGGCCCTCTGCCACGGCTTCGGCGAAGTTGGCGAACAGCACGGTGAACCACAGCCACACAGCCACCGCGAAGATAAAGCCGGCCGGCGCCTCGCCGTGGCCTTGCAGCGCCTGCAGGGCCAGCAACGTGGTCAGGATGCTGCCGATATAGACGACGAACATCACCGGGTTGCGCCATTGTGCACGCGGGCTCAGTTTGGCAAAGGCCTGGGCCACGGCGGGCTTGAGCAACACCGGGTCAAACAGCGAGAAGGATTTTTGCGTGGTCATGATTACTTTCCCCACAACATGTAATGCTCGACCATGGGGCCAAGCGCCAGGGCCGGCACGTAGTTCAGCAGGCCCACCAGCAGCACCGTGCCGATCAGCAGCGTGACGAACAAGGGGCCGTGAGTGGGCATCGTGCCCGCCGTGACCGCGAGGCGCTTCTTGCGCGCCAGGCCGCCCGCAATCGCCAGCACCGGCACGATCACGCCGAAGCGGCCGAACCACATCGCCACCGCCAGCAGGATGTTGTAGAACGGGGTGTTGGCCGACAGCCCCGCAAAGGCGCTGCCGTTGTTGTTGGCGACCGAAGTGAAGGCGTACAGAATCTCCGAGAATCCGTGCGCGCCCGGGTTGGAGATTCCCGCCTTGCCGGCGGTGGACAGTACCGCCACTGCGGTGCCTGCGAGCACCAGAATCGGCGTCACCAGGATCGCGATCGAGGCCATCTTCATCTCGTACGACTCGATCTTCTTGCCCAGATATTCCGGTGTGCGGCCAATCATGAGTCCGGCAATGAAGACCGCAAGAATGGCGAACACCAGCATCCCGTACAGACCACTGCCGACGCCGCCGAACACCACCTCTCCCAGTTGCATCATGACCATTGGCACCATCCCGCCGAGCGGCGTGAACGAGTCGTGCATGGCATTCACGGCGCCGCAGGAGGCCGACGTGGTGATGACCGCGAACAGGCTGGAGGCGTTGATGCCAAAGCGCACTTCCTTGCCCTCCATGTTGCCGCCCGACTGCAACGCGCTGGCCGTCTGGTCCACCCCGAGCGGTGTCAGCAGCGGGTTACCAGCCTGCTCGGCCGGGGTGATGGCCACCACGGCGACTACGAACAGGACTGTCATGGCCGCCAGCACCGCCCAGCCCTGGCGCCGGTCGCCGACCTCACGGCCAAAGGCAAAGCACAGCGCGGCCGGAATCAGGAAGATGGACAGCATCTGGAAGAAGTTGGCCAGCGCGGTCGGGTTCTCATAGGGATGCGCCGAATTCGCGTTGAAAAAGCCGCCACCGTTGGTGCCCAGCATCTTGATGGCCTCCTGCGACGCCACCGGTCCCATGGCCAGCGTCTGCGTCGAGGTCTTCGCGTCTTCCAGCACCGGGTTGCCCTTGGCGTCCATCAAAGGCTGGCCGTCAGGACCGTTTTTGGGCTGCTGGTAGCTGGTGACCTCCAGCGTGGTCATGTCCTTGTACGTGTCGAAGTTCTGGATTACCCCCTGCCCGACCAGGAACAGCGCGAATACCAGGGACAGCGGCAGCAGCAGCCAGGTGGTGACGCGCGTCAGGTCAACCCAGAAATTGCCGACCACGCCACTGGAGCGCGCGGCGAAACCACGAATGAGCGCGAACACCACCGCGATGCCGGTGGCCGCCGAGAAGAAGTTCTGCACCGTGAGCGCCAGCATCTGCGTCAGGTAGCTCATGCTGGCTTCGCCGGTGTAGCCCTGCCAATTGGTGTTGGTCACGAAGGACACGGCGGTATTGAACGACGAGTCGGGCGTGACGGCCGCCATGTGCTGCGGGTTCAGGGGCAGCCATTGCTGCAGGCGCTGCACACCATAGACGACCAGCACGCCGAGGGCATTGAAGGCCAGTAGCGCCAGCGCGTACTGCACCCAATTCATGGACTGGCGCGCCGAGGTGCCGGCGAGCCGGTACAAGGGCGCCTCCACTCGCAGCATCCAATGGGGCAGCCGGCCCGCGCACAGCGCCGCCAGCCAACGCCCCACGGGCCACGCCAGCACCAACAACACGATCAGGTAAAGGGCCAGTGGGCCCCAGGCAGCGGCGCTCATAGGGCTCCCACGCTTGTCACTGCCCCCGGATCGGCGGCAGCCGATGACGCAAGTACTGCGCTGCCCCCCGAGGGGGCGTTCGCTTGCTCGAAGCGGTTCATCGCGGCGCTCATCAGAACTCCTCGGCGCAGATCAGCGCGTAGACCAGGTAGGCCAGCAAGGCGATGGCACAAATGCCACCCAGGACGTAAAGCGCATCAAGGCCAATCATGATCGGCTTCCCGCTGCGGTTTCAAGCTTGCGAAAGCCCCGCACCAGCAACACCAGCACGCCCCAAAACGCGGCGATGGCGACAACAAAGGCAATGTCCACGCGACTTCTCCCCATCAAAACGAGATGGTGTAAGCCTAGGTTTGAGCGTGTAAAAAAGGGATGGAGACTTCGCGGGGCGCCGTAAAAAAAGCGTAACGACGCCATGGGCAGCTGTCCCTTTGACAAGTCGCCGAGTCATCGTGGGCAACCGAATTACTATACTTTATATAGCTGCTTACGATTACGTACCAATGGTTTGACGCTGTTTTTAATTAAAAAAGATGGGAGCGCAGCGCCGGGAGGTCCAGCACGCGCAGTCCACCGTATTCCACGCGAATCGTGTCCTGTGCCTCCAGCGTGCGCAGCGCTTCATTGACGCGCTGGCGCGACAGGCCCACCAGATAGGCCAACTCCTGCTGCGTGATGCGCAGCACTTCGCCGACGCCGGGATACAGCACCGGATTAAACAGCGCCGCGAGACTGCGAGCCACGCGCACGTCGGGGTTGCTCATGCGGTCGATCTCGCGCGCTGCAATGAACTGGCCTAGCCGTTCGTTGAGCTGGTTCATCACAAACCGGTTGAAACCGATCGAATGGCCCAGCAGCCAGTGAAAGGTGTCCACCGGCAGGCCGGCGACCACGCTGTTGCGCAGCGCCTGTATGTTGTAGCGGTAGGGCTCGCGCTTGAGCGCCGTGCCTTCACCAAACCAGCCGCCCGGCGGCAGGCCGGTGAAGGTCGTGGTCTGACCGTGAGCGTCGTCGCTGCTCATCTTGAGCAGGCCTTCAACGACGCCAAACCAGTAGGTCACGGGCCGTCCCACGCGACACACGTAGTCGCCGACACGGGCGTCGCCGACCTGAAGCTCCACCAGGGTCCGCTCCCGCTCGGCCGGCTGCAACACACACAGCCAGGGAATGCCCGCCAGCTCGGCGGCGTCGGCCATGCGCCGGCGCTGGTGCAGGGTCAGATCGATCGGCATGGTGCAAACGGGCCAACGTTCGGGAAAGTCCGGGGGGTGATCACCCTTAAATTGTCGTCCAAACGACACCATAGCGTCAAACCCCGTCCTACGATGCGCCCATAGATCATCCATCCCGCATGACGCCCTGGAGACAAGTAACCGCAATGCAGACCACGTTTCCCCAATTGCTGTTGAAACACGCCAGCGAGCGGCCCGACGCGCCCGCCATGCGCGAGAAGGAATACGGCATCTGGCAATCGCGCAGCTGGGCCAACATGGCCCAACTGGTCGAGCACGTGGCCTGCGGTTTGCATCAGGCGGGGCTGACGCACGGCGAGCACATGGTTGTGATGGGCTCGAATCGCCCTCAGCTGTACGCCACCCTGCTGGCCATCCAGTCGCTGGGAGCGGTCCCCGTGCCGCTGTACCAGGACGCAGTGGCAGCCGAATGTGTGTTCCCCGTCACCAACGCCGAGGTGCGCTTCGCGTTTGCGGAGGACCAGGAGCAGGTCGACAAGCTGCTGGAGATTCGCGAGCGCTGCCCACAACTCACCCATATTTTTTATGAGGACCCGCGCGGCCTGCGCAACTACGAAGAGCCGGGCCTGATGGCGCTGGATGCCCTGATCGAATCCGGTAAGGCCTTCACGGCCGCCAATCCGGCGTTCTTCAAGTCGGCGGTTGAACAAGTCAAGCCCGGCGACGTGGCAGGCATGTTCTATACCTCGGGCACCACGGGCAACCCCAAGGGCGTGGTGCACACCCACCATACCCTGCTCGACCGCGCGCAGGCCGGCGCCGATTTCGACAAGCTCACCAGTCGCGAGGAAGTGCTGGCCTACCTGCCGCCGGCCTGGATCGGCCAGAACATCTTCAGCTACGCCCAGTGGCTGTGCTGCGGCTATGTGGTGAACTGCCCCGAGAACGCCAGCACCGTCACGATCGACCTCAAGGAAGTCGGTCCGACCTATTACTTTGCCCCGCCGCGCATCTTTGAAGGCTTGCTGACCAGCGTGATGATTCGCATGGAGGATGCGAGCCGCCTCAAGCGCCGCATGTTCCATAGTTTCATGACGGTGGCCAAACGCGTCGGGCCGGCCCTGATGGACCGCAAACCGGTGGGCCTGCTGGATTCACTGCTGTACCGGCTGGGCAACGTGCTGGTGTACGGTCCGCTGCGCAACAACCTCGGCTTCAGCCGCGTGCGCGTGGCCTACACCGCCGGGGAGGCCATCGGGCCGGACCTGTTCACCTTCTACCGCTCGATCGGCATCAACCTCAAGCAGCTGTATGGTTCGACCGAGACGGCAGTGTTTGTCTGCCTGCAACCCGACGACCAGGCGCGCGCGGATACGGTGGGTGTGCCCATCCAGGGCGTGGAGCTCAGGGTGGCGGACAACGGCGAGCTGCTGGTCAGGTCGGCCGGTCTGCTCAAGGAGTATTACAAGAACCCCGCCGCCACGGCAGAGGTGCTGACCGCCGATGGCTGGTACCACACGAGCGACGCGGGCTTCCTGGACGCGAGCGGGCACCTCAAGATCATCGACCGCGTGAAGGACGTGGGCCGCATCAAGGGCGGCCCCTTCGATGGCGCCATGTTCGCGCCCAAGTACGTCGAGAACAAGCTCAAGTTTTTCCCGCACATCAAGGAAGTGGTGGCCTATGGCGACGGCCGCGACAAGGTGTGCGTGATGGTCAACATCGACTTCGATGCGGTGGGCAACTGGGCTGAGCGCCGCAACCTGCCGTATGCCGGCTATACCGACCTGGCGCAAAAGCCCGAGGTCTATCAGCTCATCAAGGAGTGCGTGGAAAAGGTCAATGCCGACCTGAGTGCAGATACGCTGCTGGCTGGCTCGCAAATCAGCCGTTTCCTGGTCCTGCACAAGGAGCTCGATGCCGACGACGGGGAGCTGACCCGCACCAACAAGGTCCGCCGCGGCTTCATCGCCGAAAAATACCAGCCACTGATCGATGCACTGTATGGCGGCAAGACCGAGCAGTTCATCGAGACCGTGGTGAAGTTCGAAGACGGGCGCAGCGGCAGCGTCAGCGCCACGCTCAAGATCGTTGATACCAAGACCTTCGCGCCGGTGAAAGCGGCGGCATGAACAAGAAAATCGGCGACGTCATTCTCGACGTGCACAACATCAGCTTGAGCTTTGGTGGCGTCAAGGCACTGACCGACATCTCGTTCAACGTGAAAGAGCACGAAATCCGGGCCATCATCGGCCCCAACGGTGCGGGCAAGAGCTCGATGCTGAACTGTATCAACGGTGTCTACACGCCGCAGCAGGGCACCATCAGCTTGCGCGGCAAGACCTTCAGCCACATGAACTCGCGTGAAGTGGCCGAAATGGGCGTGGCGCGCACTTTCCAGAACCTGGCCCTGTTCAAGGGCATGAGCGTGCTCGACAACATCATGACCGGGCGCAACCTCAAGATCAAATGCGGCCTGCTGTGGCAGGCGCTGCGCATCGGCCCGGCCGAGCGCGAAGAGATCCGGCACCGTGAAGCGGTCGAACGCATCATCGACTTCCTGGAGATTCAGGCGTATCGCAAAACACCCGTCGGCCAGTTGCCCTACGGCCTGCAAAAGCGCGTGGACCTGGGGCGGGCTCTTGCCATGGAGCCACAGGTGCTGTTGCTCGACGAGCCAATGGCCGGCATGAACGTCGAGGAAAAGCAAGACATGTGCCGCTTCGTGCTCGATGTGAACGACGAATTCGGCACCACGGTCGTGCTGATCGAGCACGACATGGGCGTGGTGATGGATATTTCCGACCGCGTCGTGGTGCTCGACTACGGAAAAAAGATCGGCGACGGCACGCCCGACGAAGTGCGCAATAACGAAGACGTGATCAGTGCCTACCTGGGCGCCAGTCACTGACCCCAAGAGTACGGCACCATGGCTTTTTTCCTTGAAACGTTGCTCGGTGGCCTGATGGCTGGCATGTTGTATGCACTGGTAGCGCTCGGCTTTGTGCTGATCTTCAAGGCCTCGGGTGTATTCAACTTCGCGCAAGGCGCGATGGTGTTGTTTGCAGCCCTGGCCATGGCGCGGTTCTCGGAATGGATTCCGGCCTGGACTGGGCTGCCCTACAAGCCTTTGAGCGACTTGCTGGCCTTCGTCCTGGCGGCCATCGTCATGTTCATCGTTGCCTGGCTGATCGAGCGGCTCGCACTGCGCCATCTGGTCAACCAGGAGGCCACGACGCTGCTGATGGCCACGCTGGGCATTGCCTATTTTCTCGAAGGTCTGGGCCAGACCATCTTTGGCGACAACATCTACAAGATCGACATCGGCATGCCCAAGGATCCGGTCTTCATCCTGGACAAGGTCTTTCCTGGCGGCCTGCTCGTGAACAAGGAAGACTTGATCGCTGCCGTCATCGCGGCGGCGCTGGTCGCGCTGCTCAGCCTGTTTTTCCAGAAAACCATCACCGGGCGCGCACTGCGCGCAGTCGCGGATGACCACCAGGCGGCGCAGTCCATCGGTATCCCGTTGAACCGCATCTGGGTCATCGTATGGTGCGTGGCCGGTGTCGTGGCACTTGTGGCCGGCATGATCTGGGGCAGCAAGCTGGGCGTGCAGTTCTCGCTTTCGACGATCGCGCTGCGGGCGCTGCCGGTGGTGATTCTGGGTGGCCTGACGTCCGTGCCCGGCGCCATTGTCGGCGGCCTCATCATCGGCGTGGGCGAGAAGCTGTCCGAGGTCTACCTGGGTCCGTTTGTGGGCGGCGGCATCGAGATCTGGTTTGCCTATGTGCTGGCCCTGGTGTTCCTGCTGTTTCGCCCGCAAGGCCTGTTCGGCGAGAAGATCATTGACCGCGTCTGACCCGCGGCAAGTACCAGGACCCCCTCATGTTCTACCGCGAAAACGGCCAATTCAAAACCACCTACCGGGGCGATCAGCAGATCTTCCCGATCGCTCAGGACCGCCTTTTCATCGGCTTGCTGCTGATCGTGGCGTTCGTCGTCGTGCCGTGGCTGGCCACCGACTATTTTTTCAACGCCATCCTGATTCCGTTCCTGATTTTTTCGCTCGCCGCGGTCGGCGTGAACATTCTGGTCGGCTACTGCGGCCAGATTTCGCTCGGCTCGGGTGCTTTCATGGCGGTCGGCGCCTATGGGGCCTACAACTTCATGGTGCGTTTGCCCGGCATGCCTTTGATTGCGGCGCTGATTCTGGGCGGGCTGTGCGCCACGCTGTTCGGCATCCTGTTCGGGCTGCCCAGTCTGCGCGTCAAGGGCCTGTACCTGGCGGTGACGACGCTGGCCGCGCAGTTCTTCAGCGACTGGATGTTCCTGCGCATCAGCTGGCTCACCAACGACTCACCCTCGGGCTCGGTCTCGGTTTCGCATTTGCAGGTGTTCGGACTGTCGCTGGACGGCTCGCCGGGCAAGTACTTCTTTTGCCTGTCCCTGCTGGTGATCTTTGCGCTGCTGGCCAAGAACCTGGTGCGCGGCGCCATTGGGCGCGAGTGGATGGCGATCCGCGACATGGACGTGGCCGCTGCCGTGATCGGCATCCGCCCGGTCTACGCCAAGCTCAGCGCCTTTGCCGTGAGCTCATTCATCATCGGCGTGGCCGGAGCCCTGTGGGCATTCATATACCTGGGCACCTGGGAGCCCGCTGCATTCTCGGTCGACCAGTCGTTCCGGCTGCTGTTCATGGTGATCATCGGCGGCATGGGCTCCATCATGGGCAGCTTCTTCGGGGCGGCGTTCATTGTGATTCTGCCGATTGCGCTCAGCCTGTCGCTGCCCATGCTGGCACGGCTCATCGGCGCGAATATTTCGACGACCAGCGTCTCGCACGCCGAGTTGATGTTGTTTGGTGGCCTGATCGTCTGGTTTCTGATCGTCGAGCCGCATGGACTCGCCAGGCTCTGGTCGATCGGCAAGCAGAAGCTGCGTCTGTGGCCGTTCCCGCATTGAGTTTTTTCCGGCGTTTTACTTTCACTTTTTTCAAGGAGACAACAAATGAAACTTCGTCATTTCTTCATGGCAGTGGCCGCGGTGGCCATTGGCGCGTCGTCAATAGTGACGACCAGCGCGTTCGCTCAGGCCAAGGAGCAGTTCTTCCCGCTGCTCTCGTACCGCACCGGCCCCTACGCGCCCAATGGCACGCCATGGGCCAACGGCAAGCAGGACTACATCAAGATGATCAACGCGCGCGACGGCGGCATCAATGGCGTCAAGCTCACTTATGAAGAGTGCGAGACCGGCTACGCCACCGACCGCGGCGTGGAATGCTACGAGCGGCTCAAGAGTCGCGCGGGCGTGACGGTGTTCGACCCGCAGTCCACCGGCATCACTTTTGCGCTGACCGAGAAAGCTCCGGTCGATAAAGTCCCGCTGATCACGCTGGGCTACGGCCTGTCGATTTCGCAGGACGGCATGGCGTTCAAGTGGAACTTCCCGCTGCAGGGCAGCTACTGGACCGGCGCCGACATCATCATCCAGGCCATCGCCAAGCGCGAAGGCGGCTTCAACAAGCTCAAGGGCAAGAAGATCGCCCTGGTCTACCATGACTCGCCGTTTGGCAAGGAGCCCATTCCGGTGCTGCAGGAACGCGCCAGGATGAACGGTTTCGAGCTGCAACTGTTGCCTGTGACGGCGCCGGGCGTCGAGCAAAAAGCCACCTGGCTGCAGGTGCGCCAGAGCCGCCCGGACTACGTACTGCTGTGGGGCTGGGGTGTGATGAATTCCACCGCGCTGAAGGAAGCACAGGCCACCGGTTACCCGCGCGACAAGATGTATGGCGTGTGGTGGGCCGGCGCCGAGCCTGACGTGAAAGATGTGGGCGAAGGTGCCAAGGGCTACAACGCGCTGGCACTCAACACCTCGGGCCAGCAGCCCAAAGTCATGCAGGACATCCTGAAGTACGTGCACGCCAAGGGTCAGGGCACGGGACCGAAGGACGAAGTGGGGTCGGTTTTGTACACGCGCGGCGTGATCATCCAGATGCTCTCGAACGAAGCCGTGCGCACTGCGCAGGAGCGCTTCGGTAAGGGCAAGGTCATGAGCGGCGAGCAGGTGCGCTGGGGGTTTGAAAACCTGAACCTCACACAGGCCAAGCTCGATGCACTGGGCTTCAACGGCGTGATGCGACCGATCAGCACATCGTGCGCCGATCACATGGGCTCGACGGCGGCGCGCATTGAAACCTGGGATGGCAAGAAGTGGAACATCACCTCCGACTACATCGAGGCGGACGAACAGATCCTCAAGCCGATGGTGAAGGCCGGCGCCGACAAATACCTGGCCGACAAGAAGATGACGCGCCGCACACCGGCGGACTGCCAATCCTGATTCGCAGCGCGAATCAGGTTGACAGTTCCTGCCTGTACTGACGGCATCCTCCCCCGGGCGCCTCCCGCACGGATGGGGGAGCGCCGCGAAAGCGGCGCGGGGACGGGCAGCGGCCCTGACGGGCCGCCAATCGACAGGATTGCTGCGCAGCTCTGTCGATTGGCGAAAAGGCAAGACCCATGGATCATTCTCAACCCAACACGGCCGGCCACAGGCCAGCCACCGACGAGCCGTCCAGGCCTGCGCAGGCAAGCGTGGAGCCGCGGCCCGTCGTTCTCAACGTCAACGGCATCGAGGTGATCTACAACCATGTAATCCTGGTGCTCAGGGGCGTCTCGCTGCAGGTGCCTCAGGGTGGCATCGTGGCCATCCTGGGCGGCAACGGCGCCGGCAAAACCACCACCTTGCGCGCCATCTCGAACCTGCTGCGCGGTGAGCGCGGCGAGGTGACCAAGGGGTCCATCGAGCTACGCGGCGAGCGCATCGAAAACCTGTCGCCGGCCGACCTGGTGCAGCGCGGCGTGGTGCAGGTGATGGAGGGGCGGCACTGCTTTGCCCACCTGACCATCGAAGAAAACCTCCTCACGGGCGCCTACACGCGCAAAGACAAAGGCGAGATTGCGGCCAATCTGGAGAAGGTCTACAACTACTTTCCGCGCCTCAAGACGCGCCGCACCTCTCAGGCGGCTTACACCTCGGGCGGCGAACAGCAAATGTGCGCGATCGGTCGGGCCCTGATGGCCAACCCCAGCATGGTGCTGCTCGATGAGCCTTCCATGGGGCTGGCGCCGCAGATCGTGGGAGAGGTGTTCAACATCGTTAAAGATCTCAATGAACGCGAGAAGGTCACCTTTCTGGTGGCCGAGCAAAACACACACATGGCGCTCCAGTACGCCGACTATGGCTACATCATGGAATCCGGCCGCGTGGTGATGGACGGCGCCGCCAGCGACCTCGCCAACAATGAGGACGTGAAGGAGTTTTACCTGGGCGTCGGCGGTGGCGAGCGCAAGAGCTTCAAGGACGTCAAAAGTTACAAGCGCCGCAAACGATGGCTGGCATGAATCTCCCACGGTGTTCCACGAACAGGCTTCGCTTGCCGCGACCGCAGCGCGCCGACAACTATTGCGAACGAAGACACCGGCCATGACCGACTATTACGACACCCTTGAAACCCGCGACCCGGCCACGCGCGAGGAGGCGTTGCTGGTAGCGCTGCCCGGCCAAGTCGCCCACGCGCAGACCCGATCCACGGCTTTTGCCGGCCTGCTGGACGGCGTGGAGGCCGCGGCGGTGACCTCGCGCGCCGCGCTCGCGCAATTGCCGGTGATCCGCAAGCACGAATTGCTGGAGCAGCAAAAGGCCGCTCGCAGCATCGGCGGCGATGCCTTTGGCGGCTTTGCTACGCTCCGGTTCGGTACCGACATGCCGCGCGTGTTTGCCAGCCCCGGCCCGATTTACGAGCCTGAAGGCACACGCCGTGATTACTGGCGCATGGCGCGGGCCATGTTCGCGGCCGGCTTTCGTCCCGGCGAGTTGATCCACAATGCTTTTAGCTACCATTTCGTGCCGGCCGGCTCCATGATGGAGAGTGGCGCACACGCGTTGGGCTGCACGGTGTTCCCAGGCGGCACCGGCCAGACCGAGCAGCAGGTGCATGCGATGGCCGAATTGAGACCTGCGGGCTATATCGGCACGCCGAGTTTTCTGAAAATCATCGTGGACAAGGCTGCCGAGATGGGCGTCGCCCTGCCCTCGATTACCAAGGCGCTGGTCTCGGCCGAGGCCTTTCCGCCCAGTCTGCGCGACTGGCTGGGCGAGCGCGGCATTGCTGGCTACCAGTGCTATGCGAGCGCCGACCTCGGCTTGATCGCCTACGAGACCGAAGCTCGCGAAGGGTTGGTGCTCGATGAAGGCGTGATCATGGAGATCGTGCGTCCCGGCACGGGCGATCCAGTGCCCGAAGGCGAAGTCGGCGAGCTGGTGATCACCACACTGAATCCGGATTACCCGCTGATCCGCTTTGGCACCGGCGATCTGTCGGCCATCCTGCCAGGGGCCTGCCCGACCGGGCGCACCAATGTCCGCATCAAGGGTTGGCTGGGCCGGGCGGACCAAACGACCAAGGTGCGCGGTATGTTTGTGCACCCCGGACAGGTGGCGGACATTGCCCGGCGTTTTCCCGAAGTGCTCAAGGCGCGACTGGTCGTGGCCGGCGAGATGGCCAATGACCGCATGACGCTGCAGGTAGAAACGGTCTCAAAGCCGCCGGAGCTGGCCGCCAGAATCGGTGAGGCGATCCGCGAGGTCACCAAGCTGCGCGGCGCCGTGCAAATGGTCGCGCCGGGTACGCTGCCGAATGACGGCAAGGTGATCGAGGACGCACGCAGCTATCAGTAGCAGCGTCACCCCAGACGGCCTACACGCCCCAGACGATCTCGCAATCCGCCTGCGCGCACTCCTTCAGCATCGCGATGAATGGTGCGGCGCGCTGGCGCAGCGTCACCGCGTCATGGGGCGTCGGCACATTGTCCGGGCCCCCAGCGGCCGCGGCCGCTGCCTTGAAATCAGCCTCAGCCTTGGCAATGGCCGCATCCAGCGCCGCGACGGCGGGCAGCATCTGATCCACTTCGATGATGCCTTGCGGGCCAGGCGTCTTGCCAATGATCCCGAGCACGCGCCGTCCGTCGGGCTCCAGCATGATCAGGTCACCGGTCTCTCTGGATTTGAATTTGTAAATCATGGCTGCGGTAGATGTAGTCACGGTTAAACGGGAAGACGGATTGTGCTCCTTTCATGGCCTCGTGCGGGAGGTCATTGGCCGGGCGCGCCAACAGCATTTGATGCAGCGACACCCAGCCCTGCTCGAAACCCATGGCGCTGCCCGCCAGGTACAGCCGATACGCCCGCAGGATGCGCTCGGCGCGCTCGTTGTCACTGGTCGTCTGTAGCACCTTGCGTGCCTCGTCCAGGTGCTGCTCCAGGGCGTCCGACCACGCCCACAGCGTACGCGCGTAGTGGGGCCGCAGATTCTCGGTATCGACCATCTCCAGCCCCGCCGAGGCGGCGATCTTCAGCATGTGACTGATATGCACCAGCTCGCCACCGGGGAAGATGTACTTTTCGATGAAATCCCCCATCCCAGCGCCGACCCGGTCATTGTCCAGGCCGCCCGCGGTGATGCCGTGATTCAAGGCCAGGCCGCCGGGTGCGAGCAGACGCTGGATCTTGCCGAAATAGACCTGCAAATTGGCATAGCCCACATGCTCGACCATCCCCACCGAGGCAACGCGGTCGTAGGGCTGCGCCTCGTCGAGTTCCCGGTAATCACGCAATTCCATGCGCACCCGCCCCTGCAAGCCCTTTTGCTCGATCAGGCGCGTCACATAAGCCTGCTGGTTTTTCGACAAGGTGATGCCCGTCGCGTCCACCCCGTAGTGTTCGGCCGCCCACATGAGCAGGCCGCCCCAGCCGGCACCGATGTCCAGAAAGCGGTCGCCCGGCTTGAGCATCAGCTTGCGGCAGATATGGTCGAGCTTGGCCTGCTGCGCCTGTGCCACCGTCATGGTGGAATCGCGGAAATAGGCGCAGGAGTAAACCCGCAACGGGTCAAGCCACAGCGAATAGAAGTCATCGCTGACGTCGTAGTGAAACTGGATCTGCTGCGCGTCGCGCTCCTGCGAGTGTGATGCACGCGAACGGGTGCGGCGCAGCAGGGAGTCCCACCAGCGCGTATCCGACAGCACCGGGTTGCCGGGCAGCAGCCCTGCCGCAACGGCCATCAGGTCGCGCATATTGCCTTCTATCTGAACCCGATTCTCGACATATCCCTCGGCCAGGGCGCCGATTTTGCCGGTGGCAAAGGTGGAAACGGCCGACCATCGGTTGAACACCAACGTCACCAGCGACTGTGCGGGACCCAGCAATTTCCCTCCCGGCAAGCGCAATGCAACCGGCACGGGCAAATCCGCCAGGCGCGACTCGATTTTTTCAAACAAGCTATGCATACGTTTATTTTGGCTTGAAATCCGTTCTCGTCAACCTGAGATGCTTATTTACACCTGGTCACAACTTTATTTCAAATTATTTGACATTTTTTAATTCAAACTTAAACTATTCTTCTATGAATATCTTATGTATCGGCGGCGGTCCGGCCGGCCTGTATTTCGCGCTGCTGATGAAGCAGCAAGACCCGCAACACCGCGTCACCGTGGTGGAACGCAACCGGCCGTTCGACACGTTTGGCTGGGGCGTGGTGCTGTCCGACCAGACGCTGGCCAACCTGCAGACCGCCGATCCGGTGTCGGCCAAGCTGATCGGCGACGCCTTCAACCACTGGGACGATATCGAGGTGTTTTTCAAGGGCCGCAGCGTGCGCTCGGGCGGCCACGGCTTTTGCGGCATCGGACGCAAGCGGCTGCTGAACATCCTGCAGGAGCGCTGCCTGGCGCTGGGCGTCGAGCTGGTGTTCGAGACCGACGTGGCGGACGACCAGGCGCTGGCACGGCAATACCGCGCCGACCTGGTGATTGCCAGCGACGGCCTGAACAGCCGCATTCGCACGCGTTACGCCGACACCTACCAGCCCGACATCGACACGCGTCAGTGCCGTTTTGTCTGGCTCGGCACCAAAAAGACCTTCGACGCCTTCACGTTCGCCTTCGAACAGACCGAGCACGGCTGGTTTCAGGCACATGCCTACAAGTTCGACGACAGCACTTCCACCTTTATCGTGGAAACCCCGGAGGAGGTCTGGAAGGCGCACGGGCTGGACACGATGTCCCAGGCCGACGCTGTCGCCTTTTGCGAGCGCCTGTTCGCCCGCTACCTGGACGGCCACGCCCTGATCAGCAATGCCACGCATTTGCGCGGCGCTGCCATCTGGATCCGCTTTCCGCGCGTCGTATGCGGGCATTGGGTGCATTGGGCGCCGGTGTCGGACAACGGCACACCCACCCCGGTGGTGTTGATGGGAGACGCCGCGCACACGGCGCATTTCTCGATTGGCAGCGGCACCAAGCTGGCACTGGAGGACGCCATCGACCTCGCGCACGAGTTCGGCACGCATCCGAGCGCCTTTGCCACGCACGAGAACCTGCAGGCGGTACTGCAAGGCTATGAAGCCCGCCGCAGCGTGGAGGTGCTCAAGATCCAGAACGCCGCGCGCAATTCCACCGAATGGTTCGAAAACGTGGACCGCTACACCGGCATGGAGGTCGAGCAGTTTGCCTATTCGCTCCTGACCCGCTCGCAGCGCATCAGCCACGAGAACCTGCGCCTGCGCGATGCCACATGGCTCGACGGCTACGAGGCCTGGCTGTCGGGCGGCGAGCCGGTGCCACCGATGCTGTTGCCGCTGCAGGTCCGCGAGACCCGACTCAAGAACCGCATCGTGTGTTCACCCATGGCCATGTACAGCGCGGTGGACGGCGTGCCGCAGGACTTCCACCTGGTGCACCTGGGGGGCGCGCGCGCGCTAGGCGGCGCCGGACTGGTGTTTGTCGAGATGACCAGCCCGACGCCCGAGGGACGCATCACCCCGGGTTGCACCGGCCTGTGGAACGACACGCAACAGGTCGCGTTCAAGCGCATCGTCGACTTCGTACACGGCCAGAGCAGCGCCAAGATCGGCATGCAGCTCGGCCACAGCGGGCCCAAGGGCTCGACCCAGGTGGGCTGGGAGGGCACGGACGAGCCGCTAAGTTCCTCCACCGGACACTCCGATGACGCGCCGAACTGGCCACTGCTGGGCGCCAGCGCCGTGCCCTATGGCACGCAGAACCAGACACCGCACGCCATGACGCGCGCCGACATGGACCGCCTCACGGCGCAGTTCGTGGACAGCACGCAGCGCGCCGCTAGCGCCGGGTTCGACTGGCTGGAGTTGCACTGCGCGCACGGTTACCTGCTGTCGTGCTTCATCACGCCGCTGACGAACCGGCGCACCGACGATTACGGCGGCAGTCTGGAGAATCGCTGCCGCTACCCGCTGGAGGTGTTTCGGGCGATGCGCGCGGCGTGGCCGGCGCACCTGCCCATGAGCGTTCGTATCTCCGCACACGACTGGGCGGCGGGCGGCATCACGGGTGACGACGCGGTGCAGATCGCACGCCTGTTCAAGGCAGCCGGCTGCGACTTCATCGACGTGTCCTCGGGCCAGACCACGCGCGACGCCAAACCGGTATATGGGCGCATGTACCAGACCCCGTTTGCGGACCGCATCCGCAACGAGGTGGGCATCCAGACCATTGCGGTCGGCGCCATTTCTGAGGCCGATCACGCCAACAGCATCATCGCGGCGGGCCGCGCGGATCTGTGCGCGATTGCGCGCCCGCACCTGGCCGACCCGGCGTGGACGCTGCACGAAGCGGCCAAACTGCAAAGCCGGGCGGCCGACTGGCCCAAGCAGTATCTGACCGGTCGCGACCAGTTGTACCGTGAATTTCTTAAACAAAAGCAGGCCGCAGCCCTTGACCTGCATTGATTGGCCGCTATTAAACGAGTAGTAATCAAAGTGACGAATAACCCGATGGACCTCGAAGCCCGCGCCCACAGTGAGCACCCTGAAGCACTGCGCCTGTGGCTGCGCCTGCTGACCTGCACCCAGCTGATCGAAAAGCAGGTACGCAGCGGCCTGCGCGAGCAGTTCGACACCACGCTGCCGCGCTTCGATCTGATGGCCCAGCTCGAGCGCACCGAGACCGGCATGAAGATGAACGAGTTGTCGCGCCGCATGATGGTCACCGGCGGCAATGTCACCGGCATCACCGACCAGCTCGTGGCCGAAGGCCTGGTGGAGCGGCTGGAAGTGGCCGGCGACCGGCGCGCCTTCCTGGTGCGCATGACGCCCAAGGGCCGCAAGCAGTTCCACGAGATGGCGCAACAGCACGAGGGCTGGATCGTGGGCGCCTTTGCGGGCCTGAGCGAGAAAGAGCTTGGCGCGCTGCACAAACTGCTGGGCAAGGTCAAAAGCCGCGCCAGCACCGATTTTCTGGAGACCACATGAAGCACTACATCGGCGCGGGCAACCCCATGCGCGCCCAGTTCAACCCGCTGGCCAGCTACGCGGCGCAACATTTTTCGTGGCAGTTCGACGCGGGCATCGGCACGCTCACCTTGAACCGGCCCGAACGCAAGAATCCGCTGACTTTTGACTCTTATGCGGAGCTCCGCGACTTGTTCCACGCGCTCAAATACGCCACCGACGTGAAGGTGCTCGTGGTCACCGGCGCGGGCGGCAACTTCTGCTCGGGCGGGGACGTGCACGAGATCATTGGTCCGCTGACCAAGATGAGCATGCCCGAGCTGCTCGAATTCACGCGCATGACGGGCGACCTTGTGAAAGCCATGCGCAACTGCCCGCAGCCGGTGATCGGCGCGATCGACGGCATCTGCGCCGGCGCCGGCGCCATGATGGCGCTGGCCTGCGACCTGCGTTATGGCACGCCCACCGCCAAGACCGCCTTCCTGTTCACGCGCGTGGGCCTGGCGGGTGCCGACATGGGCGCCTGCGCGCTACTGCCGCGCGTGATCGGCCAGGGCCGCGCGAGTGAGCTGTTGTTCACGGGTCGCGCCATGACAGCCACGGAGGGCCTGGCCTGGGGCTTCTTCAACGCGCTGCACGCCCCAAGCGACCTGCTGGCGCAGGCGCAGGCCGTGGCACGCGAACTGGCGCAGGGGCCAACCTTCGCCCACGGCATGACCAAGACCATGCTGCAGCAGGAATGGGCCATGACGATCGAGCAAGCGATTGAAGCTGAGGCGCAGGCACAGGCGATCTGCATGCAGACACATGACTTCCGGCGCGCCTTCGACGCCTTCGCGGCGAAGCAAAAGCCCGTGTTCGGTGGAGACTGAAACGTGAGATCTCCCACTCAACATCTGGCGCTGCCGTTTTTTGATGCGGCGCACCGCGAACTGGGCGAACGCCTGGCCGACTGGGCGCCTGCGCAGGCTGTGGACGAGTCGGACGACCGGCGCGCCTGCAAGGAATGGGTCAAGCTATTGGGCACCGAAGGCTGGCTGCGTTACTGCGTGCCCGCCAAGCATGGCGGCGCACTCAACCGGCTCGATTCGCGCGCGCTCGTGATCCTGCGCGAGACCCTGGCCTTTCACTCACCGCTGGCCGACTTCGCGTTCGCCATGCAGGGGCTGGGCAGCGGCGCCATCACGCTGGCCGGCACCGCCGCACAGCAGGCGGCCTATCTGCCCGCAGTGGCGCGAGGCGACAAGATCGCCGCCTTTGCGCTGAGCGAGCCCGATGCCGGGTCCGACGCGGGCGCTATGCAAACAGAAGCTACATGCCAAGACTCAGAAAGGGCCAGAGGCACATTTGACTCATATATCCTGAACGGCACCAAAACCTGGATCAGCAATGGCGGGATCGCGGATTTCTACTGCGTGTTCGCCAAGACCGACATCGCAGCCGGCACGCGTGGCATCACGGCCTTCATCGTGGACGCGAACGTGTCCGGGCTGGACACGTCCGAGCATATCGAGGTGATGGCGCCGCATCCACTGGCCACGCTGCGGTTCAACCAATGCGCGATTCCGGCAACGGCGCAGCTGGGCGCGCTGAACGGCGGCTTCAAGCTCGCCATGCAGACGCTGGATATCTTTCGCGCGTCGGTGGCCGGCGCCGCCTTGGGCATGGCGCGGCGCGCGCTGGCCGAGGCCGTGACTCATGCGAAGCAGCGCAAGATGTTCGGTCAGACGCTGGCCGATTTCCAGCTCACGCAGGCTAAGGTCGGCGAGATGGCCGCGCTGGTGGATGCCGCAGCATTGCTGACCTACCGCGCCGCCTGGCTACGCGACGAGGGCGAGCGCAATGGCAAGCCCGTGCGCGTCACGATGGAGGTCGCGATGGCCAAGATGACGGCCACCGAAAACGCGCAACGCGTGATCGACATGGCGCTGCAACTGCACGGCGGCCTGGGCGTGAAGGTTGGCGTAAAGGTGGAGAGCCTGTACCGCGACATCCGCTCGCTGCGTATCTACGAAGGCGCGACCGAAGTACAGCAACTGATCATTGGCAAATCCGTTTTACAGGGGTAAATCATGTTCACTCAATTGATGCGGGGGGTCAGCGCTCAATCTGACCGCTTCGTCCATGACCGTCTGCCACCGCAAGCGCAGTGGCCCGAACTGCGCTACGACTTGCCCGAGCTGCAGTTGCCGGACCAGCTCAATCTGGTGCACGAACTGCTGGACCGGGCAGCCGACAAGGGCTGGGGCAGCCGGCCCATGCTGCGCTCGCCCCACCTCACGCTGAGCTACACCGAGGCGCGCGAGCGCGTGGACCGCATCGCGCGGGTGCTGACCGAAGATCTGGGTCTGGTTCCGGGCAACCGCGTGTTGCTGCGCGGCGGTAATTCGATCGGCATGGCACTGGCGTGGCTGGCAGTGGTCAAGGCCGGGCTGATCGCGGTGGCGACGATGCCGCTGTTGCGCGCCAAGGAGCTGGGCTCCGTCATCGACAAGGCTCAGCCCACCGTGGCCCTCTGCGACTCCAGACTGCTGGACGAGCTGGAGCTGGCGCAGCGCGCAGCCCCCGTGTTGCACACCATCGTGAAGTTCAATGCGCCCGGCGATCCCCAGGACCTGGATGCACTGTGCGCTGCCAAGCCCGGTAATTTGCAGCCCTGCCCCACGGCCGCCGACGATATTGCGATTCTGGGTTTTACTTCCGGTACCACAGGCAAACCCAAGGCAGCGGTCCACAGCCACCGTGACATCCTGGCGGCCTGCGAGGCTTGGCCACGCCACGTGCTCAAGGCGACGCCCGACGACATCGTGGTGGGCTCGCCGCCGCTGGCGTTCACCTTCGGGCTCGGCGGCCTGCTGGTGTTTCCGATGTGGGCCGGCGCCTCCGTCTATTTCCCGGATATCGCCTACACCCCCGAGGCCATGGTCGAGCTCATCAACCAGGTCGGCGCGACCATCTGCTACACCGCGCCGACGTTTTACCGGCAGATGGCGCCTTTTGCCAAGCAGCAGGGCATGCCCGGGCTTCGCATCTGCGCGAGTGCCGGTGAGGCCCTTCCGGACGCGACGCGCCAGCTTTGGAAAGACGCCACCGGCATCGAGATACTGGACGGCATTGGCGCCACCGAGATGTTCCACATTTTCATCTCCAGCGCCGACGCCGACGTCCGGCGTGGTGCCATCGGTAAGGTCGTACCGGGCTACCGTGCCAAGGTGGTGGACGACAACGGCCAGGAGGTGCCGCGCGGCACCATCGGCAAGCTGGCGGTGATGGGACCGACGGGCTGCAGGTACATGGGCGACGATCGCCAGACGATTTACGTCAAGGACGGCTGGAACTATCCCGGCGACGCATTCATACAGGATGCCGATGGCTACCTGTTCTACCAATCGCGTGATGACGACATGATCATCACCTCGGGCTACAACGTTGGTGGCCCCGAGGTCGAAGATGCGTTGCTCAAGCACCCTGCCGTGGCCGAATGCGCGGTGATCGGCGTGCCCAATGCCGAGCGCGGTATGGTGGTGAAGGCTTTTTGCGTGCTCAAGCCCGGCCAGACGGGCGACAGCGTGCTGGTCAAGGCCCTGCAGGATCACGTCAAGGCCGAAATCGCGCCCTACAAATACCCGCGTGAGATCGAATTCGTTGCCGGCCTGCCGCGCACCGAGACCGGCAAGCTGCAGCGCTTCCGGCTTCGCCAGGCCTGAACGGCAGCCTGCACAACCCTTGAGCAGAAAATCAACATGAAAACGCTTTTGCAGCCTGCGGGATGGACCGCACCCAGGGGTTATGCCAACGGCATCGCCGCGCGCGGCACCCAGATCTTTGTGGGAGGTCAGATCGGCTGGAACGCGCAGCAGCAGTTCGAGTCGGACGACTTCATTGTGCAGACCGCGCAGGCGCTACGCAATATCGTGGCGGTGCTCAAGGAAGCTGGAGCCGGGCCCGAGCACATGGTGCGCATGACCTGGTACATCACCGACCGCGTGGAATACAACAACCGGCTGCCCGAGCTCGGAGTGGTTTATCGCGAGGCGATGGGCCGCAACTTCCCCGCCATGACCTGCGTGCAGGTGGCCGCGCTGATGGAAGCACGTGCCAAGGTGGAGATCGAGGTGACGGCGATGCTGCCCGACTGAAGCGGGATCAGCTGCTGCGCGCCAGCAGCGGATCTACCACGCGCTGTAGTCGCTGCACCGTCCACTCGGGCGGATCGGCGTTCCAGCCGTTGTCGACCAGGCGACCGCCACGGTCGATCACAAAGCTCACGGGAAGACGCCAGATACGGCCATAGGCTGGGACCCAGGGGCTGCCGAGCAGTCCCACCGGAAAGCTCAGATTCGCCGCGACAGCGCGCACCTTGGGCAGCTCCTGCGGTTCGTCCAGGCTGAAGCCCAGCACCTGCAGGCCTTGCGTCGCGTGCTGCGCGGCGTACGCCGAGAGCAGTGGCAACTCCTCGCGACACGGGACGCACCAAGTCGCCCAGAAGGTGGCGATCACCACTTGCCCGAGCAGTTCATGCGTTGCGATGTCGCGCCCGTCCAGTGTGTGCAGCACGAGTGGCGGCGCCGGCTGGCCCAGCTTCAATTCGGCAGCGCGCGCCCGGGCGGACAAGCCGCCAGCGCCCGCGATGCCCAGTCCGAGCGCACCGCGCAGCAGGGCGCGGCGCTGCGGGTCGGGCGTCGGCTCTGGTCGATGCGCGGCAGCACTTCGGGTGTGAAATTCGCAAGTCATGTCAAGAGTGGATGGGTGCAGATCACGATTGTCCCGCGAAGCGCCGGCACGCGCAGGGCGCAGTTCAGGGCGGCAGGGGCCAAGCTCAGAATGCATGCGTGACGCCGATGGACGCCGCCCAGTGCGGAAACAGCTGGTAACCATCGAGCCGGCTGTATATCGGCAGCTGCACAAAACCGTAAAGATGGGTGTTCTTCGCGACGGTCACAGTGACGCCGGGGCTCAGAAAGGCCACCGTGCCTGCCGTGTCCATTACGTCGGCCAACGCGCCCTGGTCATGACTTTTGCGCGTGATATTGACCTGTAGTTGCGGCACGATGTCCGGATTGGCCTCGTAGCGCAGCCCAAAGCTCACTGTGGTCAGATTGCCGGGGCGGAAGTCGGCACCGGCCTGATCGAGACGCTGCGTCACGGCGGCCTGGAATTGCCCGTTGACAAAAGCATCGAAATTCTGGCTCACCGGCTGGTAATAGTAGGCGCCGACGATCAGGTCGGTACTGCCGGTGCCGGCCTGCAAACTGGTATCGACGGGACTGCCTGCGCCGGGCCCCGAGGCAAAGGAAGTCGGGTTGCGCCCGACCGTGCCGGTGCCGGCGGCGTTCGGGCCGCCATAGTCACCCGTCGGCAGTTTCACGCCGAGCTGAAACCCCAGGTTGTGCGTCGGCAGCAGGCCCTGGTAGCTGGTGATGAATTTGATGTCGCCGAGGCCGGAAATAGTGGCTCCGCTGAGGTAGTCCGAACTGAGTGGATTGCTGGCTGAGCCGTAGGTCGAGTGACTACGGTCGATGTACGGCACCATGAGCTTGAAATTCCAGTCCGCACTGGGCGCATAGCTCAGGCCCAGGGTCACGTAGCGGTTGATGGTGTCGTTTTCCACCTCCTGATCGCCGCCCGCGTTGTTGAGGGCGGCCACCTGCGCGGGAGAAATGCTGCCCGTTCCCGAGCGCAGCTGGTTCTGGTTGATATAGTCGTATTCCAGACTCACCATCCAGCCGGATGAGGACGAATAGCCCATCGCGGCATCGGACGACAGGGAGCAGCCGCAGGTAGCGCAGGCAAACACGGCACTGGCGGGCGCAACTGCCAGCAGTGCAACAAGAACTGAATAACGTTTTTTCATGGGTATCTCGAAAGCGTGGGAGCGTTGCCCCGCGTGAATTAGAAAGAGGATCGACGGCGCCGCAGCGGCCGAAGCGAAGCTCCCGCGCAGGCACCATGTGCAGCCGGGAAATAGTCTTTTGCGTGGATCAGAAGTACGCTGGCGGGGCGCGCGGAATCTGCAGCGCCCAAGGCCAAGCCAAGCGCGGCGGGCGGGTATCGGCGACGAGCGGCGCTGCCCCGTCCAGCGGGATGTAGACCACCGGAATGGCGGCAGGCGCAGGAGCGCCCCAGCCGAGATGGCACAGAACGCAGAGCGGGCAATCACAACCGCCTCCGCCATCGTGATGCAGCGTCCCGTGCGCGCCCGATGCGCCAGGCAATTGAACCGATTGCTCGCCCAGCGATGTGCAGATTTGCTGCCAGGGCTGCGTGTACAGCGTCACCGCGCTGACGATCCGCAATGCCGTCGGTGCCAGCATCAACCACGCAATGGACACAACGGCGAGCCACTTGGCCAGCGGATGTGTCATGCACTTGAACATGGTTAATTGTAAAACCGGCCGATCACGCGAAGCCCGTCGGGCACAAAAAAAACGCCCACTTGAGTGGGCGTTTTTTGTCAGCGAAGATCACTGTTTATTGGTTGCGCGAGCAAGATTTGAACTTGCGACCTTTGGGTTATGAGCCCAACGAGCTACCAGGCTGCTCCATCGCGCGGTAAGAGTGCAATTATAGCCTATCAGGCCTTTGACGCGTCGGAAGAATCAACATCAGCCGGGCGATCGACCAGTTCAACCAAAGCCATGGGGGCATTATCGCCAACGCGAAAGCCCATCTTCAAAATCCGGGTGTAGCCACCGGGCCGGGCCTTGAAGCGCGGGCCGAGTTCGGCAAACAGCTTCACAACACTATCGCGGTCGCGCAGGCGATTGAACGCCAGTCGCTTGTTGGCCAAGGTGGGCTCTTTGCTCAGGGTGATCATGGGCTCGACCACCCGGCGCAGCTCCTTGGCCTTGGGCAGCGTGGTCTTGATGACTTCGTGCTCGATGAGCGAATTCATCATGTTGCGCAACATAGCGAGGCGGTGCTCGCTGGTGCGGTTCAGTTTACGGAGTCCGTGTCCGTGGCGCATAGTGCTTTCCTTTCTTTATTAAACAGGCAGCCGTATCAGGTACTGCCCGGTGCACTGACCCCGAAGTTCGGAGTCTTGAATTATCAGCGTTTGTCCAGGCCCGCCGGGGGCCAGCTCTCAAGCTTCATACCGAGTGTCAGGCCGCGCGAGGCAAGAACTTCCTTGATCTCATTGAGCGATTTGCGGCCCAGGTTAGGCGTCTTGAGCAACTCGTTTTCGGTGCGCTGGATCAAATCGCCAATATAGTAGATGTTCTCGGCCTTCAGGCAGTTGGCGGAACGCACCGTCAGCTCCAGCTCGTCCACCGGGCGCAGCAGGATCGGGTCGAACTGCTGCGAACTGCGCGGCGTCGGCGCATCAAACGCGGCAAGCTCACCGCCTTCGAGTTGCGCGAACACTGCGAGCTGCTCCACCAGGATCTTGGCCGAGGAGCGAACCGCATCTTCAGCCGAGATGGCGCCATTGGTTTCAATTTCCATCACGAGCTTGTCGAGGTCGGTGCGCTGTTCAACACGGGCACTCTCGACGATATAGCTCACCCGTTTTACTGGCGAAAACGAAGCGTCGAGAATAATCCGGCCAATGGACTTCGCGGGCTCGTCACCATAACGACGTATGTTGCCCGGGACGTAGCCACGGCCTTTTTCAATCTTGATCTGCATGTCCAGCTTGCCACCCTGCGACAAGGTGGCGATGACATGGCCCGGATTGATGATTTCGACATCGTGCGGGGTCTGGATGTCCGCCGCCGTCACCAGGCCTTCCCCGTCTTTGCGCAGACTCAGCGTGACCTCATCGCGGTTGTGCAGTTTGAACACAACGCCCTTGAGGTTCAGCAGAATGTTGACGACGTCTTCCTGAACGCCATCAATGGATGAATACTCGTGCAGCACGCCGGCGATGGTGACTTCGGTGGCAGCGTGCCCGACCATGGACGACAACAATACGCGGCGCAGGGCGTTGCCAAGGGTATGCCCATAGCCGCGCTCGAAAGGCTCCAGCGTCACTTTGGCGCGGTTGAGCCCGAGTTGCTCCACATTGATTGTTTTTGGTTTTAGCAGATTGGTTTGCATGCAGACTTCCTCTCAATACCCCCGGCTCGTTACACCGGTAAGGCTGGTGAAGCGCCTGACTCGCGACGCTTGCAAGTCAGGAACGAAAACGATTGAAATTAATGCGATCAGCGTGAGTACAACTCGACAATCAACGACTCGTTGACGTCGGCGGCAAACTCGTCGCGATCAGGTACCTTCTTGAAAGTACCTTCGCCCTTGTCGGCGTTCACATCCACCCATGCGGGGATGCCCACCTGTTGCGCCAGTTGGAGCGCCTCCACGACCCGGTTCTGCTTTTTCGATTTATCGCGCACGGCCACGACATCGCCAACCTTCACCATGTACGAGGGAATGTTCACGGATTGACCGTTCACCGTCATGGCCTTGTGAGACACCAACTGCCGCGCCTCGGCACGTGTGGAGCCGAAGCCCATGCGATAAACCACGTTATCCAGGCGGCATTCAAGCAAGAACAGCAGATTGGCGCCGGTATTGCCCTTGCGACGATCCGCTTCTTCAAAATAGCGGCGGAACTGGCGCTCCAGCACACCATACATGCGCTTGACTTTTTGCTTCTCGCGCAGTTGCAGGCCATAGTCGGAGGTACGCGAACCGGAGGTGCGTCCATGCTGACCTGGCTTGGAATCAAATTTGGCCTTGTCCCCAATGGCGCGGCGCGCGCTCTTGAGAAAAAGGTCCGTGCCTTCGCGGCGGGATAGTTTGGCCTTGGGGCCGAGATAGCGTGCCACTTGAACTTCCTTTATGTCATCTTCCGCAAACAAATGCGGGAGCCATCAAGCTGTCGCAGATGGCGGTGGGCTTGAAAATGCGTTAAATACGGCGGCGTTTTTGCGGTCGGCAGCCGTTGTGCGGCACCGGCGTGACATCGGCAATCGAAGTGATGCGGATGCCCAGCGCGGCGAGAGCACGAACGGAGGACTCGCGACCCGGGCCGGGCCCCTTGATCTCAACATCCAGATTCTTGATGCCCTGTTCAAGTGCGGCCCGCCCGGCGACTTCCGACGCAACTTGTGCAGCGAAAGGCGTTGACTTGCGTGAACCCTTGAATCCCTGGCCACCGGACGACGCCCACGAGAGGGCATTGCCTTGACGGTCAGTGATCGTGATGATGGTGTTATTGAACGACGCGTGAACGTGAGCAACACCGTCCGAGACATTCTTGCGGACTTTTTTGCGCACACGTTGTGCGGCGTTATTGGCGGGAGCCTTTGCCATAGTGATCTCTCAATCCGAATTATTTCTTCAATGCCGCAGCTGCTTTGCGCGGGCCTTTGCGAGTGCGCGCATTCGTGCGCGTACGCTGACCACGCATCGGCAACCCACGACGATGACGGAAACCGCGATAGCACCCAATATCCATCAATCGCTTGATGTTCATGGTGGTCTCGCGGCGTAGATCGCCCTCGATGGTGAGATGCCCGACCTGATCGCGGATCTTTTCAAGATCACCATCCGTCAGATCCTTGATCTTTTTGGAATATGCGATCTCGCAAGCTTCGCAAATCTTGCGAGCGCGGCTGCGACCAACGCCAAAAATGGCGGTCAAGCCGATTTCAGCGTGCTGATGCGGCGGAATATTAATGCCAGCGATACGTGCCATGTGCGTCCTCTAAAACTCTTTGATCAACCTTGGCGCTGCTTGTGCCGTGGATCGGTGCAGATCACGCGAACCACGCCCTTGCGGCGGATGATTTTGCAGTTGCGGCAAATTTTCTTGACCGAAGCCGAAACCTTCATTTCATTCTCCTAAAACTTTTCGTTCAATCCGGCTCATTTGGCCCGGAACACAATACGCGCCCGCGACAAATCGTAGGGCGTCAACTCAACAGTGACCTTGTCTCCCGGCAAGATCCGGATGTAGTGCATCCGCATTTTTCCAGAGATGTGACCTAACACGATGTGGCCATTTTCCAGCTTCACGCGGAAAGTGGCATTGGGAAGGTTTTCAACCACTTCCCCCTGCATCTGGATAACATCGTCTTTTGACATTCCGATCAGCCGCCCAATGAAGTCTTGAAGTTGGCCTTCTTCAACAGCGACTCATACTGCTGGGACATCATGTAGTTCTGCACCTGGGCCATGAAGTCCATGGTGACCACCACAATAATCAGCAAGGAGGTGCCGCCAAAGTAGAACGGCACGTTGTATTTCAACACCAGGAACTCTGGCAGCAAGCACACAATGGTGATGTAGATCGCACCCACCAGCGTCAGCCGAACCAGGATCTTGTCGATGTAGCGAGCGGACTGTTCGCCCGGCCGGATACCCGGAATGAATGCGCCGCTCTTTTTCAGGTTGTCTGCGGTTTCACGGCTATTGAACACCAGTGCCGTGTAGAAGAAACAGAAAAATATGATGGCACCCGCATAAAGCAGGACGTAAATCGGCTGGCCCGGTGACAGCGCCCCGGCGATATCCTTCAACCAGCGCATCGAGTCACCGGTACTGAACCAGCTCACCACGGTCGCGGGCAACAAGATGATGGACGACGCGAAGATCGGAGGAATGACGCCCGACATGTTCAACTTCAGCGGCAGATGCGATGACTGCCCGCCATAAACCTTATTCCCGACTTGCCGACGCGCGTAATTCACCAGAATCTTGCGTTGACCACGCTCGACGAACACCACAAAATAGGTCACAAGGCCAACGAGAGCCACGATAAACAAGGCAATCAGAATGCTCATGGCGCCGGTACGCACCAGTTCCAGCAGCCCGCCAATGGCACCCGGCAAGCCGGCCGCAATCCCGGCAAAAATCAGCAGGGATATGCCGTTTCCAAGTCCGCGCTCGGTGATCTGTTCACCCAGCCACATCAGGAACATCGTGCCCGCCGTCAGACTGACGACGGCCGTCAGGCGAAAGCCCATGCCAGGCGCCATCACGAGACCCGGCGAGCTTTCCAGCGCGACGGAAATGCCCAGCGACTGGAACAAACCAAGCCCGAGCGTCCCATAGCGCGTGTACTGGGTAATCTTGCGCTGACCGGACTCGCCCTCTTTTTTCATCTGCTCGAAGGTCGGCACCACATACGTCATCAATTGCATGATGATGGATGCCGAGATATACGGCATGATCCCCAGCGCAAATACGCTGAAACGGGAAAGCGCGCCGCCCGAGAACATGTTGAACAGGTTCAAGATGCCGTTTTCCTGGCCCTTGAACAACTGCTGAAGTTGGGCCGGGTCAATACCGGGCACCGGAATGTAGGAGCCCACGCGATACACCATGAGCGCGAGCAGCAAAAAGATCAGTCGACGACGCAGGTCGCCGAACTTCCCGGTTTTTGCAATTTTTGCGCCGCTAGTTGCCACTGATGATCTCTTTCAACCGTGAGCTTAGGCGACGCTGCCGCCGGCCGCTTCGATTGCAGCCTTCGCACCCACCGTTGCACCAATCCCATTGAGCTTGACAGCTTTGGTGATGACGCCGGACTTGATCACCTTGACAACTTTGATCAATTCACCAACGAGGCCCGCCTGCTTCAGAGACAACAGGTCCACTTCCGCAGCGCCCAGGCGATCGAGCGCATCGAGCGTGACCTCGGCATTGAATTTCAGAAGCTGGGATTTGAAGCCGCGTTTCGGCAGGCGGCGCTGCAGCGGCATTTGGCCGCCCTCGAAGCCCACCTTGTGATAGCCACCGGCGCGCGATTTTTGACCTTTATGGCCACGTCCCGCAGTCTTGCCCAGGCCAGATCCGATTCCACGTCCGACACGCCGCTTGGCGTGCTTTGCGCCCTCTGCGGGCTTGATGTCATTGAGTTCCATCGTCTTGCCCTTCAGAGCACTTTGACCAGATAACTGATCTTGTTAATCATTCCGCGAACTTCGGGCGTATCCTGCAACTCGCGCGTGCTGTTGACCTTGCGCAGGCCCAGACCACGCACCGTCGCGCGGTGTGATTCCTTGCACCCGATCGGGCTTCGCACGAGCCGTACTGTGACTTTGTTTTGCGTTGTCATGGTGAGACTCCCAGTCAGGCGAAGAGTTCTTCGACGGTCTTGCCACGCTTGGCCGCCACATCCGACGCGGTGGTCGAGTGGACAAGCGCATCCAGCGTGGCGCGAACCATGTTGTAGGGATTGGAAGAGCCATGGCTCTTGGCCACGATGTCGGTGACACCCATGACTTCGAACACGGCGCGCATCGGGCCGCCCGCAATGATGCCGGTACCCTTGGGAGCCGGCGCCATCATGACGTTCGCAGCACCATGGTGACCATTCACCTTATGATGAATCGTGCCATTGCGCAGCGATACCTTGATCAGATTGCGGCGTGCCTCTTCCATGGCTTTTTGCACAGCAGCCGGCACTTCTTTGGATTTGCCCTTGCCCATGCCGACGCGGCCATCGCCATCGCCCACCACCGTCAACGCAGCAAAGCCGAGAATACGGCCGCCCTTGACCACCTTGGTGACGCGATTGATCGCGATCATCTTTTCACGCAGACCGTCCTCAGGGCCGTCGTTTTGCCCCTTGCCCTGCATTCTTGCTTGAACTTTAGCCATTTTTAATTCCGATCCGCTTAGAACTGCAAGCCGGCATCACGCGCCGCATCAGCCAACGCCTTGACGCGTCCGTGGTATGCAAACCCGGCCCGGTCAAAAGCCACTTTTTCAACACCGGCCGCCTTGGCCTTCTCGGCAATCAGCTTGCCGACGGTCTGGGCCGCAGCCGCGTTGCCGCCCTTGCCGGCGCCACCGAGGGATTTGCGAACGTCGGCCTGAGCCGTGGACGCGGTAGCCAAAACCTTGGCGCCGTCGCCAGAAATGACGCTGGCATAGATATGCAGATTGGTGCGATTCACGGTCAAACGCGCCACGCCCTGGGCTGCAATACGGATGCGGGTCTGGCGGGACCTGCGAAGACGCTGCTCTTTTTTGGTCAACATGTTGCAGCTCCTTATTTCTTCTTGGTTTCTTTGATCGTGATCTTCTCATCCGAATAACGGATGCCCTTGCCCTTGTAGGGCTCAGGAGGACGAACAGCACGAACTTCAGCGGCGATCTGGCCCACACGTTGGCGGTCCGCACCTTTGATCAAAATTTCTGTTGGCGTCGGTGTCGCAACCGAGATACCAGCAGGCATATCAAAATTCACAGGGTGCGAGTAACCAACTGCAAGATTCAACTTAGTACCGGTTGCTTGCGCTTTGTAGCCCACGCCAACCAGATTCAATTTCTTCTCGAAGCCTTTGGTCACGCCAACAACCATGTTGTTCACCAGTTGGCGCATGGTGCCGGACATCGCATCCGCTTCGCGGGAGTCATTGGCAGCCTTGAAACTCAGCTTGCCAGCGTCGCTCACCACAGACACCAACGAATTGAGTGTCAAATGCAAAGTACCACCAGTACCCTTGACGCTGATCTGTGCGTCTTTAATAGACACATCTACACCAGCGGGGATGATGACGGGAAGTTTTCCTACACGGGACATTTTGTAATTCTCCTCAATGTAGGGTTAAACGACGTAGCACAAAACTTCGCCACCGACACCGGTAGAGCGCGCTTTGCGGTCAGTCATCACGCCCTGGGGCGTCGTTACGATCGCAACACCCAGGCCATTTTGGACTTGGGGAATTGCGCCGCTACCACGGTAAACACGCAAGCCAGGACGGCTGACGCGCTCAATGCGTTCGATAACAGGCTTGCCTGCGTAGTACTTCAAAGAAATTACCAGCTCGGCTTTGCCGTCGGTGGTGGTTACCTTGAAGTCGTCGATATAGCCTTCGTCTTTCAACACTTGGACAATCGCAGTCTTCACTTTGGAAGAAGGCACAGACACAGTAGTTTTGGCTACCATTTGTGCATTGCGAATGCGCGTCAACAAGTCGGCGATGGGATCACTCATGCTCATGTTTGGTTCTCCTGTCGCTTACCAGCTGGCCTTGACGATGCCAGGAATTTCTCCGGCAAAGGCCATTTCACGAATCTTGGCGCGTGCCAAGCCAAAATGCTGGAACGTTCCACGTGGGCGCCCAGTGATGGCGCAACGGTTACGCTGGCGGGTTGGGTTGGAATTGCGCGGGAGCTTTTGCAGACCCATACGGGCAGCGGCACGCTCTTCGTCGGTGCGTTTGAAGTCACCAGCAATTGCCTTGAATTCGGCATACTTCTTGGCGTACTTTGCCGCCAATTGGTCACGCTTTGCTTCGCGCTGGATTAAAGCCATTTTAGCCACGGGTCACCTCAGTTCTTGAACGGGAAACGGAAGCCAGTGAGGAGCGCCTTGCACTCTTCGTCGGTCTTGGCCGTCGTGGTGATACTGATATTGAGGCCACGCAAGGCATCGACCTTGTCATATTCAATTTCAGGAAAAATGATCTGCTCTTTAACGCCGATGTTGTAGTTACCACGGCCATCAAATGCGCGACCAGAAATACCACGGAAGTCACGTACACGGGGCAGAGCCACGGTAACAAAACGATCCAGGAATTCATACATCTGCACACCGCGCAGAGTCACCATGCAGCCAATGGCTTGGTTCTCACGGATCTTGAAGCCAGCGATAGCTTTCTTCGACATCGTGACAACAGGCTTTTGACCACCAATTTTTGTCAAATCACTGACCGCGTGGTCCATGATTTTCTTGTCGGCTACGGCTTCGCTCACACCCATGTTCAGGGTGATTTTGGTCAGACGCGGCACTTGCATCGGCGAGGTGTAGCCAAACTTGGCCATCAGCTCGGGAGCCAGCTTTTCGCGATATTGTTGTTGCAGACGTGCCATGCTTATGCCACCTTGATTTCTTCGCCGCTCGACTTGAAAACGCGAGCGCGCTTACCGTCAGCCAACACCTTGATACCTACACGGTCCGCCTTGCCAGTTGCAGCATTAAAAATTGCTACGTTTGACTGGTGGATGGGCATTGTCTTCTCAACAATACCGCCAACCGCACCCTTCATGGGATTAGGCTTGGTGTGTTTTTTCACCAAGTTAATGCCATCAACAATCAGATGGGAGTCATCTTTGCGCAGAGACACAGTCCCGCGCTTTCCCTTATCGCGACCAGCGATAACGATGACTTGATCGCCCTTGCGAATCTTATTCATGACGCGTCCTTACAAAACTTCAGGAGCCAGGGACACGATCTTCATGAACTTCTCGGTACGCAGTTCACGCGTCACGGGTCCAAAGATGCGGGTGCCGATAGGCTCCAACTTGGCGTTGAGCAGCACTGCTGCATTGCCATCAAACTTCACCAAAGAACCGTCGCTGCGACGGATACCCTTGGCAGTACGAACCACAACCGCGCTGTAGACTTCGCCTTTTTTGACGCGTCCGCGGGGTGCAGCTTCTTTAATACTTACTTTGATGATGTCACCGACGCTGGCGTAGCGACGCTTGGAACCGCCGAGCACCTTAATGCACAGGACGGACTTAGCGCCGGTATTGTCAGCGACTTCTAATCGAGATTCAGTCTGGATCATTTCAATATTCCCAACTTGCACCAGAAGCGGCACTCGCCAGCTCTCTGGCAAACACCAACATCGAGTCAGTCTTGGGCCCGCTGTACTTGGCGCGAACCACTCGCGCCACATCCATTTGGGCAGAACCTTCAGCTTTTAACAGCGAAGCCCGCTAGTATGCCACAGCTTTTTTGCTTCGTCAAAACTTTTTGTAGGGTTGTTGCAAGAAATTCTGCGGCAAGGGGCTCAACCCCGTGGCGAAGCGTCGTTTTTGCCCTGCGACAATGCTCAGTAGACCAATCTAAACCGACGCCAACCAGCGCCAGAACCCACTGGAGAACTCCATGCACGAACACCACATTGCCTTCATTGGCGGCGGCAATATGGCTACGGCCATGATCAGCGGGCTATTAAAGCAGGGCTTTCCTGCGGCCAAAATTGATG
>JBDTCK010000091.1:0-7054 GCA_039923645.1 Rhodoferax sp.
GCCACCTTGTCGTGAACCATCCAGCTCTCCAGCAGCATCCTGGACGGCACCGTCAGGGCGTTACCCAAAATAATCTTGCGTAGGCTCTCGGTGATGGCGTTTGGGGTCGTCGTATCACGCATATCCAACGGAGTGGCTTCATTGAGTTCTGGCTCCTTGCGGTCAAGACGCGTCTTGTCGTCGCCGATTGACCGCATGAACGAAGTGAGCGCAGCGGGACCACCGATGGCGTCGGTAATGATATTTCCCGCTGTGTTATCGCTGTAACTGACTGCAGCGCTGCAAGCTTCTTCAAGGGTGACTGTTTGAGGCGCCACGGACTTCTCAATCACGGGCGAATAAGGCAGCAAGGAAGTCGCTGCAACTGAGACGGTCTGGCTCAACGCCAATTGTGACGTGTCCACTTTGTGCAGAAAGGCCGCGCAGGTAAATGCCTTGTGCGTGCTGTTCAGAGGGAAACGTTCATCGCCGCGATGACTCCAGCGCGTGCCGTCAGTTGTGTCTAGCACGGCGACGCCAATCCTTGCGCCAAGGCGCTGCTCTTCTTTTTGCACGGCGCTTGACAGGCTGGCACTTTCAAACGCGAACGCAGGGGATTGGGCCGCAAATACCGATCCGAGGAGCAGCACGGCAAAGACAATGCGGTCGATGCCCAGACGTTTTGGTAGGTTGCGAGGAAAAGACATTTCGCAATTTTATAAGGCACCGCAGAATTCGGAAAAAGCAGGACGATACGAACAAGGGCTCTCATTAGGTGTTGGGGTGGCACGACTTTGCGAGTGCCGTTTTCCGCATGAAACCCGAACCAGTTGAACGCTATCAACTATCGTTTCAATAGCATCAGGGTTGAGGTTAGCCGCCCATGCACGGGGCGGCGCAGTGATAATCGCGCAATGAGCGCTCTGCCATTCCACGATCACCCGCGGCCACAATCCTTGACCGACCTGTTCGTGTCCTTCACCCTGCTGGCCCTGCAGGGTTTCGGCGGGGTGCTGGCTGTGGTGCCGCGCGAACTGGTCGAGAAGAAGCAATGGCTCACGCGCGAGGAGTTCGTCGAGGACTGGGCTGTGGCGCAAATCCTGCCCGGCCCCAACGTGGTGAACCTCTCGCTGATGATCGGTGATCGATACTTCGGCCTGCGCGGCGCACTGATTGCGCTGGCGGGCATGCTGACCTTGCCGATGCTGGTCGTACTGGCGATGGCGATCGTGTTTGCCGGTATCGGCGACCTGCCGGCGGCTCAGGGCGCGCTGCGCGGCTTGGGCGCTGTCGCGGCGGGCCTGATCATCGCCACCGGACTGAAACTGATCGCGGCGTTGAAAGAAAACGTCATGGGCATGCGCACCTGCTGGGCCGTCGCCGCACTGACCTTCGTCGCTATTGCGCTGTTGCGCGTGCGGCTGCTTTGGGTGCTGCTGGTGCTGGGCGGCTTGGCCAGCCTGTGGGCCTACCGCCAGCTCGGCGCGCTCAAGGCGCTGGGAGCCGAGGCGTGAACCACTCGCCCTTGCACATCGTGCTGACGCAGGCCGACTGGCTCGCGCTGTTCACCCACTTCCTGATCCTGTCGCTGCTGTCCATCGGCGGCGCCATCACGACTGCACCCGAGATGCAGCGCTACCTGGTGGTCGACAAGCTGTGGCTGACCAATGCACAGTTCAACTCGTCGATCGCGCTGGCGCAGGCCGCGCCCGGCCCCAACGTGCTGTTCGTGGCGCTGGTCGGCTGGAATGTGGGGCTCAACGCGGGCGGGGGCCTGGGAGCTGGCGCAGCCGGCTGGGGCTGGGCGCTGGCCGGCGTGACCGTGGCCATGCTGGGCATCATGCTGCCCAGCACCACCCTCACCTTCCTGGCGGCGCGCTGGGGCCACCGCAACCGCCAACTGCGCCCGGTGCGCGCCTTCAAGCAGGGCGTGGCGCCGATCGTCATCGCACTGCTGATCTCCACGGGCTGGGTGCTGACGGCAGCGCACAACCACCCGGCCCAGGACTGGCGGCTGTGGTTGCTCACCGTCGCAACGGCGTTGATCGTCTGGAAAACCAGGATCCACCTGCTGTGGCTGCTCGGTGCGGGCGCGCTACTGGGCGCGCTGGGGCTGGTCTGATCGCCCCGGTCTAAATGATGCGCTGGCGCAGCGCTTCGTACAGGCACACGCCGCTGGCGACCGACACGTTCAGGCTCTCCACCGCGCCGCGCATGGGGATGTTCACCAGCTCGTCGCAGGTCTTGCGCGTGAGCTGGCGCATGCCGTCGCCCTCGGCGCCCAACACCAGCGCCACCGGGCCTTTCAGGTCCATCTGGTAGATCGTTTTGGGGGCGTCGTCGCTGGTGCCGATGCACCAGATGTTGCGCTCCTTGAGCTCGCTCAGCGTGCGCGCCAGATTCGTCACCATGAAGTACGGCACCGTCTCGGCGGCGCCGCTGGCGACCTTGGCCACGGTGGCGTTGATGCCGGCGGCATGGTCCTTGGGCGCGATCACGGCATGCGCGCCGGCGCCATCGGCCACGCGCAGGCAGGCGCCCAGGTTGTGCGGATCGGTCACGCCATCGAGCACCAGCAGCAGCGGCGGCCCGCTGACCTGGTCGAGCAGGTCGTCCAGCGAGTTGGCCTGCGGCAGCGGCTGCACCCGCGCGGCCACGCCCTGGTGTCCATGGCTGCCGGCCAGCTTGGCGATGCGCAGGCCATCGGCCTCGATCAAGCGCGCCCCGGCCTCGGTGGCGCGCTCCAGAAACTGGCGCATGCGCGCGTCGCGGCGCGTCGGTTCAAAAAAAATCTCGATGATGGATTGCGGCGCGGTCTTCAGGCGCACGCCCACGGCATGGAAGCCGAAAAGCACTTTTGGGGACGACATGCCGAGATTATCGGCGCTGGACGAAAACTATGAAATGGATAGCGTCATGTGTAGAGTCGTCAATGGCTACGGGGCATTTTCTACCTCAAACGGCCGCCATCTGCCCGGCTTCGATGCTGATGCGCCGCTCGCAGCGATCGGCAATGCCGCGGTCGTGCGTGACCAGCACCAGCGTAGTGCCCAGTTCGCGATTCAGGTCGAACATCAACGCCATGATGGTCTCGCCAGTGGCGAAGTCCAGGCTGCCGGTGGGCTCGTCGGCCAGCAGCACGGCCGGCTGCACCACGAAGGCACGCGCCAGCGCCACGCGCTGCTGCTCGCCGCCGCTCAGCACCTTGGGGTAATGGCCGAGTCGCTGCGACAACCCCACGCGCTCCAGCATCTCGGTCGCCGCACGGCGCGAGTCGCGTCGCCCGGCCAGCTCCAGCGGCAGCATGACGTTTTCCAGCGCCGACAGGTTGCCCATCAACTGAAAGCTCTGGAACACAAAGCCGGCCTTTTGCGCCCGCAACGCGGCGCGGTCGTCCTCGCCCAGCGCGAACAGGTCCTGTCCATCCAGCAGCACGGTGCCGCGCGTGGGCGTGTCCAGGCCGGCGATGATGGACAGCAGCGTGCTCTTGCCGGACCCGGAGGCGCCGACGATGGCGGCGGTCTCCCGGGGTGCCAGCGAGAAATCAATATCGCGCAAAATGTCGAGTGTGCCGGTCGAGTCGGTCACTGACTTGTAGAGATGCTCGACGGAAACAATGGCGGAACCGGACAAGTTGGGCATGAAGGATTTGAAGTTTTGATTCGACGACACTTTATCGCGACAGCGCTCGCGCTCTGTTATGTGGGGGCTTGGGGCGCCCAAAACAAGCCGCGAGCCCCTGCTGCCCACGCAGCCCGTCCGACCCCCAGGACGATTCTGGTGCTGGGCGACAGCCTGAGCGCCGAGTATGGCCTGCCGCGCGGCAGCGGCTGGGTCGCCTTGCTGCAAAAGCGCCTGGCGTTTGAGAAAATTCCGGCGACGGTGCAGAACGTCAGTATCAGCGGCGAGACCACTTCGGGGGGACGTTCGCGGCTGGGCGCCCTGCTTGTCACCTATAAGCCCGACGTGCTCGTTCTGGAGCTGGGCGCCAACGACGCACTGCGTGGACTGCCGCTGGCGATGACACAGGATAATTTGAACCAGATGACGCGTGCCGCGCAGAAGGCCGGCGCGAAAGTGCTGCTGCTCGGCATGCAGGTGCCGCCCAACTATGGCAGCGACTACGCGAACCGGTTTGCCGCGCTGTTTGGCCAGGTCGCCAAAACCGACAGGGCCGCGCTCGTGCCGTTTTTGCTCAAGGGCGTCGCAGACGCACCGAACGCCGCCGAGCTGTTCCAGAGCGACCGCATTCACCCCATCGCCGCCGCACACCCGACCCTGCTGAATAATGTCTGGCCCGAACTGAAAAAGCTGCTCGAATGAACGTGAAGCATGTCCCCGCCATCGATGCCATTGCGCGGCTGGGCACGTACAGCGCGATCATCGATGCGCGCAGTGAGGACGAATACTTGGAGGACCATCTGCCCGGTGCGCTGAATTGGCCCTCGCTAAACAACGAAGAGCGCAAGCTGGTCGGCACCCTCTATTCCCAGGTCAATCCGTTCGAGGCGAAAAAGCGTGGTGCGGCGCTGGTGGCGGCGAATATCGCGCGCCATATCGAGCGCGAGCTGCTGGACAAACCCAAGAGCTGGCAGCCGCTGATCTACTGCTGGCGCGGCGGCAAGCGCAGCAATTCGCTGGCGCTGGTGCTGGGGCAGATCGGCCTGCGCGTGGCGGTGCTGGAGGGCGGCTACAAGGCCTTTCGCGGCGCCGTGCTGGCCAGGCTGCCCGAACTGGTTGCGGGCCTGTCGTATCGCGTGATTTGTGGCCCCACCGGATCCGGCAAGACACGGCTGTTGCAGGCGCTGGCCCAAGCCGGCGCGCAAGTGCTGGACCTCGAAGCGCTGGCCAGTCACCGCAGCTCGGTGCTGGGCCAGATTCCGGGCCAGCTCCAGCCGTCGCAAAAGCGCTTCGACAACCTGGTGTGGGACGCGCTGCGCCAGTTCGATCCGGCACGCCCGGTGTATGTCGAGAGCGAAAGCAAGAAGGTCGGCAACCTGGCCGTTCCCGATGCGCTGATCACCGCCATGCGCGCCAGCCCCTGCCTGGATCTGCAACTGCCGGACGAAGAGCGGGTTGCGTTGCTGCTGGAAGACTACGATTTCTTCGTGAGAGACACGGCCCTGTTTTGCGAACGGCTCGACGCCCTGGTGGAACTGCGCGGCAAGGCCGTAGTGCAGGGTTGGCACGACAAGGTGCATGCCGGGAGAATCGAGGCCGTGGTGCGCGAACTGCTCTCGACGCATTACGACCCGGGCTACGCGCGCTCCATTGAGCGCAACTTCAGCCAGTACGGTAGCTCAAAAAAGGTGCGCCCCGGCGACCGTTCCGCACAGGCCATGCGCCAACTGGCTCACGAGATCCTGGCGCAAGACCCGGCAACGACTCAAGGCTGGGTGGGTGTACCCGGCGTTTGACCGGCCGTCCCATCCGCCGGTGCGCCATCGTCCTGTTGCACATCGCCATCCGCGGGCTCGCCTGCCTTGCGTCCCGCTTTGGCCTTGAGCTTGTCTTCTTTCTTGCGTTTTTTTGCCAGCTCTTTCTGGCGTTTTTCGTATCCGTAATTAGGTGTAGCCAAAGTACTCTTTCAATAGATAAACAAGACTTTAACAGCTTGAAGTCCAAGCATGCACGCGCACGCCGGATATTTCAAGCCATTGCCTGCAAGGCCTGCGCCAGATCGGCCTGCAGATCGGCAGCAGCCTCCAGACCGATGGCCAGGCGCACCAGCGTACCGTGCGCCAGATGGGCGGGCCACTTCGCCCGCATGCTTTGCAGCTCGTACGGCACCACCAGGCTGATGGGGCCGCCCCAGCTGTAACCCAGCTTGAACAGTTTCAGCGCATCGCAAAAGGCATCCACCTGTGCGCGCTCGTAACGCGCGTCGAAAATCACACTGAACAGACTGGCGGCGCCTCCCGCGTCGCGCCGGCACAGCGCCTGCCAATGCGCGTGACCCGGGCTGTCCGCCAGCGCAGGGTGCAGCACCTGGGCAATCTCGGGGCGTGTCTGGCACCACTGGGCCAGCTCGCGCGCCGTGGCGTCCTGCGCGCGGTAGCGCAGCTCGATGCTGGGCAGGGAGCGCAGCACCGTCTCGGTGTCGTTGGCGGCCACGCCCAAGCCCAGTCGCATGTGGGTGAGCTTGATTTTCATGTGCAGCGATTGGTCTCGCGTGACAATGCTGCCCATCAGCACATCACCTCCACCGCTGGGGTACTTCGTCAGCGCCTGCACCGAAATGTCCACCGCCAGGCTCCCGCTGCCGTCACCGGCCAGATCGAAGGAACGAAACGCCAGTCCCGCGCCCCAGGTGTTGTCCAGCGCCGCCGTCACCTTGTGCTGGCGGCAGATGCGCAGCTGCTCGTGCAAGTCAGGGAACTCCATGGTGACCGAACCGGCAGCCTCCAGCCATACAAGCCGGGTTCTGGCGCTGATTTTTCGCGCCAGGTCGGCGGGGTTCATGGCGTCATAAAACTGATGCGTGATGCCCCAGGCCAGCAACTCGCCTTCGGCCAGCGCCTTGTTGGGGCCGTAGGCATTGTCCGGAAGCAGCACCTCATCGCCGGTCTTGAGCAACGCCAGCGCGACCGTAGAAATAGCTGCCAGACCGCTGGGGACCAGCAAGCATTGAAGACCTCCCTCCAGCGTACACAGGCGCTCTTCCAGCAAGAACGTGGTCGGCGTTCCGTGCAGCCCGTAGGTATAGCCCGACTTGTCTTTCCATTCGCGCGTTCGCATCGCTGCTGCGTTCGCAAAAAAAACCGTGGAGGCCTTGTACACGCCCGGCTGCGGCGCAGCAAAACCGGCGGGGGGGACATAGGGGTGGTGAATCAGCTGGGTGGATATTTCGCTCATTCTTTGATGGTAGCGTCGAACCAAAACACGGGACGCGGATTCCCGTAAGTCAGCACGGCAGCTGCGCCATTGACGATCGCCGCCCGCGGGACGGACGCAAGCGCGAACGCAAGACTAAACAACCCACTTGGCCTGGAGTTGCTCCGCGCTCATGGTGTCGTAGTTCTCGAACGGCTGGTGAATCCAGGGGTTGGTCGGCAGGATCTCGACCGCGTAGTCG
>JBDTCK010000092.1:0-11623 GCA_039923645.1 Rhodoferax sp.
GTTTGCAATCGATGATTTCGCGCTGGGCCGGGCCTTCGCTGTTGGCGTCGCCATTGTCGGGAATCAGCTTCAAAAAGCGGTATTGCACCTGGTGTTCGGCGTGGGTGGCGACAAAGGTGCCCTTGCCCTGGCGCCGCACGACCAGGTTGTCGGCGGCGAGCTCGTCGATGGCCTTGCGCACCGTGCCCTGACTCACGCGGTAGCGCGCCGCCAAGTCCATTTCGCTCGGAATGGCCGCGCCAGGCTTCCATTCGCCGGACTGCAGGCTTTGCAAAATCAACCCCTTGATTTGCTGATACAGCGGACTGAAGGCCGGCGTCAGGCCGGCGCCGGGTGCGCTGCCCGGTTCCGCGCTGGAAGCTTCGTGATCGGCTGGAGAATGGGACATGGGGCGGAACGTTTGAAGGGTGCAATCATATCTTATATAAGATATAAGACAAGTTGACCGGCAACGGGTTTCGAGGGTAAACTTCTGGCCTGTTTCAGACCGCTGTCGCCAGGCAGCCCGGGCTTCTTGTCGGGAAGCCTGTTTCATCATCCTTTCTGGAGTTCTCAATCATGAGCAAAAAACCAGTTCGCGTCGCCGTTACCGGTGCCGCGGGTCAAATCGGCTACGCCATCCTGTTTCGCATCGCCTCCGGTGAAATGCTGGGCAAGGACCAGCCCGTCATCCTGCAATTGCTCGAAATTCCCGACGAGAAGGCGCAGAAGGCGCTCAAGGGCGTGATGATGGAGCTGCAGGATTGCGCCTTCCCGCTGCTGGTCGAGATGCAGGCTCACGGCGACCCGATGACCGCGTTCAAGGACGTTGACTACGCCTTGCTGATCGGCTCGCGTCCGCGCGGTCCCGGCATGGAGCGCGCCGAACTGCTGGCGGTCAACGCCCAGATTTTCACCGCCCAGGGCAAGGCCCTTAACGCCGTGGCCAGCCGCAACGTCAAGGTGCTGGTGGTCGGCAACCCCGCCAACACGAATGCCTACATCGCGATGAAGAGTGCGCCCGATCTGCCGCGCAAGAATTTCACCGCGATGCTGCGCCTGGACCACAACCGCGCGCTGAGCCAGATCGCCGCCAAGACCGGCAAGCCGGTGGCCGACATCGAAAAACTCACGGTCTGGGGCAACCACTCGCCCACCATGTACGCAGACTACCGCTTCGCCACCATCAAGGGCGAGAGCGTGGCCAAGATGATCAACGACCAGGAATGGAACGCCAATGTGTTCCTGCCCACGGTCGGCAAGCGCGGCGCCGCCATCATTGAGGCGCGTGGCCTGTCTAGCGCGGCCTCGGCCGCCAATGCCGCCATCGACCATATGCACGACTGGGCGCTGGGCACCAACGGCAAGTGGGTCACGATGGGCATTCCTTCGGATGGCCAGTATGGCATCCCCAAGGACGTGATGTTCGGCGTGCCAGTCACTTGCGAGAATGGCGAGTACAAGCGGGTCGAAGGCCTGGCCATCGACGCCTTCAGCCAGGAACGCATCGACAAGACGCTCAAGGAACTGCTGGACGAGCAGGCCGGCGTGGCGCATTTGCTGTAACCCGGGGCCTGTCGAACCTGCTGTCCATGCGTGACTGGAATCCCGACCTGTACCGGCGCTACGAGGACGAGCGTACGCGGCCGGCGCGGGACCTGCTGGGACGCGTGCCACTCGAGAATGCGGCGCAGGTGGTTGATCTCGGCTGCGGGCCTGGCAATTCCACCGAACTGCTGGTGCAGCGCTTTGCGGGTGCGCAAATTGTCGCATTGGACAATTCCGAAGCCATGCTGGCGAGCGCGCGGCAGCGTCTGGCTCGGGTGCGCTTTGAGCTCGGCGATATCGCGAGCTGGGCGCCCGATACCAAGCAGGGCCGGGCACCCGACCTAATTTACGCCAACGCCGCCCTGCAATGGGTGCCCGACCATGCAACGCTCATTCCGCGCCTGTTTGCCGTGCTCGCGCCGAGCGGAGTGCTGGCCATCCAGATGCCCGACAACCGGCAGGAGCCGACGCACCGGCTCATGCGCGAGCTGGCGGCGCAGGCGCCATGGGCCGCATCCATTGGCAACGCCGACGGGTTGCGCACCGAACTACTCGAGATCGGCGGCTATTACGACATGTTGGCACCGCAGGCATCGCAAATCGATGTCTGGCGCACCACTTACCTGCATCCGATGCCGTCGCCTGCCGCGATCGTCGAGTGGCTGCGTGGCACGGGCCTGCGGCCGTTTGTGGACCACCTCTCCACCGCGCTGCAGGACAGCTATCTTGCCGAATACGAGCGCCGCGTGGCACACGCCTACCCGCCGCGTGCCGACGGGCGTTTGCTGCTCGCATTTCCGCGCATGTTCATCGTGGCGCAGCGCAAGCCATGAGCAGTGACATGAGCGCCACGCCGGGCCGTCCCAAGCAAGCGAACGCGCCGTTGGAGGGCAGCGAAGGCACGCCAGTGCCTAGCGTGAGGGCTTTGCTTCGTCATCCGCGCGAAGTGCTGCTGGGCGCGCAGGCTGCCAGTCTCGTGCTTCCCGTGTGCGACCACTACAGCGGTGTCGAGGCGCGCATGCGCAAGAGCCTGCAGCTGCAGGCCGAGTTCACCGAAGAATTCGGCGCCTGCGTGTTCGATGTGACGCTGGATTGCGAAGACGGCGCGCCGGTGGGTGGCGAGGCCGATCACGCCGCGCTGGTGGTGGCTCTGGCGCTGCTGGCCGACGCCAAGGCGCGTGTTGCCGTGCGCGTGCACCCGGTGGACCATCCGGCGTTCGAGTCCGACATCGCCACCATCGCCGGCGCGGTGGGCCACAAGCTGACCCATATCATGGTTCCCAAGGTGGAGTCGGTGAGGGATGTGGAGCGGGTCGTGAAGGCGCTGGCGTTTGCGTCAGCCTCGCATTTGCCGCTACAGGTCTTGATAGAGTCGCCTGCTGCAGTGCAGCGCGCCTTCGAGATCGCCGCACACCCGCGCGTGCAGTCGCTCAGCTTCGGCCTGATGGACTTTGTCTCCAGCCACGGTGGTGCGATTCCATCCGATGGCATGGGTGTGCAGGGTCAATTTACCCATCCGCTGGTGGTGCGGGCCAAGCTAGAGATTGCCTCGGCCTGCCATGCGTATGGCAAGGTGCCCTCGCACTGCGTGGTGACGGAATTCCGCGATACACAGGCCTTGGGCGCTGCTGCGCGCAGGGCGGCGTGCGAGTTTGGGTACACGCGCATGTGGAGCATCCATCCCGACCAGATTCGCCCTATCCTGCAGGCGTTTGGGCCCAGCGAGCCCGACGTCGAGCTTGCCGCAAAAATCATAGCCGCCGCTGCAGATGCACAATGGGCGCCGATTCCCTTTGAGGGCAAACTTCAGGACCGCGCCAGTTACCGCTATTTCTGGCAGGTGCTGGAACGCGCGCACCAGACAGGCAGAGCACTGCCCAATGACATCCGGATTTATTTCAACCCGCGCAACAAGGCCGCCGACGGCCCAATCATTCACTCCACGGAGACCTCCTCATGAAAGCTTTTCTCACTGCCGCACTGGTTCTGTTGAGCCCTGCCCTGGTGCTCGCCCAGGCGAGTACAGCGACTACATCCAGCGGCGCCGCGGCGACTGCCGTCGCCAAGCCCGCCACGAAAGCGGCCCCCAAACACGTCGAGAAGAAACATGCGACCCGGCATGTGGCCAAGGCGAAACCCAAGGTCAGCACGAACCGGCAAAACCTCAAAAGCGCCGCCATGAATGCCGCCGCGGGCATTGAAGCGGCCGACGCGGCATTGTCACCGGCAGAGATGGCCATTGCGCAACGCGTGTACCTGGGCAGCCTGCCCTGCGAACTGGGTGCCACCGTCACGCTCACGGCCGATGCCAAAACGCCGGGCTACTTCGATGTGCGCGGCAAAAGCTTCAGCTACCGCATGTTCCCGGTGGTCACCTCAACCGGCGCGGTTCGCCTGGAAGACCAGAAGGCAGGTGCGGTGTGGCTCCAGTTGGGCAACAAGTCGATGCTGCTGAACGAGAAGCTCGGGCAACGGATGGCAGACGAGTGCAAGAGCCCGGCCCAGGAAGTGGTCGCGGAGAATTTGAAAGAACATCCGGCTCCCAGCCTGCTGGATGCGCCCGTCAAGACCGTCGCGACGCCGGCCGCTACTAAATAAAGAGCTGAGTGTCTATGCTGCAAAAGGACTGCAGCCACTATTTACATTGAGAAAGACAGAGATCATGTCGTTTTTGCAGACCTACCGTATCCATGTCGCCGAGCGTGCCGCGCTCGGCATCCCGCCGCTGCCGCTCACCGCGCAGCAGACCGGCGAGCTGATCGAGTTGCTGAAGAATCCGCCCCAGGGCGAAGAGACCGTGTTGGTAGAAATGATCACGCACCGGGTGCCTGCCGGTGTCGACGATGCCGCCAAGGTCAAGGCCAGTTACCTCGCCGCGGTGGCTCACGGCACCGAAAAATCCCCGTTGCTGTCGCGCGAGCAGGCCACCGAACTGCTGGGCACCATGCTGGGCGGCTACAACATCAGCCCGCTGATCGATCTGCTCGACGATGCCGCCCTCGGCGCCGTGGCCGGTGCAGGCTTGAAGAACACCCTGCTCATGTTCGACCAGTTCCATGACGTGAAGGACAAGGCCGACAAGGGCAATGCCCATGCCAAAGCCGTGCTGCGAAGCTGGGCCGACGCCGAATGGTTCACCTCGCGTCCCGAATTGCCCAAGAGTATCAAGCTCACCGTGCTCAAGGTCACCGGCGAGACCAACACTGACGACCTGAGCCCGGCGCCCGACGCCTGGAGTCGCCCCGACATTCCGCTGCATGCGCTGGCCATGCTGAAAAACAAGCGCGACGGCATCACGCCCGAAGAAGACGGCAAGCGCGGCCCCATCAAGTTCATCGAAGACCTGCGCGCACGCGGCAACCTTGTGGCCTATGTGGGCGACGTGGTGGGTACCGGCTCCTCGCGCAAGTCCGCCACCAACTCGGTACTTTGGTTCACCGGCGAAGACATCCCTTTCGTGCCGAACAAGCGCTTCGGTGGCGTCTGCCTGGGCAACAAGATCGCGCCGATTTTCTACAACACCATGGAAGACTCGGGCGCATTGCCGATCGAGCTCGACGTGAGCCAGATGAACATGGGCGACGAGATCGAGCTGCGCCCCTATGAAGGCAAGGTGCTCAAGGGCGGCAAAGTGATTACCGAATTCAAGCTCAAGAGCGACGTGCTGTTCGACGAAGTGCGCGCGGGCGGCCGCATTCCGCTGATCATCGGACGCGGCCTGACTGCCAGGGCGCGTGAAGCGCTGGGTCTGCCCGTCTCGACCTTGTTCCGGTTGCCGCAAAGTCCGCACGACACGAAAAAAGGTTTCACCCTGGCGCAAAAAATGGTGGGCCGCGCGATCGGCCTGCCCGAGGGCCAGGGCGTGCGCCCCGGCACCTACTGCGAACCGCGCATGACCTCGGTGGGCAGCCAGGACACCACCGGCCCCATGACCCGCGACGAGCTGAAAGACCTGGCCTGCCTGGGATTCAGTGCCGACCTGGTGATGCAGAGTTTCTGCCATACGGCCGCTTACCCCAAGCCGATCGACGTGAAGATGCACCACGAACTGCCCGAGTTCATGAGCGATCGCGGCGGCATTCCGCTGCGCCCGGGCGATGGCATCATTCACAGTTGGCTGAACCGCATGCTGCTGCCCGACACGGTCGGCACCGGCGGCGACAGCCACACGCGTTTCCCCATCGGCATCAGCTTTCCGGCCGGCTCCGGCCTGGTGGCGTTCGGCGCGGCCACCGGCGTGATGCCGCTGGACATGCCCGAGAGCGTGCTGGTGCGCTTCAAGGGCAAGATGCAGCCCGGCGTGACGCTGCGCGACCTGGTCAACGCGATTCCGCTGTACGCCATCAAGGCCGGCCTGCTCACGGTCGAGAAAAAGGGCAAGAAAAACATCTTCTCGGGCCGTATCCTGGAGATCGAGGGGCTGCCCGACCTCAAGGTGGAACAGGCCTTCGAGCTCAGCGACGCGTCGGCCGAACGCTCGGCCGGCGGTTGCACGGTGCACCTGAATAAGGAGCCGATCATCGAATACATCACCAGCAACATCACCATGCTCAAGTGGATGATTGCAACGGGGTATTCGGACGTGCGCACCATCAAGCGCCGCATCACGGCGATGGAAGCCTGGCTGGCGAACCCGCAGCTGCTGGCGCGCGACGCCGATGCCGAATACGCGGCCGTGATCGAGATCGACCTGGCCGACGTGCACGAGCCCATCGTGGCCTGCCCGAACGACCCGGACGACGTCAAGACGCTCAGCGATGTGGCCGGCGCCGTGATCGAGGAAGTTTTCATCGGCTCGTGCATGACCAACATCGGCCACTTCCGCGCCGCCAGCAAGCTGCTGGAAAACAAGCGCGATATTCCCGTCAAGCTCTGGGTCGCGCCGCCGACCAAGATGGACGCCCGCCAGCTCAGCGAAGAAGGCCACTACGGCGTGCTGGGCAACGCAGGCGCGCGCATGGAAATGCCCGGCTGCAGCCTGTGCATGGGCAACCAGGCGCAGGTGCGCGAGGGCGCGACCGTGTTCTCCACCTCCACGCGCAACTTCCCGAACCGGCTGGGCAAGAACGCCAACGTGTACCTCGGCTCAGCCGAACTGGCCGCGATCTGTTCGAAACTCGGACGCATCCCAACCAAGGCCGAATACATGGCCGACATGGGTGTGTTGAGGGCGGCCAGCGGCCAGATCTACCAGTACCTGAACTTCGACAAGGTCAAGGATTACACGGACTTGGCGGATACGGTAAAGGAAGGCGTGGCGGCGTAAGCCGCCTGGCGGGTCCACATCTGCGATGTTTCACCCTGCGCAGGCGGGAATCGAGTGCCTCCACCAAGCCTCGTAGCGAAAGCTGCGGGGCTTTTTGCTATGTTCCCAATAGCATCATGTGTAGACAGGGTGCTGTCCAGTGCCTTATTTCATTTTGGAAATTCGAAAACCAACTTTTGAGCGGCTATGAAACCAGGGGTTGATCTTCATCTGAATTTACCCAGTCTTGCTGCGCCGGCGTATCTTCCCCCTCGTCGCCTGGCGCCGCCCGTTCCGCCGCCGTCGGTGTTGGAAGTTGCGCCGCGTCGATCGTTGGGCCGCTGATGACTTTTTGCAGCAGTACGTTGAGCTCTGGCTGCATCGCGATGGTCGCTTCCAGGACCCATAGCAGTTCACGAAGCTCCTGCGACAGGGCCGCCGTCCATGCCGCCGGACGGATGTCGTCCAGCGGGCTGCTTTTCCTGCCAGACCGTGCCTTCATGCGGAATCCCAGCCACCCTTTGACGACCTCGTAGCCGGATACGCTGTACTCATACACGGCCTTTGAAACCGGGCCAATTTGCCCGGTCCCGACGTGGAGTACACCCTGCGCTGGGTCTGTGGGGTCTGCAATCCATTCGAAAGACTCCGGGTAGCCATCAGCCGAATTCGGGATCGCCTTGATGGACTTGGCGCCACCCGCGGGTAAGCGGCCAGGTTGCTGCCCAGCGGGCACGAAGCGCTCGCCATAGGTATGCAGCCACAGCAATTTCCGGCCGAACGCCACCGCTTCTTTGAACAACCCGGTGTCGGCGGAAACAGGCAGTCGCGGGCCGGGCACGGTGAGTTCCTCCGAGAAGGTGTTCACGTAGTCGGGCGCGCTGAGTACGGCATAGGTGTAGGCGAAGAAATCTTCCGCCGTGACCGGCACGTCAAGGTCGATTTCCAGTGATTCGAGCAGCAGCGAAGGCAGGTTGGCTTGGGTCGCGGCAGCGTCGCGCCAAAGTGGAATTACGTCTTTTCCGCCGCGGCCGCAAAGATGGTGCCTATCTGGCACGTGCGCTGCGGCGACGGCGGCAACACCTTGCCCCAGAACGCTGGTGAGCATGCTGGTCAGGTACACCTGCTTGCCGCTTGCGGCCGACCAGAGCGGCGGCCGCAAACGTGCTGCGAGCCGATTGTCAGCGATCAGCCAGGCGCGGTCCAGGCTGCGAAAGCAGTAGCGCGTGACTTCGGGGCAAGGGGAGTCGCTGGGCAAATTGTTGATGGGCTTGAGCTTGATCTCACTGTTGAGTTGTTTGTATTGCGCCGTGACCAGCCGATCGGGCGTCTCGCGGAACAGCGCAGCACGAGATCCTTGTGGCGCCGCCACCAGCGCTTGCCACCGCGCTTCCAGCACCTCCTTGGTTTCAGCGATTGGCCACGTTCGTTTCAGTTCAACGCCTGAGTGTTGCCACGGCCAAAGATCGGTCAGAAGCGGCCAGGCAAAGTAATTGCCTACTTGCTGCGGAAGGAAAGGCTCCTGCGCGCCCGAGAAGCAGTCATCCCAAGCCACACCATCAAACGACTTGATCGCTTTGAGTTTCGCGAGTTTTTCCTCTCTTGTGCCTTCGAGGCGCGCGTAGCGCACACGGGCGAGCGCGTGCTGTTTGGTTTCTGCGTGGCGAATGCCAATGGCGATGCAGACCGGGGTTTGAATGGCAAAGACGTTCTCGGTCTTGCGCGCTCCAAGGTTGTCGCCTTCCAGATCGATGATCCAGAGTTCGTCAAAGGCCTCGCGCATGCACTGGCGCATGCCGGTGAAACCGGGGCCGCGCAGGTAGCTCGCGGCGGTGATGAAGCTCACGATGCCGCGTCGAGGGGCGCCGGGCTGCTCAAACATCTTCCACAGCGTCCAGCGCCAGAAGTAAACATAGAGGTTGTAGAGGTTTTTGGCGTGAACGGGCGGCGCCAAGTCCACAAAGTCGCGCAGGATGGGGCGCTCCGGCGTCTGGTCTTCGCGTGTTCTGTCGGTTCCATCACCGAAGCGCACCCATTTGCCACGGGTGTTGGCGCTATCTTCATCACTGTGTTCGCGAAAGTACGGTGGGTTACCCATGGAGACAAAGACCGGCACGCTGGCCTTGACGCGCCGTGCGCGGCGCTGCTCCTCGGTCAAGCGCTCGGCCATCAGGGGCGGCGTCGGCGGGTCTATATGCGGTGATTCCAGCGTGTCCGTGAGCAGCACATGCAGGCCGTCATCAGGCAGCGTGGCCCCGGCATCCGTCAGCAGCTTGGTGAGCCGCAGATGCGAAACGGCGTAAGGGCCGACCTGTATCTCGAACGCATAGACGTTCTGCGCGCAGCGCGTGGCGTACTCCGCCACCGCGCCGGGACCCAGTTCGGCTTCCACCTTGCGTAGCGAAAATTCAATGGCGGCAAGCGGGTAGGCCGCCGTACCTGCGCTGGAATCCAGAAAGATCACGCCTGCGTCTGCAAACGTCATGGGCTTGTTGAAGCGCTTGTCCAGCAACTCGGCCACGAGGCTGACCTGGCAAGCGACGACTTCCTGCGGCGTGTAGTAAACGCCGTACTCCTTCCGGCGCTTGGGATCGTAGGCGGCGAGGAAGTCTTCGTAAAAATACAACCAGGGATCGCCACGCTTGCCGAGTTGCACCGGATCGACGGCACCGATCACCCGCTCCAGAAGTGCGACCGGTATCTCAATTTCCGCCCGCGCGCGCGGCTGGGTGAGGATGCGCAAGGTTTCCGCGAGCAGGCCGTGGCCGCTATCGAGCCGCGTTGCGGCGCTGGCTGCGTTGAGATGGTCTTCGCCGCTCAGTCTGGCCAATAGCAGGGCGTAGGTGAGCGTCTGGGCGTAGATGTCGGCAAAGTCGTCGTCACTTGCGTGTGGGAAAAGATATTCCCGGATTTCGGCGCTGAGGCGCTTAAGAGCGCTGGATTCCTGCTTGACGGCGATGGCAACGTCTTCGCGGAGCAGGCGGCACAACGGAGCGAGCAGTTCCGCCAACGCCTTTGGCCCGTTTGGAGTGATCGGCTGCCAATTCAGGAAGTCGGTCAGGAGTTCAAACAACTGGCCAATCAATTCATCCGTCAATGCGGCCGCGCCCTTTTCAATAATGCCGTCCAGCCTTATGACGACCGGGTTTTCTGGTGGATATTGAACGCCGCTGCGGTAGAGCGCCCATTCACAGGCATCTGTGTAAAGGATGTTGGGCAGCGCAGCGAATTTTTTCCACTGAGCCTGATCACGTCCTTTGTACTTTTTGGTCAAGGCGCCATGCCCCGGTGCCTTCAGTTCAACGTGACCGCATAGCGCGCCGAATACTTCAACACCAATATCAGGGCGCCCGCCGAGGCCCTCAACGTGCGTTTCGGTTCTTGTAATGACTTCCCCGCTCCGCGCCGCACGAATCAGCGCTTGCACCGGCGGTTTGAGTTGATCCTCGGGCTGTGCTGGAACCACGGAAGCGAAACTCGCCCTCAAGTCGTTCGCGAATTGTTGTGCAGCGGTTTTGAAGGTGACTGGGAAATAGAACGGTGCGGGCATGGGAAGTGCTGTCAATTGAGTTTTATGAAAATGCAGCGGAAACCCAAGTACCGCCTATGCATATTGCTATAAAAATAGTAATTATTGAGGTTTCTAAGCGGCCGCTCGCTCGGGCAATTTCATATCTACGACGATCTCCGACCACGGCACGTTCACGCGCCCGTCGTCCCCGCGTTCCACCGCCATCCAATCGATGAGTTGCGTCACGTCAGTGTGCACATTCTTGTAGTCGCGGCCGAGCCGGCGCGCGAGTTCGGCCACGGTCAGCGGCCCCGCTTCGCGCAGGGCGGCGATCAGCTCCCAGCGCTTGGGCGTGAAGGCGGCCAGCATTTGGCCGATCTGTTCGAAGTTCACGCCGAAATGGGGCTTTACCTTTTCGCCGCGCGCAATCGCTCGCATGGTGGCGGCCGCCCGGGCACCGGCTTCGCGCAGCGGTTCGCCCACGGTCACGTTCAAGATTTGCTTGCTGGTCGTCATTGCATGGCCTCCACGTCGCGGAGAAAGTCCGCCATCAGGGTTTCAATATCCACAAACTTGTACAGCGACTCATGCTCTCCAAGGTGTTTGTGATCGCCTTTGCCGCGCTCGTTGTCGTAGCCCACCAGGCGCTTGCCTTCGCGCACAAACACCAATCGGTATTTGAACGAATGCTCCGAGGGCGGCACCGGCTTGGGCACTTGCCACACCACCATCTCGACAATGCCACGTGCATGGACAGTGCGGGTTTTGAGAACGAGTTCAGCTTCTGACATGTGGCATCTTACGCCATACATATATGGTGTATCAAACCACAAAATGAGCCAGAAACTCCTGGCGATGCCCTCCGTCTCGCGCGTGCCGCTGCCATCCCAATGCCGGCGGTTTGAAAATGTCTTTCGCGGACGCCACAATAGGATGGACCCACACCATCGAGGCATCCGGCCGGCCATGAGCGCCGGCACCCGGATATGGCCACAATGGTGCGCTAACGCCAACAACACAGGAGAGTCAGATGAAAACCGCGGCACATCCTTTTGCATCCACCGTAAAGTCGTTCAAAACGGCGTCGGGTAAAACCGGCAGCTTTTATTCGCTGCCGGCTTTGAGTCGGCAGTTCCCCGGCATCGCGCGGTTGCCGGTGTCGATGCGCATCGTGCTGGAGTCGGTGCTGCGAAATTGCGATGGCCAGAAGGTGACGGCCGAACACGTCGCGCAGGTCGCCAACTGGGGTCCCAACGAGGACCGCACCGACGAAATCCCGTTCGTGGTGGCGCGCGTGATGCTGCAAGACTTCACCGGGGTGCCGCTGCTGGCCGACATCG
>JBDTCK010000093.1:0-7381 GCA_039923645.1 Rhodoferax sp.
ACGGTTGCGTCGGCGCCCGGTGCCGGTGCAGGGTACAGATGGTCGACCCGGTCCGAGAACACGGCCCGCAGGCCCGGACCCAACGATGCGGCAGTGGAAAAGTCAAACGATGCGCGCGCGGTGCCGATGCTGCCGGACTGGTAACGCTGGCTCGAATTGCCAACAGCGCCTTCGACGAACATCCGGGTGTCGCTGGCTGCCGGTGCCGTTGCGGCCTCGGGCGCGCTTTCGAGACTCAAGGCATCCGAGTCGGTATCGCTCGCGGCGTTGGCCACGGCGCCGTGCAGTGAGGTTAGCGCCACCAGGGTGGCAAGAACGGAACGGGAAAATGGATGCATGGGCTCACTCAGTCAGGCTGGAAACGGGGCAAAAAGTCTCGCTGCATCCAGCTCTCCGGAATGGCGCGTGCTTTGTAGTCGGAAAAACGCATCAGCGTGACCGATTGGGGGTTGAGGCCGTCGATGATGACGGTCTCGGTCGGCCGATCGGCCCCAATCTGGGGTTGAAAGTGGCGGTAGTACGCGGTCTTGAGCAGACGCGAAGATTCTGCGAAGAAACGCGCCTTCAACGGCCGGTTGTTTTCAGCGTCAACCCACAGCTCGATGCTGGCGTAGGTGACGTCCGGCGCCGCGGCAGTGAGGGCCAGCTTGTGGGCCTTGCGGGTGTGGCGCTCGCCATCGGTAATTTCTTCATCACCCACCAGTGTTGCCTGGTAATCCTTTGCAAGGTTGACGGTCGCCACGTCGCCGTTGGAAGCCTGGCCCAGAAGGCGCTGCTGGGGCGACAGCCGCACGCTGGCCTTGCTGGTTGGGTCGTAAAACCACATGTCATTGCCATTTTTGAGTATCAGCTTGCCGGCATCCCGGGCGGGCAGGACGTACCGGATCAGGCTGGAAAAGTCACCCCCCTGCCGCTCCGTGCGCGAGTAGCTGACGAGCGTGCTGGTGTCGACCTGCTTGCCAGCCTGGAACTCGGTCAGGGTAACGGTCACGCTGAACGGGCGCCCGGGGTTGCGGATGGCGTCGCTCGCGACCAGGATCTCATGCGCGCTCGGGGCAGACCAGGACACCGCGGGGCCCAGCAGAAAAGCCAGCAAAAATACAAGCAGTGGGCGCATGAACGGTGGGTTTCCTTCCATCAAACGTGGCGCAGAGCCTCGACCACATCCAGTCGTGCGGCGCGGTGGGCTGGCCACCAGGCCGAGAGGATCGCAATGCAGATGAGGCCGAAGGTTGTGCCAAGGATCATACGGGTTTCGCCCCACACGGTGACCGTGAACGGCACCAGTTCGACATTTCCGGGTGGCAGCCAGGGCATGCCGATGCGGTTGATGATGCTGGATAACAGCAGCGCCAGCACAACACCCAGTACGGCGCCGCAAAGTCCGAGCAGGGCGCCTTCGGTTACAAACAGGCGCCGGATGCCGGCTCGGCGCAGGCCGATGGCGCGCAGCGTGCCAATCTCGACGGTGCGTTCGACTACGGTGGTGTTCATGGTGTTGCTGACGGTAAACAAGACAATGCCGCCAATCAGGACGAAGACAAAACCGAAGATGGTGTCGAACATCTGCATGGTCTGGACATAAAACGGATTCAATTGCCGGAAGTCCAGAACAGCCAGCGGCTGGCTGGCAGAGTATTTGGCGAGGATCGCCGTCAGGCGCTCGCGTGCTACGGGAATCTCGTCCGTGTGACGCAGCTGGATCATGATCGATGTCGCCTTGGGCGCAGATTTGCCATAGATCAACTTCTGCAACTGCGCGAGATTCATCATCAGATAGACCTCATCGAGCTCCTTCACACCCTGATCCTCGGCGCCGATCACCTCCAGGGAGGCGACATTGGGGGCGCCCTGCGTACCTGCGACCAGCACGTCGATTCGGGGACGCGCCTCTAGGGCAGCGGTCGCCTTCGCGGGCGCGTCCTGCATACTGAGCTGGGCAATGTCGTCGGGTAGCGACTTGCCTTCGGGTTTGCGTTCCTTTACCGGCCGGGGGCAGTTGACTATTTTCAGTGCATCACACAACTGCAACACCCGCGCGACGCCGGTGCCGACGACGACGGCATCGGCCGGCGCCCCCTCCAGCTCCGACGGCGGCGCCTTGGTACTCAGGTCAAGGCCATTCCACAGTCGCATGCGGTTGCGATCGGCCGCCACGAAGCCATTGCCAATGATGGTGCGCGATACGTTGGCCGCATAGTTGGCGGCAATGCCACCGAATTGCAGGGTGGGTGTCACCACCAGCACCATTTTTTGCAACACTTCGTCATGCTGGATGTCGGCAATGATTTGCCTGTAATGGTCGATGCCGTAGGCGGTCGGGTTTCCGCTGCCATATAGATAAAAGTCGCGATGCTGAATCTGCAGGTGGCCGCCGGTGCGCACGTTGCGAGTCAGCAGTTCGTAATTGACGTTGGCACTGAAGCCGCCAAACAGCAAGATCGAGGTGGAGCCAATGGCCATTGCCAGCAGCGTTGCCAACGAGCGACGGCGGTTGCGCAGCAGATTGCGCACCGCCAGGTTGAGGGTCATCATGCGACGCCCTCGTCGCCTTTTCCGCCTTTTCGGCGTATGCCTTCAATCTCTCCGTCTTTCAGGAAGATCGTGTCGTCGGCGGCCTTGATCACCTCCGGGTCGTGGGATGAAAAAACAAAGGAAATCTGGTATCGGTCCACCATCTGTCTCATCAGGGCGAGGATGGAGGCCCCGGTGTGGCTGTCCAGATTGGCGGTAGGCTCGTCGGCAATAACGAGTTTGGGTTTGCGCGCCAGCGCCCGCGCAATGGCCACTCTCTGGCGTTGGCCACCCGACAATTGACCCGGAAAGTTCCTGGCCTTGTCACTCAACCCCACCGCACGCAGCAGCTTGAGTACCCGGTCGCTGCGTTTTTTGGCCGATGCGCCCGCCAGCAACAATGGATATTCGATATTTTCGTAGGCGCTCAGAACCGGCAGCAAGTTGAAATTCTGGAAAATGAAACCGATATTGTTGGCGCGAAAGTCTGACAGCGCGTCGTCGGTCAACTCACCGACCTTGCAATCGGCCACGATGATTTCCCCGCTGTCAGGCTTGTCGATGCAGCCGATCATGTTCAGTAAAGTCGTCTTTCCGCTGCCGGACGGACCCAGCACCACGGTAAAACGTGCGCGGCGCACTAAAATATCTACGCTCTTGATGACCGGAACGCTGACCGAGTCCATGTGATAGGTCTTTTCAACCTGCGTCAGGACAGCCACCGCTTGATGAGTTCCTGCGTTGTCCGCCGCCCGCTCTGTCATCAGTCACCCCAATTTGAACCATGTCCGACCGCAGCGCCAATTATTACCATATCCGATGTCATCGCCTGAAGCGCGAACAACTTTGAGCAACACAATGAAACTCCTGATGGTTTGCATGGGCAATGTGTGTCGCTCGCCCATGGCGCAGGTGGTGGCATTGCGCATGGTGGAGCAGGCAGGCCTGGCGCGCGACATCCTGGTTGATTCGGCCGGGACCCATGCGGGCAGCAGTCGCGAGACGGCCGACTCCAGGGCCCAAGCGGCCCTTGCGGCACGCGGATATCCAGCTTGCACGAGTCGCGCGCGACGAATCATGGAGAGCGATTTCGATCGTAACGACTTGATCCTTGCGATGGATCAGGCCAACCTGGACGCGTTGCGGCGCCAATGCACTGCGGAAAACCAACACAAACTTCACCTGTTTCTCGAGTTCGCCCAGTGCGTAGGCGGCGGTGAGATCCCTGACCCTTACTATGGCAATGCCGAGGGCTTTGAGCACGTGCTCGACCTGTGTGAAGCAGGTGCACGTGGCTTGGTCGAGCGCCTGCAGAAAGCACAGTGGGCGGCCGCGCCGACACCTGCGATAGCGGCTGGGACATCGGTTCCCTGACGCTCAGGGGCCGGACCGGAAGCCAGCCAACCGTGATTTTTTTGGTTTTATTCCAACTCTGTAATCTTTAGTGTTGCGTTTACGGATTTACAGTGCCAATCCAATCAGCGATGATTGACAACCCACCCTTACATTGGAATACATTTTCTACACATGGTTGTCGTCGACTCAATTCCCAAGGAAATGCCCGCCATAGCTTTGCCGGGATTGGGTCGCACGCTGGTGTCCGCAGGCAAGCTTGGGCAAAAGTCGGCAGAGGAAATCTTTCGCAAATCACAGACTGGCCGTACCAGCTTCATTGCGGAATTGACGGGCTCGGGCGCGGTCTCCGCCTCCGACCTGGCACACACGATGTCGACTGCTTACGCAGCGGCTTTGCTGGATCTGGACGCGGTCGATGTACAGCGCCTGCCCAAGGGCCTGCTTGACGCGAAAATTTGCCAGGACTACCGCGTTGTGGTGCTGAGCCGGCGCGGCAACCGCCTGATTGTGGCGACGGCCGATCCGTCGGACCAGCAGGCTGCCGAAAAGATCAAATTCGCGACCCAGCTCGGGGTGGACTGGGTAATCGCCGAATACGACAAGCTGTCGAGAATGGTGGAGGCCAATGCAACCACGGCCGCCGAGGCCATGGACAACATCATCGGCGAAGATTTCGAATTCGACGAAACGACGATGGAAGCCGCCAATGCGGACAGCAGCGACACCACGGTTGCTGAAGTAGAGGACGCGCCGGTCGTCAAGTTCCTGCACAAGATGCTGTTGGACGCCTTCAGCATGCGGGCATCCGACCTGCATTTCGAGCCGTATGAGCACACTTACCGCGTGCGCTTTCGCATCGACGGCGAGCTGCGCGAAATTGCTTCGCCGCCCGTGGCAATCAAGGAAAAGCTTGCGTCGCGTATCAAGGTCATCTCACGGCTGGACATCTCCGAGAAGCGAGTCCCGCAGGACGGGCGCATGAAGCTCAAGATGGGGGCCGATCGCGTCATCGATTTCCGGGTCAGCACGCTGCCCACGTTGTTCGGCGAAAAGATCGTGATTCGTATCCTCGACCCCAGCAGCGCCAAGCTCGGCATCGAAGCGCTGGGGTATGAACCCGAGGAGAAAGAGCGGCTCATCAAGGCGATAGGTCGTCCCTACGGCATGGTGCTCGTCACAGGGCCGACGGGGTCGGGCAAGACCGTGTCGCTATACACCTGCCTGAACATGCTCAACAAGCCGGGCGTGAATATCGCCACGGCCGAAGACCCCTCGGAAATCAACCTGCCGGGTGTGAATCAGGTCAACGTCAACGAGAAGGCCGGGCTGACCTTTGCGGTCGCCCTCAAATCGTTTCTGCGCCAGGATCCGGACATCATCATGGTCGGCGAGATCCGCGACCTGGAAACCGCCGACATCTCGATCAAGGCGGCACAGACCGGCCACCTGGTGCTATCCACGCTACACACCAACGACGCGCCGTCCACGCTCACGCGCATGCGCAATATGGGCATCGCCCCATTCAATATTGCCTCCAGCGTCATTCTGATCACGGCACAGCGGCTGGCGCGCCGGCTGTGTGTCAACTGCAAGGCGCCGGTGGATATTCCGCATGAAACATTGATCGAGGCGGGCTTCAGGGAAGACGAGGTGGACGGCTCGTGGACACCGTACAAGCCGGTCGGGTGCTCCGCTTGCAACAACGGCTACAAGGGCCGCGTCGGCATCTACCAGGTGATGCCGGTCAGCGAGGAAATCCAGCGCATCATCCTGCGCGATGGCAGCGCCCTGGAAATTGCCGAACAGGCGGAGCGCGAAGGTGTGCGCTCGTTGCGCCAGTCTGGCCTGCACAAGGTCAAAATGGGCATGACCTCTTTGGAGGAAGTGCTGGCCGTGACGAACGAATAACGGGGAAGAATCAAAGGGACCTATGGCCACTGTAGCGAGCAAAAACATCAAGGAATTTGTCTTCGAATGGGAAGGCAAGGATCGCAACGGCAAACAGGTACGGGGCGAAACGCGCGCCGGTGGTCAAAATCAGGTGCGGGCAAGCTTGCGCCGGCAGGGTGTGCTGGCCAGCAAGATCAAGAAGCGCAGGATGCGCTCGGGCAAGCGGATCCGCCCCAAGGACATGGCGATTTTCACGCGCCAGCTCGCCACCATGATGAAGGCTGGTGTGCCGCTCTTGCAGGCTTTCGACATCGTCGGGCGCGGCAATCCCAATGCCAGCGTCACCAAGCTGCTCAACGATATTCGCACCGACGTCGAGACCGGCACCTCGCTGAGTGCGGCGTTCCGCAAGTTCCCGATGTACTTCGACAACCTGTACTGCAACCTGGTCGAGGCAGGCGAGGCCGCCGGTATTCTGGAGACGCTGCTGGACCGGCTGGCGGTCTACATGGAAAAGACCGAGGCCATCAAATCCAAGATCAAGTCCGCGCTGATGTACCCGATCTCGGTGCTGGTGGTGGCGTTTGTGGTGGTGGCGGTCATCATGATCTTCGTGATTCCGGCGTTCAAGCAGGTTTTCAGTTCGTTTGGCGCCGATTTGCCGGCGCCCACGCTGGTCGTAATCGCCATCAGCGAATTTTTCGTCTCCTACTGGTGGCTGATTTTTGGCGGCCTCGGCGGCGGCCTGTATTTCTTCATGCAGGCCTGGAAGCGTAATGAAAAAGTCCAGATGTTCATGGACCGGCTGATGCTCAAGTTGCCGATTTTCGGGGCTCTGGTAGAAAAATCCTGTATCGCACGCTGGACCCGCACGCTGGCCACGATGTTTGCGGCCGGTGTGCCGCTGGTGGAGGCGCTCGACTCGGTGGGAGGTGCCTCGGGCAATTCCGTGTACGCGCTGGCGACGGAAAAGATCCAGCAGGAAGTCTCCACCGGCACGAGTCTGACCGCCGCTATGGGCAACGTGAACCTGTTTCCCAGCATGGTGCTGCAGATGTGCGCGATTGGCGAAGAATCGGGTTCCATCGACCATATGCTGAGCAAGGCAGCCGACTTTTACGAGGCCGAGGTGGACGACATGGTGGCTGGCCTGTCCAGCCTGATGGAGCCCATCATCATCGTCGTTCTGGGCGTCATCATCGGCGGCATCGTGATCTCCATGTACCTGCCTATCTTCAAGCTCGGCCAGGTTGTCTGATGCTGGTTTCGCAATGGTTTGACGCCCTGTCCGGCGGCGTGATCGGCTTGCTGCTGGGCAGTTTTCTCAACGTGGTGATCTATCGCCTGCCCAAGATGCTGGAGGCACAGTGGGCTGCCGAATGCGCCGAGATTTCGGGCAAGGAGTCGGCGCACGGCCAGCCGTTCAACCTGATGGTGCCGCGCTCGCGCTGCCAACAATGTGGTCACCAGATCCGCTGGTACGAGAACATCCCGCTGCTGAGCTATCTTTTTTTGCGCGGCAAGTGCTCCAGCTGCGGCACGCCCATCAGCCTGCGGTATCCGCTGGTGGAGCTGGCCACCGGCGCGCTGTTTTACTGGTGCATCTGGCACTTTGGCGCGA
>JBDTCK010000094.1:0-4776 GCA_039923645.1 Rhodoferax sp.
CTGCTGAGCTATCTTTTTTTGCGCGGCAAGTGCTCCAGCTGCGGCACGCCCATCAGCCTGCGGTATCCGCTGGTGGAGCTGGCCACCGGCGCGCTGTTTTACTGGTGCATCTGGCACTTTGGCGCGAATGTGACGGGTCTGCTCTGGTGCGGCTTCTCGGGCGCGATTGTCGCGCTGGCCTTTATCGACTGGGATACCACGCTGCTGCCCGACGACATCACGCTGCCGCTGTTGTGGGCCGGACTTCTGGCCGCCGCGCTGCAGTGGACCGGCGTGCCGTTGGCCAGCGCGATCTGGGGTGCGGCCGCGGGTTACCTTTCGTTGTGGCTGATTTACTGGATCTTCAAGCTGATCACCGGCAAGGAGGGCATGGGCTATGGCGACTTCAAGCTCTTCGCGGCGCTGGGCGTCTGGTTTGGCTGGCAGGCGCTGGTGCCCATCATCCTGATGGCGTCTGTAATTGGCGCCATCGTCGGCATCGCACTCAAGTTTTCCAGCGGACTGCGCGAAGGTGGCTATGTCCCATTCGGCCCCTTTCTGGCGGGCGCCGGCCTGACGGCCATGGTTTTTGGACCGCAATCGATTCTTCACGTCGTGGGGTTGTAGCGCCATGGCGACGCTCGTTCGGCTCGGGCTCACGGGCGGCATCGGCAGCGGCAAGAGCACGGTGGGGCAAATGCTGGCCGATCTGGGTGCGGTCGTCATCGATGCCGATGCCATTGCCCGTAGCGTCACGCTGCCTGGCGGCGGCGCCATCGGCCCGATCGCCAGGGAATTCGGGAGTGCGTTTATCACTTCCGAAGGCGCGCTCGACCGCGAGCGCATGCGGGAACTCGCCTTTGCCGATGCCGGCGCGAAGCGCCGTCTGGAGGCCATCATTCACCCGCTGGTGGGACAGGAAACACTGCGCCAGGCCGATGCGGCAGTGCAACAGGCGCGCCGCTGCATCGTGTTCGACATCCCTTTGCTGGTCGAGTCAGGGCGCTGGCGCGAGAAGCTGGATCGGGTCCTGGTGCTTGACTGCAGCGCCGCGACCCAGATAGAGCGCGTGATGGCGCGCAGCAGCCTGAGTCGCGTCGCAGTCGAGCAAATCATCGCCGCGCAGGCGCCGCGCCTGCTGCGCCTGGCTGCGGCAGATATGGTGATCGCCAACGATGGCTTGCCGCTGACGCTGTTGCACGCCCAGGTGCAGCAAATCGCCGCGCGCTTCGGGCTATGATTGACGCACTGGAACCCGCAAGCGTGATACTGTACGAATACCCCTTCAACGAACGCATACGCACCTACCTGCGTCTTGAGCATCTGTTTCGCCGCCTGGGTGAACTGGTGCCCCGCGATCACCCTCTGGACCACCACTACGCCCTGACCACCATCTTCGAGGTGATGGACGTGGCAACGCGCGCCGACCTCAAGTCGGACGTGATGCGTGACCTCGAAAAGCAGAAGCAGATCCTCAACGGCTACCGCGGCAACCCGGCGATCGCCGAGTCCGTGCTCGATAAGGTGGTAGGAGAGCTCGACACGTGTTTTTCCGCCGTCAACAACCTGCCCGGCAAGGCGGGCCAGTCGCTGACCGAGAACGACTGGCTCATGAGCATCCGCAGCCGCGCAGGCATCCCGGGCGGCACCTGCGAATTCGACCTGCCCGCCTACTACGCGTGGCAGCACAAGGATGCAGGATCGCGCCGGGCCGACCTGGAACGCTGGGCCAGCACGCTGGCTCCGCTGGCCGAGTCCATCCACCGGTTGCTCAAGTTGTTGCGCGACTCGGGCGTGCCGCAAAAAGTGGTGGCCAGCGCCGGGCAGTTCCAGCAAAACCTGCCGCAGGGCCGCACTTTTCAGTTGATGCGCCTGCGGATCGACCCCGCTTTGGGTCTGATCCCCGAAATCAGCGGCAACCGGTTGATGGTGTCGGTGCGCCTGATGCGCCACGAGGCGGATGACCGGCTCCATGCGAGCAACAGCGACACCGCGTTTGAAATGACGCTTTGTTCCTGAAACCCCCAGACCGCCCGAACCGCGCCGCTGCCATGCAACAGGCCAGCCCAACTCCCAAACTCGTGACCTGCCCGACCTGCGGCGGCGACAGCGTTTACGCGCCCAGCAACCGGTACCGGCCCTTTTGCAGCGAACGCTGCAAAAACATGGACCTCGGTGCCTGGGCCAGTGAGCGCTTTCGCATGCCGACACAAGACGCGCCGGACGATGCCGTTTTTGGCGATGCTCGGCGCGACGATTCTTGAGAGAAAAGTAGCTGCAGCCGTTTATGGGCCTTGACGATCAGCTACAAGGTCTGTAGCGTCCTCGAATTGGCGCTCGTGCGCCAGCCAGCCCAGCACCGGCACCGTGCCGGCCAGCACGGGCGCCACGCGCACTGGCAGCTGCTGCCAGGCAAACGACTGACCCTCGCGCATTTGCAGCTCGCCCGTCCACGCGAAAACCTTGCAGAAGTTCAGCCGCACCAGCGCATGCGGATAGTCCACCAGTTCGACCTTCCACGGGGTGACGGGGCCGATGGCGATACCGAGCTCCTCGTGCAGTTCGCGGCGCAAGGCCTGCTCCACGGTTTCGCCCGCCTCCAGCTTGCCGCCCGGAAATTCCCAATAACCTTCGTACACCTTGCCCACCGGACGCGAAGTCAGCAGAAAGTCGCCGTCTGGCTGGATCAATACGCCCACCGCGACATCGACCACCTCGCGCTCAGCCCCCCCCTCGCGCGGACGGTCGGCGTCGGCCACCAACACGGAACTCATGCCGGGCGGGCACCGCCAGGGGATCGCGGCAAGGCGGATGGCAGTGCCGGGGATTCCTCATTGCGCCCGGCATGGTCGCGCGCAAACTGGTACGCCACCCGGCCGCTGCGCGAGCCGCGCTCGAGCGCCCAAACCAGCGATTCGGCACGTGCCGCCGCGATCGCTTGCGCGCTCGCGCCGAACGAGGACAGCCACTGCGCCACGATGGCGAGGTATTCCTCCTGGTTGAACGGGTAGAAACTGACCCACAGGCCAAAGCGCTCGGACAGCGAGATTTTCTCTTCCACCACCTCGCCGGGATGAACCTCACCCTCCTCGGTATGCGTGTAGCTGAGGTTTTCCTTCATGTACTCGGGCAACAGGTGACGCCGGTTGCTGGTGGCATAGATCAGCACATTCGGTGTGGCGGCGGCCACCGAGCCATCCAGCGTGGACTTGAGCGCCTTGTAGCCGGGCTCGCCCTCATCAAAGCTCAAGTCGTCGCAGAATACGATGAATTTTTCGGGCCGCTGCGCCACCACGTCGACGATGTCGGGCAGATCGATCATGTCGGTCTTGTCCACCTCGATCAGGCGCAGCCCCTGCTTCGCGTAGGCATTCAGGCAGGCCTTGATGAGCGACGACTTGCCGGTCCCGCGCGCACCGGTCAGTAGCACATTGTTGGCCGGCTTGCCTTGCACGAAATGCAAGGTGTTGAGACGGATTTTTTCCTTCTGCCCGTCGATTTCCTTCAGGTCATCGAGGCTGATTGCGCCCACGTGGCGCACCGGCGAAAGCAGGCCATGGCCCGTGCCGCGCCGGCGGTAGCGCCAGGCGATGGCAGCGCTCCAGTCGGGTGGCGAGAAGGGTTCGGGCAGCGCCGCTTCGATCCGGGTCATGAGCTGCTCGGCCCGCAGCATCAGGCGTTCAAGGCTTTCGTTCATGTGCAATACGGCATTTACGAGCGGTAATTCGCGTTGATAGATACATACTCGTGGCTCAGATCGCAGGTCCACACCGTGTCCGCGGCGCTGCCGCGTCCCAGCACCACCCGCACAGTGATTTCACTTTGCTTCATGACGCGCTGGCCATCTTCCTCGCGGTACGCGGGATTGCGACCACCTTGGGCGGCAACGTGCACATCGTCCAGGTACAGATCGATCTTCGTCTGATCCAGGTCGGCTATGCCCGCGTAGCCCACCGCCGCCAGGATGCGGCCCAGATTCGGGTCGCTGGCAAAGAATGCCGTCTTGACCAGTGGCGAGTGCGCAATCGCATAGGCTACCTTGCGACATTCCTCGCTGGTTTTACCGCCTTCGATCCTGATGACTATGAATTTTGTAGCGCCTTCCCCATCACGCACAATGGCTTGAGCCAGTTTTTGTGCAATACCGGTCATGGCAGCCTGGAGCGCGCGACCGTCAGCACTGTCCAGGGAGGTGATGGGTGCGTGTGCCGCCTTGTTGCTGGCGATCACCACAAATGAATCGTTGGTGGAAGTGTCGCCGTCAATCGTGATGCGGTTGAACGAGGCCTCGGCCACCACCTTGACCATTTGCTGCAGCACGGCCCGATCGACGCGGGCATCGGTGGCGATGAAGCCGAGCATGGTTGCCATGTTGGGGCGTATCATGCCAGCGCCCTTGGCAATGCCGCTGATGCTGACGGTCGCGCCGCCGATCACGACCCGCGTGCTGAATGCCTTGGGCACCGTGTCGGTCGTCATGATGGCCTCGGCCGCGCGCACCCAGTGGCTCTCTTGCGCATCCGCCACAGCGGCTGGCAGACCCGCTTCGATGCGCTCCAGCGGCAGCGACTCCATGATCACACCGGTCGAAAACGGCAGCACCTGCTCCGGCGCGAGTGACAGCTGGCGCGCCAGCGCCGCGCAGCTGGCGCGGGCGCGCGCCAGCCCATCTTCGCCGGTACCGGCATTGGCGTTGCCTGTATTGATCAACAAGGCGCGAATCGCGTGGCCCCCGGCGAGATGCTCGCGGCACACCTGCACCGGCGCCGCGCAAAAGCGGTTCTGCGTGAATACGCC
>JBDTCK010000095.1:0-100671 GCA_039923645.1 Rhodoferax sp.
GCGGCGCGCGTGTGCTGGCCGTCGGCGACGGCATCAACGACGCGCCCGTGCTTGCAGGCGCCGATATCGCTGTGGCGCTGGCCTCGGGTGCGGAACTGGCACAGGCCGCAGGCGACGTGATCCTCGACGCCACCCACCTCGCAGCGCTGCCCGAGGCGCGTGCGATCGCGCGCGAGACTCTGGCCGTGCTGCGCCAGAACCAGCGCTGGGCGCTGGGCTACAACCTTGCGGTGGTACCGATCGCGGCACTCGGTTTTGTGCCGCCCTGGCTGGCCGCCATCGGCATGTCGCTGAGTTCCCTCGTGGTGGTGCTCAATGCGCTGCGCATTGGCCGACGTACGGCGACCGCGCCCGTGTCCGCGCCCGCAACCGTCGACCTGGGCCACGTTGCATGAACATCCTCGTCGTGATGATCCCGCTGTCGATCGTGTTCTTGATCGGCGCCGGTATCGCATTCTTCTGGGCGGTCGAGCACGACCAGTTCGAAGACATGGACACGCCAGCGCTGTTGCCGTTGCTCGATGATCAACCCGCGTCCGCCGAAGGGCACAAATGAACGGCGTGCTCACGATCGGCGCCGCGCTGCTGTTGGGCCTGGCCGCCAGCGGCCACTGCCTGGTCATGTGCGGGGGCATCTCTGCCGCGCTGGGCATTGCGACGGTCAAGGACGCCAACGGCCGTCCACGGCCGCGTCTGCTGCTCGGCTACCAACTCGGCCGTGTCGCCTCGTACACGCTCGCCGGGTTGCTGCTCGGCGGGGTGTTCGGTGGCCTGCTCGGCCTGCTGGATACCGACAACCTGCGCCGGGGCCTGCGCGTGCTGGCGGCAGGCGCGTTGCTGCTCGGCGCGCTGGTCGCGTTCGGGCGCGTGCGCGAGGTCGGCTTCGGTGCCGGGCGGCGCCTGTGGTCGCACATCGCGCCGCTCGGGCGACGGTTGCTGCCGGTGACGACGCTGCCGCGCTCGTTCGCGTTCGGCATGGTCTGGGGTTTCATGCCGTGCGGTTTCGTTTACACGGTGCTGCTGATCGCGACGGTACAGCTTGATGCGACGCGTAGTGCACTGACGATGGCCGCGTTCGGATTGGGTACGTTGCCAGCCATGTCTCTCGCCGCGTTCGGCGCGCAACGATTCGCCGGCTTCAGCGCCCGGCCGGCGGCGCGGCGCATCGCCGGGACCGCCTTGCTGGTCAGTGCCGCGCTGACCCTGATCGCACCGTGGCTGCCGCAAGCCTCATGGCTGCATGCATGGCTGCCGTTCGTTTGCACGACGCGCTGAAGACAAGCGCTGCCCCACGGCGCCAAGCCTGGGGCGGTGTCAAGGCACTCGGTGGTGCCAGTAGCGCAGCGCAGCCTCCCGCTGGCATGTGACCTCATCGGGCCGCGCGGATGCCCACAGGGCCGCGCCGCAGTGGGCCGAGTCCAGTACCCGGATGCCGCGCTCCTGGTAGCGCGCCAGCACAGGCGCCGCTGGATGCCCGAAACGGCTGCGGTACCCGGCCTGCACCAGCGCCAGGCGCGGCTGCACCGTATCCAGAAATGCCGCGCTGCTCGAAGTCTTGCTGCCATGGTGCGGCACCAGCAGCACGTCGGCGCGCAGCGGCGACACCACTGGGTTTTGGGCGCGCAGCGGCGACACATCCAGACGCTCGGCCTCGATGAGGCCCACGGCATTGGCTACCAGCCGGGCTTCCTGCGCCTCCTCGATATCGCCCACCAGCAGGGCCGTCTGTGCCCCGTTAGAGATGCGTAGCACACAACTCATTGCATTGGGCTTGTTGGGCCCATCGTAGTCGGCTGCGCCCGGGTGCAGCACCTCGAAGCGCACGCCGTCCCACTCCCAGCGCTGGCCGCCATCGCGCGCAGAAATGCAGCGGGTCGCCGGGCGCAGCGCCTGCAGCGGGTGGTCGGCCTCGATCGAGCTGAGCAGATTCGCCTGCGGCTGCATCGCCAGCACGGCGGGCGCCCCGCCGATATGATCGCTGTCGCGATGGCTCAGCAGCACGGTGTCAACCCGCTCGTCCAGTGCGCGCAGCAGCGGCACCAGCACGCGCTGGCCGGCGTCGCTCTCCTGGCTGAAGCGCGGCCCGGTGTCGTACACCAGGGTGTGCTTGGCGGTGCGCACGATCACGGCGTTGCCCTGCCCGACGTCCGCCGCCAACAGCTCGAACTGACCCGCGGGCGGGCGGTGCGGTTGCCACAGCAGTACCGGCAGCATGAGCGGCAACCCCAGCAGGCGCAACGACCAGGGGAGCCGCATCGCCAGCAACAGGCCACCAAAAACTCCTGCGGCCCCCGCCCATACGGCAGGAGAAGCGACTGAAACAGTGGCGAACGGCAGTTGCGCCAGCAACTTCAAATACCAAGCTAGCGCCGCAACGGCCCAGGACGCCGCGTCCCACAGTGGCGCCAGCAGCACGCCCAGCATGGACAGCGGCGTGACGACCAGCGTGACCCAGGGAATGGCCACCGCATTCGCGAGCAGGCCCACCACTGAGACCTGGCCAAACAGCAGCAGCGTGAGCGGCGTGAGCGCGAGCGTGACCACCCACTGCTCGTGCGCCATGGTGACCAACCGGCTCCTGACGCCCGTGGCGCGCACGCCACCGGCGCCTGGATCCGCCGCAAACAGCACGCCCACCGCAACAAAACTGAGCCAAAAGCCGGCCTGCATGAATGCCCACGGGTCAACCGCCAGCACCACAGCACAGGTCAGCAGCCAGACCTGCGGCCAGGGCCAGCGCCGGCCCGACAGACGCAGAAGACCCACGGTGGTCAGCATCCAGATGGTGCGCTGCGAGGGCACGCCCCAGCCGCTGAACACGGCGTAGGCGCCCGCTAGTAGCACCCCGCCGATCAGCGCCGCGCTGGGCGCCGGGTAGAACAGGCACAAGCGGGCCGAGCGCCGCCACAGCCAGCCCACCAGCGCGGCGGCGAGCCACGCGAACATGGTGATGTGCAGCCCGGAGATGCTCATCAAGTGCGCAACACCGGTGGCGCGGAAGATGTCCCAGTCGGCGCGCTCGATCGCATTCTGGTCGCCCACCACCAGGGCCGCGATCACCCCCGCCAGCGGGCGCTCGGCGACGTGTGCCTGAATGGCATCGCGCACCTGCTGGCGCGCCCGCTCCACGGGGTGCTGCCAGGTGTCGCCCAACGGTTGAGGGGCGGCGTCTTTCGGGCCGGTGCGCACATAGCCGGTGGCTTGCAAGTCCTGCTCCCACAACCACAGCTCGTAGTCGAAGCCATGGGGATTGCTATTGCCGTGCGGCGCCTTCAGGCGCACCGTCATGCGCCAGCGCTCGCCGGCGCGCAGGTCGGCCGGCTGCAGCGCGACCGGCGCGGCGCCACCGGCAGTTGCGACAGCAGCGCCGCCGTAGCCGCCGCTATACCAGCTCAGGTAAATCTGCGGCGGCAGCGCTACGGCGGCGCCATCGAGCACAGCCGATTCGACCGAAAAGCGAAAGCGCAGCCCGACCTCGCTGCGCTGCGGCATGGCGGCCACCACGCCCACCACGGCGATGTCGCGGCCCTCCAGCGCAGGTGCCAGTGCGTCGTGCTCGAAGGCCGTGGCACGCAGGCCGCACAGGCTGAAACCCAGCACCGCCGCCGCCATAAACACCCCACAGCGGCGCCAGAAATTTCCCTTGATTACTATATGTTTTGTAGCTGCAACCCAATACAGGGTAATGGCTACGACCACAAAACATGCGTAAATTGGCCAGAACCAGAGCACCGCCTGCTGCAACTGCAGCCCGGTGCCCGCGACGAAACCAGGCAGGGCCGCGAAGGCCCACCGGGACCTCGCAACGCTCCGATATCCCCCTTGAAGCCAAAAGCTGCGCATGGCGCGATGCTAAACGGACCGGTTGCCCAGCGCGGTGGTAATTGCGGCGTCAGCGCGCCGATGCATCAGTCGGCCAGTGACGCCGTGATCTTGTCGATGCGCGCCATGACCTCGGGCGTGAGTTTGGGGAGCACGTCCACGGCGCCAAGGTTATCTTTCAACTGCGATATCCTGGATGCTCCGGTGATGACGCTACTCACTCGGGGATTGCGCGCTACCCAGGCAATTGCCAGCTGGCCCAGGCTGCAGTCCAGGTCCTTTGCGATCGCACCCAGTTGCGTGACCGCCGAGTTCTTGGCGGCATCGGTGAGGCCCTTGACGAGGTACCCCATGCCTTCCAGCGCCCCACGGCTGCCAGCCGGAATGCCGTTGCGGTATTTGCCGGTGAGCAAGCCGCTGGCCAGCGGGCTCCAGGTGGTCAGACCCAGGCCGATGTCCTCATACAGTCGCGCGTATTCCTGCTCCACCCGCCGGCGATGAAACAGGTTGTACTGCGGCTGCTCCATCACGGGTTTGTGCAGATGGTGGCGCTCGGCCACGTCCCAGGCAGCACGGATCTCGTCGGCGGACCACTCGCTGGTGCCCCAGTACTGGGCCTTGCCGCGGCTGATCATGTCGCTCATGGCCCAGACGGTTTCCTCGATCGGGGTGTTCGGGTCGGACCGATGGCAATACACCAGATCGAAGTAATCGAGTCCGATGCGCTTGAGCGAACCGTCGATCGCCTGCATCAGGTATTTGCGGTTGAGGGTGTTCTTGTGGTTGACCGGCTGGCTATCCTGACTCAGCCCCCAATAGAACTTGGTCGAGACGATGTAGCTCAGCCGCGGCCACTTCAAGGCCTTGAACGCCTCGCCCATGACGACTTCGCTCTTACCACCCGCATAGACTTCGGCATTGTCGAAGAAGTTGACGCCGGCATCACGTGCAGCCGCCAGCATCTCGCGCGCCGCGGCCACATCCACCTGATTGTGATAAGTCACCCAGGAGCCCAGAGAAAGTTCGCTGACCTGCAGGCCGCTGCGGCCAAGACGTCGGTATTGCATGATGTGCCTTGCTGAATTGATATTTGAACTGGGACCCCAAAAGGCTAACAGACCGCTCGAGTTTGTGCAGCCCGCACGGGTGTTCGAAACGGCGCATGCGACCCCGGTACGGCCTAGAATGGGCACTCGAGGGCTTGTCCCTGTTTCGGCTTAACCGCATTGGAGATTCTGTGAACATCCACCTCAGCCTGACCCCCTTGATCTCGCTCATCGCCGGAATCCTCATCCTGGTCATGCCCAAGCTGCTGAACTTCATCGTGGCCATCTACCTGATCCTGATCGGACTGGTCGGCCTGTTCGGCACCCAGATGTTTCACCTGAACTGACACGGGCACTCCGCGCAAGGCGGTGTGCGATGAGCGAACCTGTCGTGTGGGCAGACGACGGCAGTCCGCACAGCCCCCGCTTCAACGACAGGTACCGCTCGCGCTCGGGCGGCGTGGCGCAGGCGCTGCACGTGTTTCTAGCAGGATGCGGTTTGCCGGAGCGCTGGCGGGACATGGCCGAATTCACGGTGCTCGAAACCGGCTTCGGACTGGGCATCAATTTCCTCACTACCTGGGCCGCGTGGGAGGCGGACGAGCGACGCTGCGACCGCCTGCACTTTGTATCGATTGAAGCCTATCCGGTGGCAGCGGCTGACATCGTGCGCAGCGCGCTGGTAACGGACTGCGCGAGAGGGGAAAATACCGCGTTGGCCCCGTTGTCGGCACGCCTGCAGGCTTTGGCGCAACAACTCGCCAGGGCCTGGCGGGGCCTGTCGCCCGGCGGCGTCCAGCACCTGCGCTTTGCCGATGGACGGGTGCAGTTGACGCTCGCCGTAGGCGAGGTCGAGACCATGCTGGCGGCCCTGACCTGCAAGGCCAACGCGGTGTACCTGGACGGCTTCAGTCCCGCGGTCAATCCGCAGATGTGGTCACGCGCCACACTCCAGGCGGTGGCGCGCCATTGCCGCCCGGGCACGACGCTGGCAACCTACACCGTCGCCCACAGCGTGCGCGAGGCGCTGGAACAGCTCGGGTTCCGCGTGGAAAAGCAGCCGGGCCTGCCACCCAAACGGCAACGGCTGCAGGCTGAGTTTTCCATGATCGATTCGGTCTCGGGGTTGCCGCCGGGCATGACGTCCTGACCGCAGGGAATGGGACAATAGCTGCACATGGACCAACCTATTGATTCCGTGAACTCCATCCCTGATGCCGACTCCCCGCAATCCGCGGCCAAACTGGCAGCGGCACTGGCAGCGCCCGCTGCGCTGGGGCATTTCGACGAGCTGCGCGGTCGCAGCTCTGTTGACGCTACCGTATCAGGGGCAATAAACCAAGAACTGGCGCCGGTTTGGAGCCAATTCTTCGATAATTTCGGGCCTGGCGGCTTCACCGACCTGGAACGCCGCATGGCGAATCTGCAGCCCCGGATCCACGACAACGCGGTTGACAACATTGACGACAAGGTCCCTGCCGACGCCAGCGGCGTGCAACAGCCATGGTCGCTGGATCTGTTCCCGCTGATCATCTCGCCACAGAGCTGGCAGCAGATCGAGGTTGGCGTGCTGCAGCGGGTGCGCGTGCTGGAAGGAGTGATGGAGGACGTCTACGGTGCGCAGAGGCTACTGGCCAGCGGCCTGCTGCCGCCCGCACTGGTGCAGGGCCACCCCGGCTACCTGCGCGCCATGCATGGCGTCAAACCTCTCGGGGGCACGCATCTGCATATCGTCGCCTTTGACCTGGCACGCGGACCGGATGGCAACTGGTGGGTGCTCTCGCAGCACACGCAGGCACCCGCCGGGCTCGGCCGCCTGCTCGCAAACCGGCTGTCCATCTCGCGCCAGTTTCCGCAGGCCTTCGAGGCCATGCATGTGCAGCGACTGGCCGCCACCTGCCAAGCCCTGGTGCATGGCCTCAAGCGCATGACTGCGGCCGGCGCCAAAGCGCACATCGCGCTACTCACGCCCGGCCCCTACAACGAGGCCTATTCCGAGCACGCCTACCTCGCACGCTACCTGGGATTGAGCCTGGTCGAGGGCAGCGACCTGACGGTGCGCGACCAGTGGCTGTATCTCAGGACACTGCACGGGCTGGAGCGGGTACATGGCCTGCTGAAGCATCTCGATGACGAGTTTCTGGACCCGCTGGAGCTGCGTGCCGACTCGCTGCTCGGCGTACCGGGCCTGCTGCAGGCTATCCGTGCTGGCCACGTGCTGGTGGCGAATGCGCCGGGCTCGGCATTTCTCGAATCACCGGCCCTGCTGGGTTTTTTGCCCGCGCTGTCACAGCACCTGCTGGGCGAAGTGCTGGCGCTGCCCGCGCTGCCCACCTGGTGGTGCGGTGAGCGCGCGGCGCTGGCGCAGGCGCTGCCGCGGCTGGACGACAAAGTCATCAAGCCTACGTATCCCGCGTCATCATGGGGGCCTGCCTGGTTCGCGGCGGTACCCGGGCGATCGCTGGCGCGACCCGCGCTGGATGAGTGGGCCGGGCGCATTCTGCGCGACAGCGACGCGTACACCGTGCAGGATGACCTGCCGTTGTCGCAACTTCCCACCTGCGGCCGCGGACACGATTCGCCACCCATCACGCCGCGCCCGGCCACGCTGCGGGTGTTCGCCATCTGCGACGGGCCGCAGTCGTGGCGCATTCTGCCAGGGGGGCTGACGCGCATCGCCACATCCAACGATGAGTGGGCAACCCTGCGGCGCGGCGCCAGCAGCGCCGACACCTGGGTGCCCACCAACGGGCCCGGTGATGTGGATCGGACGGTGCTGGTGCCGCAGCGCAAACCCCTCGTGACCAGCCGCGCGGCGGAAAACCTTTACTGGCTGGGTCGCTACACGGAGCGCTGTGAGAACACGATCCGGCTCGCGCACCTCACGCTGGAGTGCCTGCATGGCGAAGGTCCGCCGTCGCAGCAGCTGCTGACCTGGCTCGGTGACCTGGACGCGCGCAACTCGCTGGTGCCGCCCGGCGCGCCTGCCGCCAACCTGGCGCCGTGGGAGTTCGAACGCTCGCTGGTCGAGGGGCTGGGCGGCGACGCCGCTACGGCCAGCGTGGGCTTCAGCCTGCGTGCGGTCGAACTCGCGGCCTTCGCGGTGCGCGAGCGGCTGTCGCAGGAGCACTGGAACATGATCGTGCGAGCCGGGCAGGAGTTTGTGCAGCGCAGCGCCGAAACCGTCCCACTCGGCGAGCATGCCGCATCGGGCGCGATGCGCATCCTCGATTCCGCCAGCGCCCAACTGGCCGCCATCGCCGGCGCACAGAACGATCACATGGAACGCGACGACGGCTGGCGGCTGCTCAGCATCGGACGCTACCTCGAACGCCTTGGTTTTTTGGCCGCGTCCCTGGCGCATGGGTTCGAGACTGGTCCGGTGCATGACGCCGGTGGTTTCGAGGCCATGGTCGCCTTGTTCGACAGCGCCGCTTCGTTACGAGCGCGCGCCCTGAACGGTCATGAGGTAGCTGCGCTGCTTGACTTGCTCGTACTGGACCGCGAGAACTCGCGCTCACTGCGTCGGGTAGCGCAAGCGCTGGCGCAGTGCCTGGACGGGCTGGCCAGCGGCGCCCCCGGGAAGGCCGGCCCGCTGGTACTGCAAGTTCCGGACCCCGACCACTGGGACCTGACGCAACTGTGTACGGTCAATGCGGAAGGTCATCACGACCGGTTGATGGATCTGCTGCAGCAATGCCTGAGCGCGGCGCGTGCCCTCTCCGATGTGATCTGCGACCTGTACTTCACGCATTCATCGGTGTCCGAGCTCATTGGAGGGGCGTGATGGACCTGAGCATCGTCCACGAAACCCTGTTCTCCTACACGCCGCCGGTCAAGACGGCGCAGCACATGGCGTACTTGAGGCCACTGGACACGCAGACCCAAACGCTCGTCAGCCACGCCTTGCGCGTGCAGCCGCAGCCGGTGGACTTGAGCGAGACCAGAGACGTGTTTGGCAATACACGGTCGTTTTTTTCGCTGAGGGCCGAGCATGACGCGCTCGCCGTGATCGCGACCAGCGTGGTATCAACCTGCGCAGCCGCGGCGACTCAAAGCGTCATGCCGTGGGAGCAGGTGCGCGATCGCTTCACCTACGGCGCCGGTGCGACCTATGACGCGGCGGCCGGGTTTTTGTTTTCGTCGCCGCTGGCACCGCGCCACGAAGACTTCGCGGCCTATGCGCGGCCCAGCTTCGGCGCGGGCGTGCCCCTGCTGGCGGCCGCGCGCGACTTGATGACGCGTATCCACAACGAGTTGCGCTATGAAACCGCCAGCACCGATGTCAACACGCCAGCGCAACATGCGCTGGCGCAGCGCGCTGGCGTGTGCCAGGATTTTGCGCACATCATGATCGCCTGCCTGCGAGCAAAGGGCCTGCCCGCACGCTATGTCAGCGGCTATTTGCTGACGCAGCCGCCGCCGGGTCAGGCGCGGCTGGTCGGCAGCGACGCCTCGCACGCCTGGGCGTCGCTCTATCTGCCCGATCTGCCGCACGGCCCTGGCTGGTGCGACTTCGATCCAACCAACGACCGCTTCGGCATGGGCACACCGGGCGAAGACTACGTCACGCTCGCAATCGGCCGCGACTACGGCGACGTCGCGCCCCTGCGCGGCGTGATCCATGGCGGCGCCAGCCACACGCTGGAGGTGCGCGTTACAGTGGAGCCCATCGAACTGAAACTTCTGGAGGATCCCTCGTGAGCGTTTACGACAAATTGAAGGAGCTCGGCATCACCCTGCCCGCCGTTGCCACGCCGGCGGCCGCCTATGTGCCATTCGTGCAAACCGGCAACCTGGTGTTTCTGAGCGGTCACATCGCCAGGAAAGACGGCGCGCCCTGGGTCGGCCAGTTCGGCAAGAACATGACCGTCGAAGAAGGCAAAGCGGCGGCGCGTGCCGTGGCGATCGACCTCATGGGAACGTTGCACGCCGCCGTGGGCAATCTCGACAAGGTCAAGCGCATCGTCAAGCTCATGTCGCTCGTCAATTCGACCAGCAGCTTCACCGAGCAGCACCTGGTGACCAATGGCGCCAGCGAATTGTTCGGCAGGGTGTTCGGCGACAAGGGTGCCCATGCGCGCAGCGCCTTCGGCGTGGCGCAAATCCCGATGGGCGCTTGTGTGGAAATCGAGCTGATTGCAGAGATCGCCTGACGGTCGGTAGCTGATGTGCCACCCATCAATTCCCTTCCCGATTTAGAATAATCCGGTCCCGCGAGCCATCGCGGGCCCAAGCGTTCTCAGGGCGGGGTGCAAATCCCCACCGGCGGTGATGGCGAGCAATCGCACAAGCCCGCGAGCGCCCGCCCCGGCTTGAGGTCATGGCGGGGTCAGCAGATTCGGTGCTAATTCGAAGCCGACGGTCACAGTCCGGATAAAAGAGATCGCGAAGTTGACGGCTATGCCGCGCGCTTAGGCACGTGCGGGCCGCCGCTTGCGTTCGCCCTGATTTTTGGCAAACACCTCAGCGAGGAATTCCATGAGTCAGCCCGACAACCACCCAAGCATCCCACCCGGCGCGCGCTTTGCGTTCATCCAGGCACATTGGCATCACGACATCGTCAATCAGGGGCGCGACGCGTTTCTGACAGAGATGGGGCGTCACGGCGTGCCGCGCGACGCCATCGACCTGTTCGAAGTGCCCGGCGCCTTTGAGATTCCGCTGCATATCAAGAAGCTCGCCCAATCAGGCCGCTACGCCGCCGTCGTGGCCTGCGGCCTCGTGGTGGACGGCGGTATTTACCGCCATGAGTTCGTGGCCGACGCGGTGATCAAGGCACTGATGTCGGTGCAGTTGGAAACCGGTGTTCCCGTGCTGTCGGCCGTGTTGACGCCGCTGCACTTTCACGCGCATGAGGAGCATCGGCGCTTCTTCACGGAGCATTTCGTGGTGAAGGGCACAGAGGCGGCTCAGGCTTGTTTGCAGACGGTGCAGAGCCTGCGGCGGATCGATGAATTGACCTTGGCGCGCGATTGACATCCTGTTTCATGGCCTGATCCCCACGGCCATCTGCCACACATGCCGCGGACAGATTTGAGAAGACGAAGGATCAATGTCCCTACTGGATGATCGCGCGCCGCACCGCGCGTATGCTTGATTCCACGGTGTCGTGATGGCGCGGGTACGCCGTCGCGGCGGGCCGTTCGCTTTCATCGCAGGAGATAGACCATGAGATCGCTGGACGTGATTTTCGCAATTGCCCATCGGCTCCCGAGCGAACCTGGCGCAGGGCAAAGCGCTGGCGCGCAATCTCCGGTCTTAACAAGGAGCGTGTCATGAGCGAAGAAAATCAGGCCCTCGAGGGTGATGACTTCACGCAGGGCGTCGCGCTGGAAAAAATCCCGGACAACGGCATGCTTGTGGGCCACGCGCAGGGCGAGGCAGTGATCCTGGCGCGGCGCGGGAACGAACTTTTTGCCGTCGGCGCCACCTGCACCCACTACGGAGCGCCGCTGGCCGACGGCCTGCTAGTCGGCGACACGGTGCGCTGCCCGTGGCACCACGCGTGCTTCAGCCTGCGCACAGGTGAAGTGCTGCGCGCACCGGCGCTGAACCCGATAGCGTGCTGGCGCGTCGAGAGGCGCGGAAATACTGTCTATGTGACCGCGAAGCAGGCCGATGCGCCCACCCACCCGGCGACGCCAGGCCGACCCGAATCGATCGTCATCGTTGGGGGCGGCGCGGCAGGTGAGGCGGCTTCCGTCACCCTGCGCCGCGAGGGTTACACCGGCGCCGTCACGCTGCTGAGCGCCGACGCAGCGCCGCCCTGCGATCGGCCCAATCTATCGAAGAATTTTCTGGCCGGTACGGCGCCGGCAGATTGGTTGCCGCTGCGTGCCCCGGAGTTTTTTTCAGAGAACCACATCGATCTGCGCCTGAACACGCGGGTCGTCAGCATCGACTCGGCACAGCGCCGGCTGCATCTTGAAGATGGCAGCAGCCTGACGTATGGCGCGCTGCTACTGGCCACAGGTGCCGAGCCCATCAAGCTCACCATCCCGGGCGCCGATCTCCCGCACGTTCACTACTTGCGCACCCAGGCCGACGGCGAAGCATTGGCCAACGCCGCGGCGACAGGCCACCGCGCCGTGGTGATAGGCGCGAGCTTCATTGGGCTGGAGGTGGCGGCATCGCTGCGCGCGCGCAATATCGAGGTGCATGTCGTCGGACGCGAAACCTGCCCGATGGAAAAGATCCTGGGGCCAAAGGGCGGCAACTTCATTCGTGCGTTGCACGAACAACACGGCGTGGTGTTCCACCTCGGAACCAGCCCGTCGCACATCGACGCGCATGAAGTGACGCTGGAGAATGGCGAGAAACTGCCAGCGGACTTGGTCGTGATCGGAGTCGGCGTACGCCCCGCGACCGGACTGGCCGAACAGGCTGGCCTGAAGGTCGACCACGGCGTGCTGGTGGACGAGTACCTGCAGACCAGCGCGCCGGGAATTTTTGCAGCAGGCGACATCGCGAGCTGGCCTGACCGCCTGAGCGGCGAGCGCATCCGGGTCGAGCATTGGGTCGTCGCCGGGCGCCAGGGACAGACCGCTGCGCGCAATATGTTGGGGCTGTGTGAGCGCTACGACGGCGTGCCGTTTTTCTGGACGGAACAGTACGATTTTGGCTTGGCGTACGTGGGCCACGCGAAGGACTGGGACCATGCCGACATCGATGGCTCCCTGGACGCACGCGACTGCACCATCACCTACCGGCGTGGTGATCGCAAGCTCGCGATCGCGGTGATTCACCGGGATCTGGAGGGGCTGCGCGCGGAAGTCGAATTCGAACGCACCATGGCGTCTGGCGCGGTCGCGGCGAAGGCAAGCTCATGAGTTCGAAAATCCCTGCAAGTCACATCCAGATCAAGCGCGCCTATGAACCACCCCTTGATGCCGACGGCACGCGCATCCTGATCGACCGCCTGTGGCCGCGCGGCGTCAAGAAGGAAGCGCTGGCGCTTACTCAATGGGCAAAAGAACTGGCGCCGAGCACCGAGCTGCGCCAATGGTTTGGCCACGACCCCGCGCTGTGGCCGGAGTTTCGCCGGCGCTATGCGGTGGAGTTGCGCCCGCGTGCGGAACCGCTCGAATCGCTGCGCGCGTTAGCGCGCGAGGGAACGATCACGCTCGTGTACGGTGCGCATGACGAGGCGCACAACAACGCAGTGGCGATGCGGGATTTTCTTTTGACACCGGGGGCGATCGAGACCGGCGCGTGAGCACGCTGAAGTCGCCCCGTTTTTAACCACTTCAAGGCGAACCACATGAAGGAACGACTCGATTACAAAGAGGCATCGCCCGGCGCGTTCCAGGCGATGCTGGGACTGGAGAAGTATGTGCGCCAAAGCGGGCTGGAGCATCCGCTGCTCGAGCTGGTGAAGATGCGCGTGTCCCAGATCAACGGCTGTGCCTATTGTCTGGACATGCACAGCAAGGATGCGCGCGCGGCCGGCGAGACCGAGCAGCGCCTGTACGTGCTGCCGGCATGGCGCGAAACGGGCTTTTACACCGAGCGTGAGCGCGCCGCACTGGCCTGGGCCGAGGCGCTCACCCAATTGGCGGGGCACGAGGTGTCTGATGAGCTCTATGAACAGGTGCGGCGCCAGTTCGACGAGAAAGCGATCGTCGATTTGACACTCGCGATCATCGCCATCAACGGCTGGAACCGGATTGCAATTCCGTTCCGCGCCGAAGCGGGCATCTACCAGCCGACAGCCGCGCGCACGAATTGAAATCCAACAATCCTCAAGGAATCAAATCATGGAGACTCCACTTTATCCCGCATCCACTGGAGAGATCGCGCGCAAGCGCCGTGAGCTAGCGTCCAAGCCGCTGGACGCCTTCAAGGCCTTCAGCGCCGCCGTGTTTGCCGACGGTGCCCTGCCCGGAAAAACCAAGCAACTGATCGCGGTGGCCGTGGCGCACGTGACCCAGTGCCCGTATTGCATCCGTGGCCACACGCAAGCAGCCATGAAGGCGGGCGCCACCGAACAGGAAATCATGGAAGCCATCTGGGTGGCCGCCGAGATGCGCGCCGGCGGAGCCTATGCGCATTCGGCGCTGGCCATTGACGTCATGGCGCACGCACACGGCGCCACGCCAGGCTGAGCCAAGGCGTCGGTTCGACCGGCACTGGACAATCTCAGCGTCAACATTGAACAGGTAAAACCTCGTTAACTATCGCATTGATAGCTAACCAAGATTTAGGGATAAGGGTTACGGCCTGTTTTGACTACTCAACCCGCACGATGAACGCCGGTTTGAAGCCCAGGTCCGCGGCCTTGCCCTTGCGCGCGCGCGCACCGCGCGCGTTGTTCAGCGAGCGGATCTCCAGCGTTTCGGCGCGCTCCTTGCCGCCGCGGCCCAGGCCTTCGATCCGCACGCTGCGGGTATAGGCCGCGGCCCCTGCAAGCGTGTCCTTGGGCTCGAGGTCGAGCAGCATCAGACCGCGCCCGCCGTGGCTCATGGTCTTGAGTTCGCCGATCTCGAACGTCAGGATTCGCCCGCCCGTGGAAGCGCAGGCCACATGCGTTGCCGGCGCCAGCGGCGCGTCATTCGAAGAGCCGCTGACAGGAGACGGACGGCACACCGCGTCACCCACGTTGCAGCCGATAAACGCTTTGCCGGCCCGCGGGCGCGATGTCAAGTGTTCCACCGCGGCGAGAAAACCGTAACCCGCGGTGCTGCTGAGCAGCAGCACCGCTTTGCCGGGGCCCGCGTAGTAGTGCGTGAGCTGAGTCCCCGACTCCAGTTCGATCAACGTGTTCACGGGCTGGCCATCGCCGCGTGCGCCGGGCAGCATCGAGACCGGCACCGAATACACCCGTCCGTTATTGCCGAACGCCAGCAGGGTGTCCACCGTGCGGCATTCGAAAGTGCCGTATAGCCCGTCGCCGGCCTTGAAGGCGAAGCTCTCTGCCTCGTGGCCGTGGCCACTGCGCGCGCGCACCCAGCCTTTTTGCGAGACCACCACCGTGACCGGTTCGTCTACCACCCGGACCTCCGCGACAACTTTCTTCTCCGCCTGGATCAGGGTACGACGCGGGTCGGCAAAGGTCTTGGCATCCTGCTCGATTTCTTTCACCATCAAGCGGCGCAGTGCTGCCGGGCTGCCCAGGATTTCCTCTAACTTGCCCTGCTCCTGGCGCAGTTCCTTGAGCTCCTGCTCGATCTTGATGGCCTCCAGCCGCGCGAGCTGGCGCAGGCGGATTTCAAGGATATCTTCGGCCTGCCGGTCGCTGAGCGCAAAGCGCGCGATCAGTGCGGCCTTGGGCTCGTCCGCGCGCCGGATGATGGCGATCACCTCGTCGATGTTGAGCAGCACCAGTTGCCGCCCTTCCAGGATGTGGATGCGGTCCAGCACCTTGTCCAGACGATGGCGGGAACGGCGCTGCACCGTAGCCTGGCGGAATTCGATCCACTCCGCCAGCATCTGGCGCAGCGACTTCAGCGTTGGCCGCCCGTCCAGCCCGACCATGGTGAGGTTGATGGGCGAGGACGTTTCCAGGCTGGTGTGTGCCAGCAGCGTGGTGATCAGGTCCTGTTGCTCTATGCGGCTGGTCTTGGGCTCGAACACCAGGCGCACGGCGGCGTCCTTGCTCGATTCGTCGCGCACCACGTCCAGCACCGCAAGCACACTGGCCTTGAGCTGCGTCTGCTCCTGACTCAAAGCCTTCTTGCCGGTCTTGACCTTGGGGTTGGTCAGCTCTTCAATTTCTTCCAGCACCTTTTGCGTGCTGACGCCGATGGGTAATTCGGTCGCGACCAGTTGCCACTGGCCGCGTGCCAGTTCCTCGATCTTCCAGCGCGCGCGCACCTTGAGACTGCCGCGTCCGGTGCGGTAGGCGTCTGCAATATCGGAGGCAGCGCTGATGATCTGGCCGCCACCAGGATAGTCGGGGCCTGGAATCAGGGTGAACAACTCGTCTTCAGTCAGCTTCGGCGTCTTGATCAGCGCCACGCAGGCATCGGCGATCTCGCGCAGGTTGTGGCTCGGGATCTCCGTGGCCAAGCCGACCGCGATGCCACTGGCACCGTTGAGCAGCGTGAACGGCAGGCGCGCTGGCAGCCGGGTAGGCTCCTGGGTGCTGCCGTCGTAGTTTGGGATGAAGTCCACCGTGCCTTCGTCGATTTCATCGAGCAGCAAGGAGGTGATCCTGGCGAGTCGCGCCTCGGTGTAGCGCATCGCAGCAGCGCCATCACCATCGCGCGAGCCGAAGTTGCCCTGGCCGTCGATCAACGGATAGCGCTGGCTGAAGTCCTGCGCCATGCGCACCAGCGCGTCGTACGCGGCCTGGTCGCCATGCGGATGAAAGCGGCCCAGCACATCACCGACCACACGCGCACTTTTGACCGGCTTGGCGCCACTGTTGCCCGAGAAGCCCAGCCCCATGCGCGACATCGAATACAGAATGCGCCGCTGCACCGGCTTTTGCCCATCGCAGACATCGGGCAGCGCGCGGCCCTTCACCACGCTCAAGGCGTATTCAAGGTAAGCGCGCTGCGCGTAGGTCGCAAGGTTGAGGGAATCGTCAGATTCGCTCGGGGAGAAATCGAGAGTGGGTTGGTCAATCATTAAAAAGAGTCGGATTCAAACGGGTCATCAAATATCGATTTCAACGGCGTCGCCGTGCAACTCCATGAGTTCTCGCCGGGCTGCGGCCTCGCCTTTGCCCATTAGTTTGGTAATCAGATTTTCAGTCTGCAAAAAGTCCAGCGTGCCCAACTGGACCGGCAACAGGCGGCGCGTGTCCGGATTGAGGGTGGTATCCCACAACTGACCGGCATTCATCTCACCGAGCCCCTTGAAGCGGCTGATGGTCCACGCGGACTCGCGCACGCCTTCCTTGCGCAGCTTTTCCAAGATAGCGGTCAGCTCGCCATCGTCCAGCGCGTAGGCCTTGGAAGCCGGTTTCTTGCCGCGCGCGGGTGCATCGACGCGAAACAGCGGCGGGCGCGCCACGAACACGTGGCCGGTTTCGATCAGCTTGGGGAAGTGCCGGAAAAACAGCGTGAGCAGCAGCACCTGGATGTGCGAGCCATCTACGTCGGCATCACTGAGGATGCAGATCTTGCCATAGCGCAGTCCCGTGAGATCGGGCGTGTCGGCGGGGCCGTGCGGGTCCACGCCGATCGCCACAGAGATGTCGTGGATTTCGGTGTTCGCAAAGAGCCGATCGCGCTCGACCTCCCAGGTGTTAAGCACCTTGCCGCGCAGCGGCAGGATGGCCTGGCTCTCCTTGTCGCGCCCCATCTTGGCACTCCCGCCGGCCGAGTCGCCTTCGACCAGGAACACCTCGTTGTAGGCCAGATCCTTGCTTTCGCAATCGGTCAGCTTGCCAGGCAGCACGGCCACACCCGAGCCCTTGCGCTTTTCCACCTTCTGGCCGGCGCGCTGGCGCGTCTGCGCGGCACGGATTGCGAGTTCGGCCAGCCGCTTGCCGTAGTCGACATGCTCGTTCAGCCAAAGCTCCAGCGCCGGACGCACGAAGCTGGAGACCAGCCGTACCGCATCGCGCGAATTCAATCGCTCCTTGATCTGGCCCTGAAATTGCGGGTCCAGCACCTTGGCACTGAGCACATAGCTGGCGCGCGCAAACACGTCCTCCGGCAGCAGCTTGACGCCCTTGGGCAACAGCGAGTGCAGCTCGATGAAGCCCTTGACGGCAGTGAACAGCCCGTCGCGCAGGCCGCTCTCGTGAGTGCCGCCGGCGCGGGTGGGGATCAGGTTGACGTAGCTCTCGCGCACCGGTTGGCCGTCTTCGGTGAAGGCCACGCACCACTGCGCGCCCTCGCCTTCGGCAAAACTGTCGTGCGCTGCGTCGGCGAAACCCTCGCCCTCGAACAGCGGGATCACCGGGTCGGCACTGAGCTCCTGCATCAGGTAGTCGCGCAGACCGCCCTTATAAGCCCAGGTCTGGACCTCGCGGGTCTTCTCATTTGTGAGCGTCACGGTAACACCCGGCATCAACACGGCCTTGCTGCGCAGCAGGTGCGCCAGTTCGTACATGGGCAGCGTGGCGGTTTCGAAATATTTGGCATCGGGCCAGACCCGAACGCTCGTGCCAGCTTTGCGGTCGCCTTCACTGGCCTTGCGCAGCACCAGGGGCTCGATCACGTCACCACCGGCAAACACGACACGCGCCACCTTGCCCTCGCGCCAGGAGGTCGCCTCCAGCCGCGTGGCCAGCGCATTCGTCACCGAGACGCCCACGCCATGCAGGCCGCCGGAAAAGCTGTAGGCGCCGCCGGCACCCTTGTCAAACTTGCCGCCCGCATGCAGCCGGGTGAACACCAGCTCAATCACCGGCGCCTTCTCCTCGGGGTGCAGGCCGAACGGGATGCCGCGACCGTCGTCCTCGATGCTGACCGAGCCATCTGCGTGCAGCGTGACCCGGATCTTTTTTCCGTGGCCAGCCAGTGCCTCGTCGGCCGAGTTGTCCAGCACCTCCTGGATCACGTGCAGCGGATTGTCGGTGCGGGTGTACATACCCGGGCGCTGCTTGACGGGCTCCAGGCCCTTGAGCACGCGGATCGAGCCTTCCGAGTAGGCGGGGGAGTTGACTGCGGGGTTCGTTGCCATAGCCGCGAATTGTAGTCCGCCGTCACTCAAAACACTGGATACAAATACAGCCGATAGACGATTCACAACGGGCGCGACAGCCGCCCCGGGTCGATACCGCTACATTCCGCGCATGGTGCCCGTCCTCAAAATAATCGTCACAATCCAGCTCCAGCCCAGTGGATACGAGAACATCCTGCTATGAGAACAATAATTATCACGGGCGCCTCGGACGGCATCGGCGCTGAAATGGCGCGCCAGCTGGCAGCCTCGCACGGCAGCGCGATCGCACTGGTGCTGGCCGCGCGCAACGAGGCCCTGCTGGAGCAGGTCGCCGCGCAATGCGCTACGCATGGCGCGCGAACCCTGACAGTCCAGACCGACGTATCGCAGCAGGCGCAGTGCCGGCACCTGATCGCTGCCACAGTCACGGAATTCGGCCGCATCGACGCGCTGATCAACAACGCGGGCCGGTCAGCCCAGGCGCTGTTTGCCGATGTCGACGCCGACAATCTGGGCTGGTATGAGGACCTGATGCGCGTGAATCTGTGGGGCAGCGTCTGGTGCACCCACGCGGCGCTGGTGCATCTCAAGGCCACCCGCGGCAGCATCGTGGCGGTGTCCTCGCTGGCCGGACTGATCGGCGTGCCGGGGCGCACCGCCTATAGCGCGACCAAATTTGCCGTCACCGGGTTTTTCGAAGCCTTGCGCGCGGAACTCAAGATTGCGGGCGTGAGCGTGACCACCGCCTATCCGGGCGTGGTGGCGACGCAAACCCGCTACCGGGGATACAACGCTGCCGGTGTGGCGGCTGGCGCCAGCGGCTTGAGAGAGGACGATGCCATGAGCGTGGAGGATTGCGCGCACCTGATCATCGAGGGCATGCACCGGCGCCGGCGTGAGGTGGTGATGGGCCGGCGGAGCAAAATTGGGCGTTTGCTGAAACTGCTGGCGCCCGCCATGGTGGAAAAAATGGCGCTCGCCGCACTCAAAGACGATGCCAAGCCTAAATGAAACACCCCCGGAGCGCCTTTGGCGCCTCCCCCTCAAGGGGGCAACACCAGCGGCCCGGCGGAGCCGGTTCCGGGGTGTTCCTGGCACGGGCCTGCGCCAGTTTCATGCGTCGCGCGCAACACGGTGGGGCCAGTGAGATGAGCTCTGCCACGCACGGCACACAGACGCCTTCTGAGTGGGTGCGGCGCTGGACGCACCTGGTGCCGCCCGGGGGCACGGTGCTGGATGTGGCCTGTGGGCACGGTCGTCACCTGCGCTGGTTTGCGCAGCGAAATCACCCGGTAGTCGGTGTAGACAGGTCACAGGATGCTATCGACTCAACAGCAGACCTGGTGTCCGCGGGCCAAGCCGAGGCGGTGGTGGCGGACATCGAGAACAGACCCTGGCCTTTCGCGAGCGGCATGCACCAACGCACCTTCGACGCCGTCATCGTCACCAACTACCTGTGGCGCCCGCTGCTGCCGGCCATCGTGGCGAGCGTGGCGAGCGGCGGCGTGCTGATGTATGAGACCTTTGCCACCGGCAACGAGACCGTGGGCAAACCCTCGCGGCCCGACTTCCTGTTGCAGCCCGGTGAGCTGCTGCGCGCCTGCGAGGGCCTGCACGTAGTGGCGTTCGAAGACGGATTCCGGCAGGGCCCGGAGCGTTTCGTGCAGCGCATCGCGGCGATGCGCCGGCGCGCCCAGGAACTCCCGGCACGTTACGAGCTCTAGTTAGAATGCTGGTTTACCGTTTCAAGTTGCGGACATGACACCCATTACCGGCAGCACCGTGGCGATCGTCACCCCGATGCACGAAGACGGCAGCGTGGATTACCCCACCCTGCGCAAACTGATCGACTGGCACATCGCCGAAGGTACCGACTGCATAGGCGTGGTAGGCACCACCGGCGAGTCGCCCACGGTCAACGTGCAGGAACACTGCGAAATCATTCGCGTCTCGGTCGAGCAGGCCAAGGGACGGGTGCCAATCATGGCGGGCTGCGGCGCCAACTCCACCGCCGAGGCGATCGAACTCACGCGCTTTGCCAAGGAGGTCGGCGCCGACTGCCATCTGCAGGTCGTGCCTTACTACAACAAGCCCGGCCAGGAGGGCCAGTACCAACACTTCAAGGCGATCGCGGAAGCCGTGGACCTGCCCATGATCCTGTACAACGTGCCTGGTCGCTCGGTGGCGGACATGGCGCACGACACCGTGCTGCGACTGGCTCACGTGCCGGGCATCATCGGCATCAAGGAGGCCACGGGCGACATCGAGCGCGCCCAATGGCTGATTCGAAGCGTACCCAAAGGCTTTTCCGTGTATTCGGGCGATGACCCCACGGCGGTCGCGCTGATGCTGTGCGGTGGCCAGGGCAATGTCAGCGTTACCGCGAACATCGCGCCGCGCCTGATGCACGAGTTGTGCGTGGCGGCGCTCGCGGGTGATGCCCGCCGCGCCATGGAAATCCAGTTCAAACTGATGCCCTTGCACAAACACCTGTTTGTGGAAGCCAATCCGATGCCCGTGAAGTGGGCGATGGCCCGCATGGGACTGTGCGGCGCCACCTTGCGCCTGCCCATGACCCCAATCGCCCTGGCCAACGAAATCGTGGTCGAGAACGCCCTGCACGCGGCCGGCCTGCTCTGACCGCCGCAACAATTTAATGGAATTCCACGTGAACCAATTTGCAAGACTGACGCTGCTTGGCCTCCTGCTGACCCTGGGCGCCTGCTCCGTGCTCCAGAGCGACAAGATCGACTACAAGAGTGCCAGCAAGGCGGCCGGCCTCGATGTCCCGCCCGACCTGACACAGTTGACCCCCAACAGCCGCTACGTCGTGCCTGGCGGCCCCGTCACGGCCAGCGGCTACCAGAATGCGCAGGCCGCCACGCCTGCAGAGCCCGCTACGGCTGTCTCGAAACTGGATGACATGCACATCGAGCGCGATGGCAATGATTACTGGCTGGTGGTGAACCGCCCAGCCGACCAGCTCTGGAGCCCGGTGCGCGACTTCTGGCAGGAAAACGGGTTTTTGCTGACGCAGGACGATCGCAAGCTCGGCGTCCTCCAGACGGACTGGGCAGAAAACCGCGCCAAGATACCTCAAGACATCATCCGCAGAACGATTGGCAAGGTGTTCGATCAGGCCTATGACACTGGCACACGGGACAAGTTTCGCACCCGGCTGCAACGCAACGGCCAGGGTGGTACCGACATCTTCATCACCCATCAGGGTATGAAAGAGGTCTACACGGACCAGATGAAAACCCAGACCACGTGGGAACCTACAGCGTCCGATCATGGACTTGAGGCCGAATTCCTGAGCCGCTTGATGCTTAAACTGGGCGCGTCGCAGGAGCAGGCCAAGACCCTGATGACTGCAGCTGCGGTGGTCAAGCCGACCGCACGCGTGGCAATGCTGAACGGCCACCCCGTGGTGCAGATGGATGAGGACTTCGAGCGCGCCTGGCGGCGCGTCGGCCTGACGCTGGACCGCACAGGCTTCACCGTGGAAGACCGCGACCGCAGCAAGGGGCTGTACTTTGTGCGTTATGTGGACCCGACCACAGACAACAAGGAGCCGGGCTTCTTCAGCAAGCTGTTCAGCGGATCGAAGGCAGCCATCCCGCCGCTGCAATACCGCATTGCGCTGCAAAGCCAGGGCAACGCGACCACCGTATCGGTGCTTGATGCGAGTGGCGCGCCCGACACGTCGGCCAATGCCCAGCGCATCGTCAAGGTCATCGCCGACGACCTCAAGTAAGCCCCCGTGGCATGTTGAGATTCAGGAGTCTGGGCAGCGGCAGCTCAGGCAACGCCACAGTAGTTGAAGCGCGCTGCGGCGCCCAGGTGACGCGCCTGTTGATCGACTGCGGCTTTGGGCTGAAGCAACTCGACGCCCGACTTGGACGGGCCGGGCTGGCAGCCAGCCAGATCGATGCCATCTTCATCACTCACGAACATGGCGACCACATTGGCTGCGCGCGGCAGCTGGCGCTGCGTGACCGGATCCCGGTATGGATGAGCCAGGGAACCCATGCGGCCCTCGGTCCATGCGACTTCGAGGGACTGTTCAACACAGCACGTGATGCACAGGCAGTTGACGTTGGGGGGCTGCAGATCATGCCATTCACCGTCCCCCATGATGCCCGTGAACCGCTGCAGCTCACCTGCTGGGACGGGGCGTCGAGACTCGGCGTATTGACCGATCTGGGGCACTCCACCGCGCATGTGCTCGCGCATCTCGAGCACTGCCAGGCACTGCTGCTGGAGTGCAATCATGATCCTGAGCTCCTGGCTGCCTCCGGCTACCCTGCCTTTCTCAAGAAGCGCGTCGCAGGCTTGCACGGCCATCTGGCCAATGCCGACGCGGCGGCCATCGCGCTGGCGGTACAGCACGCCGGGCTGCATCGCGTCGTGGCGGCGCATCTGAGCGCGCAAAACAACCGGCCAGAACTGGTGCGTGGCGCGCTGGCGGCAGCGCTCGGACGCGCAGCGCTGGAGATCGACATTGCCCACGCAACCGACGGCACCCTCTGGATCGAGGTGTAAACGCCGCGCGACCGTAGTTGCGGCCGCGACTGCGTGTCAGGCACAAAAAAAGCCACCTTGCGGTGGCTATTCAAGAGTCCCTTGAAAAGGGTAACTTGCTTAGGGCTTCTTCGCTGCGTCGGCGGCGGCGCCAGAGGCATCACTCGCAGAGCCAGCAGCAGCACTCGCTGCGTCAGCGGCAGCCCCCGCGGCGCCAGCGGCATCACTCGCGGAGCCAGCGGCAGCAGAGGCAGCATCCGCAGCAGCAGGTGCTTCAGCTGGTGCGGGCGCAGCAGCGGGCGTTTCAGCGGCTGGGGCCGGAGCCGGTGCTTCGTCTTTTTTACCGCAGGCAACCAGCGTGGCAGAAGCGATAACGAGAGCCAGAATGAGAGACTTATTCATTTGAAAATTCCTTAAATGGAGAAAAAACAACTTCCGGAAATTGTCAGCACAGCAATAGACTGCATCGACCGAGGGAAAGCACTCGAGCTCTTTCATCTCTGGCCGCAATTATAGTGCTGGCAATTACAATTATCGAAAACCCGAGTGCTGAAAAAGCAACACTTTGTCTGCCTCACAACCCCGCTACAGCCCCAGAGTAGAGGCGGGAAACCCCGGTGTGCTTTTGCGTAACCACTCGTCTAAAACCTCCCTGATCTGCAAGCGCCGCTCCGCCTCGCGCCCGCAAGTCCCCGTGCTACGCTCCAGATCGAGCCGGCGCAGCGCCCACGCCGGGCTCCAGATTGCGCTGGGCAGATCCACAGTGTTGGCCGCAGCACAGCGGTGCGCTTCGATCAGGTGCGCCCACGTGCGACGCCAGGTCACAAAACGTGCATGGCGGCGGTAGACCTCGTCGTACCGCTGCGCCAGCACCATCAGCCTGCGCCCCGCGCTGGACCACGCCTGCAGCGAATCGACCACAGCACGTTCACCCAGCGGCCAGTCTTCAAAGCTGGCGTCGCTGATGATAATTTCACGCCAGCCCTCGCGCGCTGCGCCCGCGAATGCGTCGCGCACTATCTGCGCGAACTCGCTGCGCCCGGAAAACCTTCCCCCCGGCAAGCTGGGCGCGTTGCCGTCCCGCATCGGGTCCACGTTCGTCGGCTCGCCATTTGTTGCCTGGATGAGTTTCACCGTCATGACAGCACTCCCCCTACGTTACGGCGCCACACCCTCACGCAACCAGCCGGCCTCACACCAGGACGCCAGCAGCGACAACGCGCCTTCACTCGCTCGCCGCACCTGGTCCGCCGCAAGGCACCTGTGATCGGCCAGTTGCCGCATCAAGGCGGCATCGCGTCCGCTGGCGCGGCAGCTCTCGCCGTTGATGAAAATGTGATGGTCATCAAACATCATCCGGGTGCGGCGGTCAAGCGCAAGGGAACGTATCGGGCGCCGCACGACTGCCGCGTCAAACCAGACGTGGGGCTTGGGTTCGGTCAGATATTCACCCAGCGCCCGGGACAGCGCCGACGGATCCGACAGCGCGTTCTGCAGTGCGCGTTGCGCAAAGTTCTGCAGTCTTGCAGGGATGCGCCCTGGCGCATCGACCGCCGGCTGCCCGGAGTCCCGGTACAGCGCTACGCCAGCGGCGTCCCCGGCCTCGTCCGCCAGGCGTTGCAACAGCTCGCGGGCCAGCTCGGCGCGGCTCGGGGCGCGAAAGCCGATCGAGTACGTCATGCACTCACCAAGGGCCACGCCATCGTGGGCATAGCGCGGGGGCAGGTACAGCATGTCGCCTGGATCGAGCACGAGCTCCTGCTCGGGAACAAAACGAGCCAGAATTTTCAAAGGCACGCCTTCCTGCAGACCGAGATCCAGCTGCCGTCCGATACGCCAGCGGCGCCGGCCCCGAGCCTGTAGCAGGAACACGTCGTAGCTGTCGAAGTGCGGGCCGACACCGCCGCCATCTGCGGCGTAGCTGATCATCAAATCGTCGAGCCGCGCCGCGGGCACAAATCGAAATTGCTGCAACAGTTGGTGCGCTGCGTCCACATGCAGGTCGACGCCCTGCACCAGTAGCGTCCAATCGGGCTGTTTGAGCGGCGGCAACGCCCGCCGCGCGAACGGTCCGGAGCGCATTCGCCAGCCCTGCGGGCCGTGGGCGACCAGGCGCGACTCCACGTCGTCATTGCCTGCCAGCGCGAACAGTTCGGCACGGTCCAGCAGGCCCGCAAAGCCGGGGATCGCCTGGCGCACCAGCAGGGGCTTTTTCTGCCAGTGTCGGCGCATGAACTGCTGAGGGCTCAGTGCGCCGAGCAGCGCGAGGGGTTGGGTGATGTTCATAACTGCGACAATTCTCCTATGGAAATTACTAAACAGTGCGTGGTCGCGCTGACCTGGACGCTCAAGGACACGCTGGGCGAGGAACTGGACGTGCTCGACGAGCCGGTGGAGTTTCTGGTCGGCGGCAGCGACCTGCTGCACAAGATCGAAGAGGCGCTACAGGGCTACGGCCCGGGCGCGCGGCTGGATTTGCATCTGGAGCCCGAAGAAGCCTTTGGCGACTTTAACGACAAGCTGATTTTTCTGGAGCCACGCAGCCTGTTCCCGGCCGGGATCGAAGAGGGACTGACGTTCGAGGGCAGCGCGCTGCCCGCCGGCAGCAACCCCGATGCGCCGAAGGACGCGCTTTACACCCTAACCGAAATCTATCCCGAGCATGTGGTCCTCGACGGCAATCATCCGCTCGCGGGCATCGCGATCCGCCTGAGCCTGAAGGTCGAAGCCGTGCGCGAAGCGACCGAAGACGAGATCGGGCGCGGCTCCTGCGGCACCGGGTTCTTCAAGGTGCAGTCACAGGCGCCTGGGAACGACCTGCTGCATTGAATTTTCAATGAAAGGCAGCCACCGACCCTACCAGTCAATGGCTGCACGCTATTGAGTAGATAGCATTCCCCGGAACACGGGAGCGTGGCGTCACACCTTGCCGGTGGAGCCGTAGCCGCCCTCACCGCGCGCACTGGCGGGAAATTCGCTCACCACGTTGAAGCGAGCCTGCAGCACCGGCACGATTACCAACTGCGCAATGCGCTCCATCGGCGCAATGGTGAAGGCCACGTCGCTGCGGTTCCAGGAGCTGACCATCAACTGCCCCTGGTAATCGCTGTCGATCAGACCGACCAGGTTGCCCAGCACAATGCCGTGCTTGTGGCCCAGGCCCGAGCGCGGCAGGATCAGCGCTGCGAAGTTCGCGTCGCCCAGATGAATTGCGATGCCGGTAGGCACCAGTTGCCAGGCGTTGGGGGCCAGCAGCAGCGGCGCGTCCAGGCAGGCGCGCAGGTCCAGCCCGGCGCTGCCGGGCGTGGCGTAGGCGGGGAGCTGATCCGTCATGCGCGGATCGAGAATCTTGACGTCGATATTCATTTTTCAGGAAAAATCAGGCTGAAGCCCTTATCCGGGTTGCAATATCCGCTATCAATTGACGAGCAAGCAGGAGTTTGGAGGCGCGCGGCAGTTCGCGCGCCCCGCGCTCGTCTATCAGCAGCAGCGCGTTGTCATCGTGCCCAAACGTGGCCGGCCCGATGTTGCCGACCAGTAGCGGCACGCCCTTGCGCACACGCTTGGCGCTGGCGTGCGCCAGCAGGTCGTGGCTCTCGGCCGCGAATCCGACGCAGAACAGCGCGCCGGTTGAACCACGCGGCGATTGAGCCACGGTGGCCAGGATGTCCGGGTTCTCGATGAAGTCGATGGGCGGGCACTGGCCAGTGCCGTCCTTCTTGATCTTTTGCGTTGCAGCGCTGGCCGGTCGCCAATCGGCGACGGCCGCGGTCGCTATAAAGACAGAAGCGGACACCGCATGCTGCATAACGGCTTCAAGCATATCTTGTGCAGACTTCACATCCACCCGCGTGACGCCACGCGGCGTGCTCAGGCTGACCGGGCCTGCCACCAGAGTGACTTGCGCGCCGGCCTCGCGCGCCGCGCGGGCGATCGCAAAGCCCATCTTGCCGCTGGAGCGGTTGGTGATGCCGCGCACGGGATCGATGGCTTCATACGTCGGCCCCGCCGTGACCAGCACCTGCTGCCCGGCCAGCAGCTTGGGCTGGAAAAATGCGATCACGTCTTCCAGCAGCTCTTGCGGCTCCAGCATGCGGCCGTCGCCAGTTTCGCCGCAGGCCTGAAAGCCGGTGCCCACGCCCAGCAGCGTCGCGCCGTCGGCCTGCAGTTGCGCCAGATTGCGCTGGGTCGCCGGGTGCGCCCACATCTCGCGGTTCATCGCGGGGGCAATCAAGAGCGGCACCTGCGCAACAGGGCGGGCCAGGCACATCAGACTCAGCAAATCGTCAGCCCGCCCGTGCAACAGCTTGGCCATGAAGTCGGCGCTGCACGGGGCGATCAAAATCGCATCCGCCTCGCGGCTCAGGTTGATGTGCGGCATGTTGTTGGACTCGCGCGCGTCCCACTGCGAGTCGTACACGGGCCGGTTGCTGAGCGCCTGCATCGTCACGGGGGTGATGAACTGCGCGGCCGCTTCGGTCATCACCACCTGCACCGTCGCGCCTTCCTTGATCAGCGCGCGGCATAATTCGGCCGCCTTGTAGCAGGCAATGCCGCCGGACAGGCCCAAAACAACGTGTTTTCCAGCAAGATCGTTCATGGGCCGCAATGTAGCAGACGCCTATAATCTCGCTTTACCACCTCCTCGGGATTGGCTCCCGACCCTGACATGACCAAATTCGTCTTCGTCACCGGCGGTGTGGTGTCTTCCCTGGGCAAGGGAATCGCCTCAGCCTCCTTAGCCGCGATCCTGGAATCGCGGGGCCTGAAGGTCACTCTGATCAAACTTGATCCGTACCTGAATGTCGATCCGGGCACCATGTCGCCCTTCCAGCACGGCGAAGTGTTTGTCACCGATGACGGCGCCGAAACCGATCTCGACCTGGGCCATTACGAGCGTTTCATCGAGACGCGCATGGGCAAGGTCAACAACTTCACGACCGGCCAGATCTACAAAAGCGTGCTCGAAAAAGAGCGCCGTGGTGACTACCTCGGCAAGACGGTGCAGGTGATCCCGCATGTGACCAACGAGATCCAGGAATTCGTGATGCGCGCAGCATCCGCTACAGACGTCGATGTCGCCATCGTCGAGATCGGCGGCACGGTCGGTGACATCGAGTCACTGCCTTTTCTGGAGGCCGTGCGTCAGATGAGCCTCAAGCTCGGCCCCAACAATACGGCGTTCGTCCATCTGAGCTACGTGCCCTGGATTGCCGCCGCCGGCGAGCTCAAGACCAAGCCGACCCAGCACACCGCGCAGAAGCTGCGTGAGATCGGGATCCAGGCCGATGCGCTCTTGTGCCGCGCCGACCGACCGATTCCGCAGGAAGAACGCTCCAAGATCTCGTTGTTCTCGAACGTGCCCGAGTGGGGCGTAATCTCGATGTGGGACGTGGACACCATCTACAAGGTGCCGCGCATGCTGCACGAGCAGGGGCTGGACGGCCTGATCTGCGACAAGCTGCGCCTGAACACGCCGCCCGCCAACCTCAAGCGCTGGGACGATCTGGTGTACGAGACCGAGCACCCGCAAAGCGAAGTCAACATCGCAATGGTCGGCAAGTACGTGGACCTGTCCGACAGCTACAAGTCGCTCAACGAAGCACTGCGCCACGCCGGCATGCGAAACCATGCGCGCGTAAAGATCGGCTACTTCGACTCGGAGACCATCACACCTGAGAACATCGACCAGCTCGCCAAATTCGATGCCGTGCTGGTGCCCGGCGGCTTTGGCAAGCGCGGCATCGAGGGCAAGATTTGTGCGGCCCGTTTTGCGCGCGAGAACAAGGTGCCGTACCTGGGCATCTGCCTGGGCATGCAGGTGGCGACGATCGAATTCGCACGCCATGTCGCGCACCTGAAAGACGCCAACAGCACTGAGTTCGAACCCGAAAATCCGAACCCGGTGATTGCCCTGATCACCGAGTGGAAAGACAAGGACGGCACCATCAAGACCCGTGACGAGCATTCCGACCTCGGCGGCACCATGCGGCTGGGCGCGCAAAGCTCGGACGTAGCGCCGGGTACGCTCGCGCACCAGATCTATGGCGACGTGGTGAACGAGCGACACCGCCACCGCTACGAGGCCAACGTGAACTACCTCGACACACTGCGCAAGTCGGGACTGGTCATTTCCGCGCTGACCCAGCGCGAGCACCTGACCGAAATTGTCGAGCTGCCGCAAAGCGTGCACCCGTGGTTCATGGGCGTTCAGTTCCACCCCGAATTCCGCTCCACTCCGTGGGCCGGTCACCCGCTGTTCAATGCCTTCATCGCCGCGGCAATGATGCACCGTGACCAGGCTGCAGCCGAACATCCGGCGGCCGTTGCCAATCTGAAAGTGGTGGCCTGAGCATGAAGCTGTGCGGCTTCGAAGTCGGGCTGGAGCACCGCTTCTTCCTGATCGCCGGCCCCTGCGTGATCGAGTCCGAGCAGCTGCAGATGGACACCGCGGGCACTTTGAGGGAAATCACGACGGCGCTCGGCATTCCCTTCATCTTCAAGAGCAGCTTCGACAAGGCCAATAGGTCATCGGGCGCCAGCTTTCGCGGCCCGGGCCGCGACAAGGGGCTGGAGATCCTGGCCAAGATCAAACACGATCTCGGTGTGCCGGTGCTGACCGACGTGCATACGAACGAGGACATTGAGGCCGCGGCAAAAATCGTGGACGTATTGCAAACCCCCGCCTTCCTGTGCCGCCAGACCGACTTCATCCGCGCCGTGGCGCAGTCGGGCAAGCCAGTCAACATCAAGAAGGGGCAGTTCCTGGCACCGCACGACATGAAGAACGTGATCGACAAGGCGCGCGCGGCGGCCAAAGAAAAAGGCCTGGTCGAGGACAACTTCATGGCCTGCGAACGCGGCGCCAGCTTCGGCTACAACAACCTGGTGAGCGACATGCGCAGCCTCTCCATCATGCGCGAGACCGGCGCACCGGTGGTGTTCGACGCCACCCATTCGGTGCAACTGCCCGGCGGCCAGGGCACCAGCTCTGGTGGCCAGCGCGAAATGGTGCCGGTGCTGGCGCGTGCGGCGGTGGCCGTGGGTGTCGCCGGGCTATTCATGGAGACCCATCCCGACCCCGCCAAGGCTCTCTCCGACGGGCCCAATGCCGTGCCGCTCAAGCATATGAAAGCGCTGCTGGAAACACTGGTCGCACTGGATGCCGTGACCAAAAAAGACGGCTTTCTCGAAAACAACTTTGAGGCTTGAACATGAGCAGCGCTTACATCATCGCCAACGTGACCGTGACCAACCCGGCGCAGTACGAGGAATACAAAAAGTGGTCCAGCGCGGCCATGCAGACGCACGGCGCACAGGTGTGCACGCGCGGCGGCAAGGTCGATGTGCTGGAGGGCGACTGGAGCCCGGACCGGGTGGTGATTTTGAAGTTTCCCGGTCTTGAGGCGGCGCATACCTTTTACAACTCTCCCGAATATGGCAAAGCCCGAACGGCACGCCAAGGTGCTGCGATCATGCGAATGGTTGCGGTCGAAGGCGTGTAACCCCCGAATCTGATGACTGATTTTTGAAAGAAAACTGAATGAGTGCAATTGTTGACATCGTAGGCCGCGAAATCCTGGACAGCCGCGGCAACCCCACTGTCGAATGCGACGTGTTGCTCGAATCGGGCACCATGGGCCGCGCGGCCGTGCCTTCGGGTGCATCCACGGGTTCGCGCGAGGCCATCGAGCTGCGTGACGGCGACAAGAGTCGCTACGGGGGCAAGGGCGTGCTGAAGGCGGTGGAGCACATCAACACCGAGATCTCGGAATCCGTGCTGGGGCTCGATGCCTCCGAGCAGGCATTCCTCGACAAGACCCTGATCGACCTGGATGGCACCGAGAACAAATCGCGCCTGGGCGCCAACGCCATGCTGGCCGTCTCGATGGCGGTGGCGCGCGCTGCGGCCGAAGAGTCCGGCCTGCCGCTGTACCGCTACTTTGGCGGCATGGGTAGCATGCAGCTGCCGGTGCCCATGATGAACGTGATCAACGGCGGTGCGCACGCCAACAACAACCTGGACTTGCAGGAGTTCATGATCATCCCGGTGGGCGCACCGAGCTTTCGCGAAGCGCTGCGCTACGGCGCCGAAACCTTCCATGCGCTTAAACAAATCCTGCATGACAAGGGCATCAGCACGGCGGTCGGCGACGAAGGCGGCTTCGCCCCCAGTGTGGCGAACCATGAAGCGGCCATCCAGTTGATCCTGGAAGCTATCGACAAGGCCGGCTTTGTGGCGGGCGAGCAGATCGCCATCGGGCTCGATTGCGCCGCCAGCGAGTTCTACAAGGATGGCAAGTATGTGCTGGCCGGCGAAGGCCTCACCCTGTCGTCCGAAGAATGGACCAGCATGATAGGCAACTGGGTCGACAAGTACCCGATCATCAGTGTCGAGGACGGCATGGCCGAGGGCGACTGGGACGGCTGGAAACACATGACGGAACAACTGGGCAAAAAGGTGCAGATCGTGGGTGACGACATCTTTGTCACGAACACCAAGATTTTCAAGGAAGCGATCGACAAAGGTATTGCCAATTCGATCCTGATCAAGATCAACCAGATCGGCACTCTGACCGAGACCTTCGCCGCGATCGAGATGGCCAAGCGCGCTGGCTACACCGCCGTCATCAGCCACCGCTCGGGCGAGACCGAGGACTCCACCATTGCCGACATCGCTGTGGGTACCAACGCGGGCCAGATCAAGACCGGATCTCTCAGCCGCTCCGACCGAATGGCCAAATACAACCAACTGCTGCGCATCGAAGAGGACTTGGGCGACATCGCCAGCTATCCCGGCCGTGCAGCGTTCTACAACCTGCGCTGATCCGAAGATCGCATGGGTGCCCGCCTGGTCCCCCTCATCCTGGTCGCACTGCTTGCCGTGTTCCATGCGCAGTTGTGGTTTGGCCGCGGCAGCATTCCCGATGTGATGCAGATGCGCGAAAAACTCGCCGCGCAGAAGTTTGCAAATGCGCAGGCGCAAGTAGCCAACGAGCGACTGGCGTCGGAGGTGGCCGACCTCAAGCAGGGCCTGGACATGGTGGAAGAAAAAGCGCGCATGGAACTCGGCATGGTCAAGCCCAACGAAATCTTCGTACAGGTCGCAAAGTAGGCGTCAGTGTGTCGCTGAACTGCCGGGCGCCCGAGTCTCCTGCGCAGTAAAAATCTGCGCGGCGTCGATCGCATCGAACCGGTACTGCTTGCCGCAAAATTCGCAACCCACCTCGATCTCGCCGCGCTCCGCGAGGATGCTGGCCGCCTCATCCTGGCCCAGCCCGAGAATCATGCGGCTCACGCGCTCGTGGCTGCAGGTGCAGGCAAAGCGCGGGCCATCGCTGCCGCTGCGCGGCTCGAAGCGCACCAGTTTTTCCTGCCAGAACAGGCGCCGCAGAACAATGTCCACGTCCAGCGTCAGCAGCTCCGCCCGGCTCAGGCTGGCCGCCAGCGTCGCAATGCGGTTGTAGTCCTCGTTGCGGCCTATATCGTCCTCGCTGGATTGTCCTCCCGCCAAATTACCCTGCCCCTTGGCCGGCATGCGCTGAATCAGCAAACCCGCTGCCACCGTGTCGCTGGCGGCCAGTACCAGGGTGGTGTCGAGTTGCTCGCTTTGCATCATGTAATGCTGCAGCACCTCGCTTAGCTTCTCCAGCTTCTCGTGCCTGTCGCCAAACAACGGCACGACACCCTGGTAAGGCTGCTGACCCGGCAACTTGCCCTGGGGGTCGAGCGTGATGGCGCAACGACCATGGTTCGTGACGTTCACCATCTGGCTTAACTTCGCATCCGCCGCGACCTCCCCCGCCACCGTGGCCGTAGCGCGCAGGCTCAGGTCGGGCTGCACCTCGACCACCGCGAGCTTGAGCGGTCCGTCGCCAAAAATCTGCAGGATCAAGGCACCGTTGAACTTGATATTGGATTGCATCAAGGCGCCCGCCGCCGTCATCTCGCCCAGCAACTCGCGCACCGGCGGCGGGTAAGCGCCCGTCGCGCTGTTGGCTTCGCGTCGCCGCAGAATCTCGGTCCAGGCATCGGTCAGGCGCACGATCATGCCGCGCACGGGCAGGCCGTCAAAAAGGAATTTGTGAAGTTCAGACACGTATTGGCCCCGGTCAGCCGATTTTCTTCAAGCGCGCCCGAAAGCGCCGCGCGTTGCCCACGTAGTGCTGCCCAATTGTCTGCAACTGCGCGATCTCTTCGTCAGTCAACCGGCGCATCGCGCGCGCGGGACTGCCGATAATCATCGAACCGTCGGGAAACTCCTTGCCTTCCGTGACCAGCGCGCCTGCGCCGACCAGGCAGTTCTTCCCGATCCTGGCGTTGTTCAGCACGATCGCGCCGATGCCGATCAGCGACCCGTCGCCAATGGTGCAGCCATGCAGCATGACCTTGTGCCCCACCGTCACGTTCGCGCCCACCGTCAGCGGAACGCCAAAGTCCGCGTGCAGCACACTCGCATCCTGAATGTTGGTGCCGCACCCGATACGGATGATCTCGGTGTCGCCGCGGATCACCACGCCGAACCACACACTCGCGTCTTCGGCCAGTTCCACGTTGCCCATCACCTGCGCGCTGTCCGCGACCCAGGCCGAGCTGGCCACACGCGGCGCAACGCCGTCCAGTTCGTAAATCGCCATATAAACTCCAATCATGCTGATCAAGATGGAATTGTAGGGATGGCGCCCTGCGCCGAACTGCGCCGCTCCGCACTGGTCGCCTTGTGCCTGTCCGTTCCAGAGAGAAAAGTGGCTGAAACCCAGAATCTGTATGCGCGATCTGCTACTTTTCCAGTAGCAGATCGCCTGGAGGCGGAAATCATTGCCTTTTCTTTTGCGCCGACGTTCCCCGGCCGCCCGGTCCGCCCAGAGCTGATTCACCCCGCCCAGGTACCCCGGCGCTCGCCCGCCACCATGGCAGGCCGCGCGGCCCTGGTGCACGCCATCTGTCACATCGAATTCAACGCGATCAACCTGGCGCTCGACGCCGTCTGGCGCTTCGACGCCATGCCGCGCGCGTTCTACCTCGACTGGCTGCGCGTGGCCAGCGAGGAGGCGCATCACTTCTCGCTTCTGCGCGCGCATCTGCAAAGTCTGGAACACAAAGGCGAGCACTGGGACTATGGCGACCTTCCGGCGCACGACAACCTGTGGGGCATGTGCGAGAAAACCAGCAACGATGTGACGGCCCGCATGGCGCTGGTGCCGCGCACACTGGAAGCACGCGGGCTGGATGCCACGCCGTTGATCCAGGCCAAGCTGCGCCAGGTCGGCACGCCCGATGCGCTGCGGGCGGTGGACATTCTGGACACCATCCTGCGCGACGAAGTGGGCCACGTGGCGATCGGCAACCAATGGTACCGCTGGCTGTGCGCGCAGGGCGGCCTGGAGCCGGTGGCGCATTACCGCGCGCTTGCAAGCCGTTATGACGCCCCACGCCTGCACCCGCCATTCAACAACACCGCACGCAGGCTCGCCGGCTTCACCGACGAAGAGCTGGCGGCCCTGTTGCAATAGTGCGTAGCGGCACGGGGCAAATGGATCCTGTCTGGCAGCCCACCGGGCCTGCCGCAAGCGCCGCGCCTAGAATGAGCCGGCGCCTGCGGAAAATCCACTGCCGTGGCCCGGCTACGGCGCTGCGTCTCGGGCCGACAACAGCGGGCAAGGCCGTAGTCATGCGTGACGCCGATGAGCGGCGTGAAAGGAGTTCTGTCATGAATTTCAGGACACCCCCAATGAATGGGCTCTTCACCATCAGCCCCGTGCCGGAATGGCCCAGCCTGCCTTTCGAAACGGATGCGAGTGGCGCGCACATGTGGTTCTGGACGGTGACATGGGGCGCGTTCTCCAAAACCGGCCAGAGCACCAGCGCCGACAATCAATGGGACGCGAAAAGCGCCATCACCAATCTTGGCGGAACGCTGACGGTGCGCGCACAGGCCGGCACCGACACGGCCACCATCACCATCCGAATCCAGGGGACGAACCCGGCAGCGGCCGACGTCATCGGGTACCTGGCGAGCAAACCCAGTGGTGCGGGTTTCGACAAAATCCTGGCGCAGGAATCGAAATTCAGGCACTTCAACGCAGGCAACGCGCCCGTCAAGTCGTTCGACAACGGTTTCGGCATGTGCCAGCTCACGACTCCCCCGCCCAGTTTCGAACAGGCCTGGAACTGGAAACTGAATGTGGATGGTGGACTGGCGCTGTTCGGCCAGAAACGAAATGGTGCGATCGCCTACCTGTCCCAAGGCGGGCGCTCCTACGCCGACGACCAACTCAAATATGAGACGGTTTGTCGCTGGAACGGGGGCAGCTACCACGTCTGGGACGCGGATGCCGGGGCCTGGAAGCGAAAGTCGAACATCCTGTGCGACTCCAAGAGCGGCAACATCGGATGGGACATGACGGATGCGCAAAACAGCGGCAAGGACGAAGCAACCCTGCACAACCGGGACAGCAGCAAATACGCGAAGGGGCGCGCGCCGGGGGCGCACTGGATGTACAGCGGGGTCTGCTATGCGGATCACGTTCTGGGCTAGCCTGCTGCTGGCCCTGTTTTCACTCCAGGTCGCACAGGCCCGGGATGTCGAACCGCACCGCAACGACCCTGCGCTGGCGCTGCCCGCCACAAATTCATGGATGCCGCTTGAGATCCGCGCTCCATCCGGAGCGAACTACAGCGTATGGGTGGCGCGCGACGCCTCAATTCCAGCCGGGACCCGACCGGACAACATCGAGTTTGTCGCCGAAATTGGCAAGCGGGCAATCGTCTTCATCGACAGCTACCCCTCGAGTCCGGGGGGAATGTCTTACTGTCAGGCTGGCCAGGAACGCTTTCTGCGCGTCGCATCCATTGTCCGCAAGCTGGCTGTGGAAACCTTCCACGTAAAAGTGGAGAGCTGCCGCAACAACATCGAGTTGGCGTCTTCAGGGATCGAGTGGCTGCCCGAATCGGCCACGTTGCGCATCCACTGGCTTCAGGGGCCCGACGGATCGGGAACGCCCGAAGTCCGCAACATCCACATCGGCCCCAGCGCAATCGACGCCGAGACCGTTAAACCGCTATGACACCGTCACGGCGGTACTCTGGCGACGCTGGTTCAGGCCCACGAAGAGCGGCATCTCCCTGGTGAGCCGCCGGACCCCCTTGAAGCCATCAAATTCCAGATGAAACAAGGTGGTTTGTCGGTCAACGTCACCCTCACTCGATTTCCTTGTACGTTGGTACGGCCGGGACAGCCCATGTCAATTCCCTGCAAAAAAGTTGTCGATAATTTTTACAATCGTCGTACCATCGAAATCGTATTCGGACAAAAAAGATAAGACATCGTATGTAACCCATTGATTTAATAGTCTGTTATTTGAGTGTATCTATTTTGGTACGAATATTGCTAAATGTAACTTATCATCTACCTGCCAACAGCTTTGGTTGGTGACGACCCGCCTGACTTCATGAACAAGACTCCTTTGGAAGGGAAGAAATAACAATGCGTTCGACTCTAATTCGCAGCTTCGCCGTAGCCGCGTTTGCTGTCTCATCTTTTGTCGCGCAAGCAGCGCCGACGCCGAGCTATACGACGTTTGGCACCCTTGCCGGGGCTACCTTTGGTGGCACCGGGATTCCTAACAATGCAGTCGCAATAACGACGATCGGTGGCTTTACCATGGGCCTCACTGCAAATCAGCGTTATGTCGGGCCCAATCTTGCGAACAACGGTGCGGGGACTTTCTACGCAGCCCCAGGGAACGCGACTCCTGCTGGAAGTACCTTCGATGGTTCATTCTGGAATTTCGCGTATTACCTTTCCGGAGACACGCTGGGCTACAACTTCAAATTGTTTTACGACGTAGATCCAAGCGCCGGCACTGACTATGGTGTGGTTACGGCTAACGGCGGCGGGGCCGCGCAGGTAACGACACAAGACTCACAAAACCTGATGTTCAATCTGGGCCAATCCAGCTTTCAATATGCTACCGGGTTTACGGCACCCGCAGGAACGTTCGATCCCAACGTGGCTGGGCAATATAACTTTGCCCTGGTGGCCTATAGTGCCGCGACCGGCGCAGAAGTTGGGCGCAGTTCCATCAACGTGATAGTGGGCCAGCCCGCTGCCGTTCCAGAGCCTGCCACGATCGCGCTCTTCGGTCTCGGACTTTTTGGCGTTGCAGCAACACGGCGTAAGTCGAAAAAAGCTACGCGCGCATAGTTATCGCATCAAGGTAAGCAAGCGCTCCCAAAAGCTCGCATTTCTCGCAAGAGAATGCGAGCTTTGCTTTGGAGACGGATGACCTGCTCTTGCGCCGTCAACATGGGAGCTGCCATGCGCGATCACTCCGCCCTGATATGCCCCGCCTTGATAACGCGCCCGATGTTGTCGTACTCGCGGGCAATCGCCTTGGCAAACTCGTCGGCGCTGCCACCAGTGGGCACGTTGTCCGTCGCCAGCAGCTTGCTGCGCAGGTCCGGCAGCGCCAGCGCCTCGTTGATGCCACGGTTCAGGCGCTGGATGAGCGCAGGCGGCGTGTGCGCCGGCGCAAAAATCCCGAATAGCGAGGACAGGTTGGCGCGCGCATAGCCCAGTTCGGTCAGCGTGGGAACGTCGGGCAGAGACTCCAGCCGCTTTGGCGCGCCCACGGCCAGAGCGCGCAGCTTGCCAGCCTTGATGTACTGGAGCACCGCCGCACTGGCATTGATGGACAGGACCTCAAACTGGCCGCTGAGCGCGTCGCCCATCTGCTGGCTACCGCCCTTGTAGGGGATGTGAGTGATCTCCACCCTGGCCGTCTGCTCGATCTGCGCCAGCATGACGTGCCCGAGCGAGGCCTGCCCCGATGTGGCCCAGCGCACGGCACCCGGGTTTTCTTTGGCCGCGGCCATCAGGTCGTGAAAGTCGCGGCTGGTGCTAGCGGGCGTGGCCAGCAGCAGCACCGGCGAATACATTACGCTGACGACCGGCGCAATGTCCAGCAGCGGGTCGTACGGCAACTTGCTCACATGCGGGTTCAGCGAGAGCGGACTGATGGCAGAGAAGCCCAGCGTGTAGCCATCGGGCGCGGCCTTGGCCACGGCATCCATGCCGATGCTGCCACTGGCGCCACCGCGGTTCTCGATGATCACCGGCGTGCCCAGTTGCGTGGCGAGCTTGTCCCCCAGCGCGCGTGCCACCGCGTCGCTCACGCCGCCCGCAGGGTACGCCACGATGATGTGAATGGGGCGGGCCGGCCAGCTCTGGGCCAGACCGGGCAACGGGCTCAAGGCCAGCGCCAACAGCGCAGCGAGCGAGGAGCGGCGGGAGATGCGCAACATTTTTTGAAATACCTTGGGCAGCAAATAACCGTCATTGTGGGGCAAGCGAGGCCGCGCGGAACGCACGACCTCCACAAATGGCGCGCCCCGTATCAGCCCCGCGGATGGTGCTTCGCATGCATCTGCTTGAGCCGCTCGCGCGCCACATGGGTGTAGATCGTGGTGGTGGAAATATCCACATGACCCAGCAGCATCTGCACCGCACGCAGGTCGGCGCCGTGGTTCAACAGATGAGTGGCGAAGGCGTGGCGCAGGGTGTGCGGCGACAGTGGCGCCGTGATGCCGGCGGCGCGCGCATGCTTCCTGACGATCATCCAGAACATCACGCGCGTCATGCCGGTGCCGGCCTTGGCACCGCGGTTCGTCACGAATAAATCATCCGTCTGTTTGCCAGCCAGCAGCTCGGGACGGGCTTCGGTCAGGTAGCGCTCGATCCACAGGCGCGCCACCTCGCCAAACGGCACCAGCCGCTCCTTGCTGCCCTTGCCCAGCACCCGCAGCACGCCCTCATTCATGCTGACGTTGAAGGTCTTGAGCGTGACCAGTTCGCTCACGCGCAGGCCACTCGCGTACATCAGCTCCAGCATGGTGCGCTCGCGCAGGCCCAGCGCCGTGTCGGTGTCGGGTGCCGCCAGCAGGGTTTCCACCTGCGCCTCGGTCAAAGTCTTGGGCACGCGCAGCGCCTGTTTGGCGGCCTGCAGCTTGAGCGTTGGGTCCGCCGTGATGGCGTGCTCGCGCAGCGCCCAGCGAAAGTAGCGCTTGAACACCGTGAGGCGCCGGTTCGCGGTCGTGGCCTTGGTGGCGGCGTGCTTGAACGAGAAGTAGCTGCTCAGATGGTTTTCCGCCGTCTCGTTCAGTTGGAGTCCCTGCCCGCCGAGCCAGTCGGCAAACAGGCTCAGGTCGCGTCGATAGGCCATCAGCGTGTTTTTGGAGAGACCCTCTTCCAGCCACAGTGCATCCACGAAGTTGTCGATGCTGGACTGGCTGGTGGGATGCATGCGGTGAAGATAACAAAAATCGCCGCTCGTGCAGTTATTCTCGACCTCGTGAATTACCCCCAACTGCTGTTCCCCGATTTTTCGCTGATCCTGTGCGGCTACCTGGTGTGCCGCTACACCGCTCTCAACCGCCCGATCTGGGAGCCGGTGGAAAGCCTCGTGTACTACTTCATGTTCCCGATTCTGCTGTTCCAGTCGATCATCAAGAGCCCGCTCGATTTCGGCACGGCGTCGAACCTGATCGCGGCAGGGCTGCTGCTGGTGGCCAGCGGCATCGCGCTGGCCTATGCGCTGCCGTACCTGCCCTGGGTCGGGCGCCACATCGAGCCACGCGACCATGCTGCCAGTGCGCAGGTGGCATTCCGCTTCAATTCGTTCATCGGCCTGGCGCTGGCAGGCAAGCTGGCGGGCCCCGAGGGGCTTCTCATGATCTCCATCCTGATCGGGGTCAGCGTGCCGCTGACCAATATCGGTGCCGTCTTTCCGATGGCCCGGCACGCCAACCTCGGGCTCGCACGCGAACTGGTGCGCAACCCTTTGATCATTGGCACCGCCGCGGGGCTGGCGGGCAACCTGCTCGGGGTGCACATCCCGTCCTGGCTGGAGCCCACGGTGACGCGCATCGGCGGCGCCTCGCTGCCACTGGGGCTCATGGCGGCCGGCGCCGGCATGCAGTTGGGGCATCTGTCGCGCGGCAAGACACTGGCGATGGCGACACTCTCAATCCGCCACCTGATCCTGCCGCTGGTGGCCTTCGCCCTGTCACGCTTCCTGCATCTCGAGCCGCGGCAGACCACCGTGCTGTTGATGTTCTCTGCCCTGCCCACCGCGTCGAGCTGCTACGTGCTGGCGGCGCGCATGGGTTACAACGCCGCCTACGTGGGCGGGCTGGTCACGCTGTCGACCCTACTGGGCATGCTGAGCCTGCCGTTTGCGCTCGGGCTGTCGCACTAGCAGGATGTAATGTGCTATCTATCTAATAGCTACCAGTGAATACTGGATAAGGGCTGAAGACCCAAAACACTGTCATTGCGCAAGCGCCCACGTCACATGCTCGCGCACCAGCTCGCTGGGGTCCTCGAGTCGCCCGCACAACGCGCTCACCAGCACCGGATCGTGCGCGCGTTGCAGCGCGTTGCCCATGGCCACCGCCACATTGCGCAACCAGCGCTCGTGGCCGATGCGCCTGATCGGGCTGCCCTCGGTGAAATGCAGGAACTCCTCCTCGCTCCACGCAAACAGCGTGACCAACTGCGCACCGCTCAAGCCCGCGCGCTCGTCGAAGTCGGGCAAGGCGCTGCGCTGCGCAAACTTGTTCCAGGGGCAAGCGAGCTGGCAGTCGTCGCAGCCGTAGATACGGTTACCGATGAGGGCGCGCAGCTCCAATGGAATCGATCCCGCATGCTCGATCGTGAGATAGGAGATGCAGCGACGCGCATCGAGCCGGTACGGCGCAATGATGGCTTGGGTCGGACACACGTCAATGCAGGCACTGCAACTGCCGCAGTGATCGGGCACCGGCTCGCTCGGTGGCAAGGCCACGTCCAAGTAAATCTCGCCGAGGAAAAACATCGAGCCGGCATCCCGGCTCAGCACCAGCGTGTGCTTGCCGCGCCAGCCCTGGCCGCTGCGCGAGGCGAGCTCGGCCTCGAGCACCGGCGCTGAATCGGTAAAGACGCGGTGGCCAAACGGCCCCAGATGTTCCGCTACACGATCACTGAGCTTTTGCAGACGTGCGCGCAGCACCTTGTGATAATCCCGGCCGCGTGCGTACACCGACACGATACCTTCCGTGGGCCGATGCAGCCGATCGAATTCAACCTCTTGCCAGTCGTCTGGCGTGGCCGAGGGCAGATAGTCCATGCGCGCGGTGATCACGCTCACGGTGCCGGGCACCAGTTCGACCGGGCGCGCGCGCTTGAGGCCATGCGCGGCCATATAGTTCATGTCGCCATGGAACCCCTGGGCCAGCCAGGCCATCAAACCCGCTTCCGCCGAAGACAAGTCGACCCCGGCCACGCCGATTTGGGAGAATCCCAACTCGCGGGCCCAAGCCCGGATAAGAGATACCAATTGGAGAGCGTCGATCTGAGAGCCCTTGATGCAATGAATCGTCACACCATGATTGTAGAAAGCACACCCGTCCCTGCTGCGACGCGGGCCATTGTCTGGCAGACCGAGGCCGACACGCGGGACTTCGCCCAGCGGCTGGCCGCGCGTGCAGGGCTGCGCCACGCCTTTATCGAACTGCATGGTGAGCTCGGCGCCGGCAAGACCACCTTCGTGCGGCACTTGTTGCATGCACTGGGCGTGCAGGGGCGCATCAAAAGCCCAACCTATGCCGTCGTGGAGCCTCACGAGGTGGGGGACTTGAACATCTGGCATTTCGACTTCTACCGCTTCGATGACCCTCGCGAATGGGAGGACGCTGGTTTCCGCGATATCTTTGCCAGCCCGGGCCTCAAGCTCGCAGAGTGGCCCGAAAAAGCCACACATTACGTGCCACGAGCCGACCTCGCTATTAAAATGGAAGCTATGCTGGATGAATCGCGCCAGGTGAGCCTGATCGCCCAAACCCCCCTCGGACTGGAGCTGCTGGTATGACCAGCGTACGCAGGGAAGGGCCGCGTCGGGAAAGCGCGGCGCCCCCCGCGCGCAGTGCAGAAATTGCAGCACCGGCCGGCACCGACGCCGGGGCCATCGCAAGCATGGGGGCCACGCCCTTCAGCCGCCGCGGCCTGCTCAAATCCGGCACGCTGGTGCTGCTGCTCGGCACCCAGCAAATAGTGCGCGGTGCCACGATCGTGGCGGTTCGGGTCTGGCCCGCACCTGAATACACCCGCGTGACCATCGAATCGGATGGGCCGCTGAAAACCAGGCAGACCTTTGTGCCCAACCCGCCGCGGCTCGCGGTGGACATCAACGGCATCGACCTGGACCCGGAACTGCGCGAGCTGGTCGGCAAGGTCACGTCGAACGACCCCTTCATCAGCGGCGTGCGCGTTGGACAGAATGCACCGGGGGTGGTACGGCTGGTGCTCGACCTGAAGCAGCCGACGCTGCCACAGGTGTTCACGCTGGCACCCGTGGCGGCATATCGGTACCGGCTGGTGTTCGATCTTTACCCCACGCAAGCGGCCGACCCGCTCGAAGCCTTGATCGCGGGCCAGCTTCAGGACCAGCAGCGCAGTCAGGGGGCGCGCCAGGCGGCGGCGGCTGCGACCGACCCGCTGGGTGAGTTGATGGTCAAACGCGCGCACAAATCCGCGGAGGCACCGGGGACACCCGACACTGCAAGCTTGATAGCCAGGTCGCAGGATCCTGCCGTGCCTGCAGACCCCAGAGACGCAAGTAATTTGCGCAACCGGCCGGCCCCGACGAGCAAAACGGACCGGCTGATCATCGTTGCCATCGATCCCGGCCATGGCGGTGAAGACCCCGGCGCGACCGGGCCCGCTGGCACGCATGAGAAGGATGTGGTGCTCAAAATTGCGCACCTGGTGCGCGACCGCATCAATGCCACCACCATCAACGGCAACCCGATGCGTGCCTTTCTGACGCGCGACGCCGACTTCTTCGTGCCGCTGCAAGTACGTGTGCAAAAAGCCCGGCGCGTACAGGCCGATCTGTTCCTCAGCATCCATGCCGATGCATTTCTGACACCGCAGGCGCGCGGTGCCAGCGTGTTCGCGCTGAGTCAGGGCGGCGCATCCAGCACGGCCGCCAAGTGGATGGCCGACAAGGAAAACAAGGCAGATCTGATTGGCGGATTGAACGTGCGCGCCAAGGATGTGCAGGTGCAGCGGGCACTGCTCGATATGAGCACCACCGCTCAGATCAACGACAGCCTCAAGCTGGGCAGCGCCCTGCTCAGCGAGATCGGTGACGTGGGCAAACTGCACAAGGGCCGCGTGGAACAGGCGAGCTTTGCCGTGCTCAAGGCACCCGACATTCCCAGCGTGCTGGTCGAGACCGCCTTCATCAGCAACCCCGAGGAAGAAACCAAGCTCAACAGCGCGGCCTACCAGGAGAAGATGGCCGATGCCATCATGGGCGGCATCAAGCTTTATTTTGCGAAAAATCCGCCGCTCGCGCGCAACCGGGAACTGTAGGCCGCGCCGCGCTACGCCGCGCTCTCAGATCGGGTAAATCAGCGAGTTCAGGATCATCTCGCTGTCGTAGATGCAACAGCGGCTTTGCAAGCGCAGGCCGGCCTCGGTGCGCACGATCTGGTCGATGTAACGGCCCACGTTGTAGACCTCGCTCACGCCGGCAGGTTTGGTGCGAAACACGGCGTAGTTGGCCTGCGCGTGAATGACCCCGCTGTCCGTTGACAGCACGCGCGCCGGGCTGACGATATGCCTCATGTAGTACGGCGCGTGGAAGATCGTCTGGGTCACGCCATAGACCCGGTCGTTCATCATGCCCTGGCTTTCCAGGTCGATCAGGGCCAACGGCAGTCCACGGTCGAAGTTCTCCCGAGCCTGTACCTTGTAGGTCGCATCCGGCAGAAAGAACTCGGGCCACGCGTCAAAGCGCTGTTCGTCGAGCGCGGCAACATAGGCCGCGTTGAATTGATCGATTTGATGATGAAGGAGCAGGGCCTCGATACTCCCGGGTGCCTCGACGGGGGAGGTCATATGGCCATCACCTTCTTCCAGTACGCGTACATGCTGCGGATCAGGGTCTCCGTCACCATGTGCTCCGTCATCTCGGTGTTGGTACCGCCGAGTTCGCACAAGGTCGAACCGCCCTCGCCCCACTGCTTGAAGCCGCCCTGGCTCAGTTCGATCACCTCGCCGTCGTCGGCGCTGACAAAGCCGGCCGGGCCAAACAGATTGGACTGGCGCAGCCGGCGCCGCGTCATCTCGGGGCTGTCGTCAGCAAAGCCGAAGTGCGTCCAGACAAAGTCAAACTCGCCCTCCCCGCGCGGCACGATGTGGCGCGTGCTGAGCGAGTTGACCTGCTGCTGGATGATGAGGCTGGGGAACAGCGTGATCATGGTCACCGTCGGCATGATGTCCGTGCCAGGACTCGATGGGTCGGGGATTTTCCACCACGGCTCGGGCACGACGTCCAGCAGGCGGTGGTCGTGCAAGGTCATGCCGGCCTTGAAGCTGGTCACGCCCTGCGTGACTGCAGCGTGGCCACCTTCGTTCTTTCGGGAGATCATCACCGCGTGACGCCCGTGCGAATCCATCACCATGCGCGACTTCTGGTCCGCGCGCCATAGGCCGAAGGTCACGAACCAGGTGTGCAGCAGGCCGGGATGGTATGGGTCCTTGATGTTTTCCATCATCAGCTTCCAGTTGCCCGGAATGCGCTGGCGGTTGTAGCCCAGCAGCGTCAGTGTGCGGCCCTTGAAGATGCGCTCCAGCCACGGCAGGACGTTGGGCCCGAGGTAATCTTCCAGGGCCTCGGTCTGATCGCTGAAGGTGGCAAACACCAGGCCATGCAGGGTGGCCACGCGCAGCTTCGTCAGGCCATGGTCCTTCAGCTCGAAACCCTCGAGCATGCCACCGTTGACGTGGTCGCCGTCCTTCACGCCATCCTTGAACGGCAAGCCCGCCAGGTCGCCGTTGAGCTTGTAGGTCCACTGGTGATATGGGCAGACAAAGCTGCGCGCGTTGCCGTGCGCGTTCTGGCAAAAGCGCACGCCGCGGTGCGCGCAGCGGTTTTCGACCACGCGGATGCCTGAATCAACTCCGCGGTCTTTAGGGGCCACCCGGTCGCGCACCATCAGCACCTGGCGCTCGCCAATATGGCTCAGCTTGTAGTCGCCCACATTCGGGATTTCGACCTCCAGCCCCACGTAGCACCAGTGTGCGCCATAAAAGATAGTCTCCAGCTCGCGCCGGTACAGCTCGCCGTCGGTATAGGCCCAAAACGGAACGCGGCTGGAGCCCGGCTCGCTCCAGCGCGACAGGGCAGGACTTGAAGCCTGAGGTGCGTTCATGGCTCTCCTCACAGGGTGGTTTGGGACGACGCTAAATCATAAGCTTCACGGCTGGTTCGAGCCGGTTGAGCCGGGGGCCGGTTGCCCTCGGCGGGCCTTCCACGCACCAAACAGGACCAGCAGCCCCGGAATCAGGATCAGTGCCCAGATCACCTTTTCGAGATTGGCCCTGACGAACGGGATGTTGCCGAAAAAGTAGCCGACCGTGACAATGCCGCCGACCCACAGCGCGCCGCCGGCCACGTCGAACAGCGTGAACTTGCGCCGCGTCATCTGCGCCACGCCCGCCACAAAGGGCGCGAAGGTGCGCACGAACGGCATGAAGCGCGCCGCCACGATGGTGATGCCACCGTAGCGCTCGTAAAAATTGTGCGCCTGGTCGAACGCCCGTTTATTGAAAAACTTCGAGTCCTCCCACTGGAACACTCGTGGCCCAAAATAGTGCCCGATCGTGTAGTTGGACTGGTTGCCCAGCACCGCCGCGGCCAGCAGCAGCGTGACCGTCAGCGGGTAGTTCATGAGGCCCACGCCGCACATGGCGCCGGCCACAAACAACAGCGAATCCCCTGGCAAAAACGGCATGACCACGAGGCCGGTCTCGACAAAGATGACCAGAAACAGCAGCGCATAGACCCACAGGCCGTAGCTCGCGACAAACGCCTCCAGGTGCTTGTCCACGTGCAGGATGAAGTCGATCACAAAAGCAATAAGTTCCATGGGCGTGGATTATCCCAGCACCCCTAAAATGAACCGGTGAACGCGCCCTTCCCCCATTCCATTCCTGCCGGCGCCCGCCGCCCGATCCGGGAACTGCCCGAGGAACTGATCAGCCAGATCGCCGCCGGCGAGGTGGTGGAGCGCCCGGCCTCGGTGGTGCGCGAGCTGGTGGACAACGCGCTTGATGCCGGCGCCACGCAGGTCACGCTGCGACTGCTGGCCGGCGGCGTGCGACTGATCTCGGTCGAAGACGATGGCGCGGGCATTTCGTATGACGAGCTGCCCATTGCCCTCAAACGCCATGCCACCAGCAAGATTTCCAGCCTGGCCGATCTGGAATCGGTCGACACCATGGGGTTTCGGGGCGAAGCCCTGGCTGCTATCAACTCCATAGCTGACTGTGCAATACTGTCAAAGGTGCAAGGCCAGTCCAGCGCCTATTCGCTGGACGGCCGCACGGGCGAACTGAAACCGGCCGCGCGCGCCGTGGGCACCACGGTGGAAGTCAAGGAGCTGTTCTTCAGCGTGCCGGCGCGCCGCAAATTCCTCAAGACCGACGCGACCGAACAGGCGCACTGTGTCGAGGCCGTGCGCCGCCAAGCCTTGGCGCGGCCCGATGTGGGCTTTGCCATATGGGCCGAAGGCCGGCTGCTGGAGCAGTGGCGTGCCTGCGGCAACGCCGAAGCCGCCAAGACGCGGCGCCTGGGCGACGTGCTGGGGGCCGACTTCGTCACGCAATCGGTCGCGGTGGACTACCGCGCCGGCTCGGTGCGCGTCACGGGCCGCGCCGGCATTCCGGACGCCGCGCGCTCGCGTCCCGATCAGCAGTTTTGCTACGTCAACGGCCGCTTCGTGCGCGACAAGGTGCTGACGCACGCGGCGCGCAGCGCATACGAGGACGTGCTGCATGGGCAGCGCCAGCCGGTGTATGCGCTGTCCGTGGCAATCGACCCGGCGCGGGTCGATGTGAACGTACATCCCACCAAGATCGAGGTGCGCTTTCGCGACAGCCGCGAAGTGCACCAGGCGGTACGCCACGCCGTGGAGAATGCGCTGGCCGCGCCGCGCGCGGCCGCGCTGGGAGCGGCATCCGCCCTCGCGCCCGCGGCGGCGGATTATGAGGAAAATAGGCCTTTGACCCATACCCCATGGGCACAACCTACTATTGATTTCGCAGCGAGCCAGGGCCACAAGGTCTCCGAAATTCAGGCGCTGTGGGGCACTGCACAACCGGGCCTGCCCGCCGCCATAAGCCGCTTCGCTAACGCTGCCGAAGCCGAGGCCGGTGCTACCCCGTACCTCAGCACCGTTCCTGCCGAACCGGCCGAACCATTCGCGCGCGACGCAGGGAGCGCTTCGATCTCGCCATACCAAACGACTGAGGACCCGCTTCCCCCCGGCGACTGGCCGCTCGGACGCGCGCTGGCGCAACTGCAAGGTATCTACATCCTGGCCGAGAACGCACAGGGTTTGATCATCGTGGACATGCACGCGGCGCACGAACGCATCGTCTACGAGCACCTGAAAACCCAGTTGGATGGCGCTGCCATCGCGAGCCAGCCCTTGCTGATTCCCGCTACTTTCGCGGCCACCGCGCATGAAGTGGCCGCCGCCGAGGCGCACGTTGAAACGCTGGCAACGCTGGGGCTGGAGATCACGCCTTTTTCGCCCAAAACACTGGCGGTGCGCGCTGTGCCCACCTCGCTGGCGCAGGGCGATGCAGTGGAGCTGGCGCGTGGCGTGCTGGCAGAACTGGCACAGCACGAGGCCAGCACCGTGATCCAGCGCGCGCAGAATGAGCTGCTCTCGAGTATGGCGTGCCACGGCGCGGTGCGCGCGAACCGCAAACTCACCATCGACGAGATGAATGCGCTCTTACGCCAGATGGAGCACACCGAGCGCTCAGACCAGTGCAATCACGGCCGGCCTACCTGGCGCCAGGTCACGATTCGCGAGCTGGACAATTGGTTCATGCGCGGGCGTTAGGGGTGGTATTGCACAATGTGGCTGCGATGAATGCGCGGGCAGGTGGGAAGAGGTTTCTATAAAGCGATCGAGGGAACACGATGACGTTTTTCGTCGTATTTGACGTGTCTGAATTCCGGTTGACGCACCTCAGCCATGTTTATACTTTCAGCGCACTGAAGAGGCGCCACGCATCGCGGTTTGAAGTAAATGATTAACGAAGAACAATTGTCGGCCCTGCTGGCGGACCTCGAGCCCGAAGAGAGCCAGGCGCAGATGGCGTACCGTGTCCTGGAGGAAATGATCGTCACGTTGCAATTGCCACCCGGAAGCAAAATTTCAGAAAAGGCCCTGCATCGCTCGCTCGGGATCGGCCGCACACCGCTGCGCGAGGCATTGCAACGACTGGCAATCGAAGGCACGGTCAAAATCCTGCCACGAGCCGGCGTGATCGTCTCCGACATCGATCTGGCCGACCAGTTCAAGCTGATCGAGGTACGGCGTGAGCTGGAAAAAATTCTGGCCGGGCGAGCCGCCCGTCTGACCAGCACCGAAGAGAAGCAACATTTTCTCGACCTTGCCGAAGCATTCGATGTCGCTGGCCAGAAAAATGATGAATCCATCTTCATCCATGCCGACCGGGAATTCAACGCGCTGACCATCAAGACTGCGCGGAACAACTACGCCACCTGTGCCATTGGTCCCATTGCGGCGCAGACTCGCCGTTTCTGGTTTCTGCATTTCAAGCGCTTCGGCAATCTGGCACGCGTCTCGCGCCTGCACTCAGCCATTGCCCGCGCGATTGCCGCCGGTGATGAACCTGAAGCCCGCGCTGCCTCCGACCGCCTGATCGACTACGTCGAAGAGTACACCCAGCAGACACTGCAATCGATGCTCTAGCGCATCCCTCGAAAGCAGTTACTTCATCACTGGGTCCATGCGCTATAGAGGCGCGTGATCTAACCACCGCTAGCCCGCGCGCCCGGGTCAAGCGCGCGTGGCTTGCGCGGTTCCGTGTGAGAAATCGCTCAGGGTGGTACCTCGCATGTCAGTGATTACCCTGCCCGCATCATTTTTTTCTTGCCAAGCAGGCAAAGCCAGCCTAATCTGCACCAGCCTTCTGATTCTACTTCGCATTAGAAACAGAATTTAATATCCACTCCCAAGCGGAGATCGACTTGACGATCTGCGGGGTCTGCTCAAGGTATCGCAGGCCGGCGAGGAGCTGCTCCTCCAATGCATCCAGAGTATCGAACGCCTGATTGTGGAAATACTTCTCCCGCAATTCATCCCAGATGTGCTCCTGGGGATTGAGCTCGGGTGAGTACGGTGGCAGGAAATGCAGTCTCAAGTTCTCAGCAGGCTTGAGGCCCTTGCTTTGATGCCAGCCGGCGCCATCGATCACCATGACAATGTTTTCATCCGGGTAGCGCTGCCCGATTTCGGTGATGAACAACTGCATGCACTCGGTATTGACGTGCGGCAGCACCAGTGAATCGAAGCGCCCATCCATCGGTGAGACAGCGCCGTAGGCATAGGTGTACTGGTGCGTCAGCATGGCCTTGACCATGGGACGCATGGGGCGACAGGCCCAGCAATAGCGTGTATCGCTGATGCGACCGAAGCGGGCCTCGTCCTGAAACATCAGGCGCAGCGGGCGTGCCGTGGCGAAGGTCGCTACGATTTCGACCAGCGCGTCGGGGAGTTTTTTTTCCAGTCCTCGCGCGCCTGCGGGTCGCCTTGGGGATGCTGGGTATCGGGGGCCAGCTTGCGCCAGCCGTGGCGCGCAAGCATGCGGTACACGCTGGAGAGCGCCAGTGTCTTGCCCAGTCTGGCCTCGATGTCCGGCTTGATCCTGGGGATGATGACCACGCCGCCGGTGGCGGCATTGGCCAGGACCTCATCGAGGATTTCCTTCTCCCGCTGCAGGTCGGCATTGGCCCGGTTGCGCAGTTGCCGTTTGCTGCGTGGTGACGCCACCTTGCCGGCAGCGATCTTGGCAAAGCGGGTGCGCATGGTGCAGGTGGCGCCACTGGAGCGGCCAATGGCCTTGGCCGTTTGCTCGATGCTCAGACCAAGCTCCAGAGGAAGCAGCACCGACTGCGCCAGTCGCAGCTCATCGGCCGTGCGCGCCGTCTTCAACAACTTTCGCGCCGATTCAATATGCTCCGATCCGCTTGCAGTCCTGGCCATGGTGACTCCTTGAAATCATAGCCATATTATTAATGTTTTTATTGCAAATTGGAATGACATGTCAGTGATATGTTTATTTTCATGTCAAGGTTCCACGCAATCGTCCATCAAGTTTCACCCAACCCCCTCACGGCCTCATGGAGACAATCAATGAACCCTGTTTCTGCCTCTAATCCACCTGCCAAGGAGCCCAACCGCTGGTGGCAACTGGTTTTCGGCTTGATCGCCATGATGGCCATCTCCAGTCCCCAGTACGTTTGGGCCCTGTTCACCAAGCCCCTGACCGCGTCCCTCGGCGCTCCTCTCGCCGAGGTGCAGGTCGCGTTCTCTCTGTTGATCGTCTTGCAGACGTTTCTCGCGCCCTTTCAGGGTTATCTGATCGACAAATTCGGTCCTCGTTTGCTGATGTCCGCCGGCGCGATACTCACCGGCCTGAGCTGGGTGCTTTCCGCCGAGGTGCATACCCTGTGGGGAATCTACTTAGCCTATGGCGTCCTGGGCGGCATAGGCACCGGAATCATCTACGTCGGGGTGGTCGGCCTGATGGTGCAGTGGTTCCCGGACAAGCGCGGCCTGGCTGCTGGTCTGGTCGCCGCCGGCTACGGGTTTGGCGCGATCCTCACCACGTTCCCGATCGCCAACAGCCTGAAATCCGCCGGCCTGTCACATACCCTCATGGTCTATGGCGTGATCATTGGTGTCGTCGGTCTGCTTGCCGCGCAGGGCATGCACCGCCCCCGGCGTGACCAAATCGCCCGGGTGACTACCAACGAAGAGGCTGAGCACCCGGGGCGCGAAGTTCATCGCAGCTACAGCCCCAAGGTCATGCTGAAGACACCCATTTTCTGGCTCATGTTCGCCATGATGACGATGATGTCCACTTCCGGTCTCATGGTGATTTCGCAAATGGGCGCCTTTGCCAGGGATTTCGGCTTGGCGGAGGTCCTTGTCTTTGGCATGGCGGCCCTGCCGTTGGCCCTGACCATCGACCGCTTTACCAATGGTTTGACCCGGCCTATCTTTGGCTGGATATCGGACCGGATCGGCCGGGAAAACACCATGTTCATCGCCTTCGGCCTGGAGGGTGTGGCGATGACCATCTGGCTGTTGCTGCGCGGTGACGCGGTCGTCTTTGTTCTCATGTCGGGAGTCGTCTTCTTTGGCTGGGGCGAGATCTTCTCGCTGTTCCCGTCCACCCTGACGGATACTTTTGGCACAAAACACGCCACGACCAACTACGGGTTTCTCTACATGGCGCAGGGCGTCGGCTCCATCCTGGGGGGTCCCATCGCGGCTTTGCTGCACCACGCCACCCATTCCTGGATGCCGGTCTTCATCGCCATCATCGCCATGAACTTCCTTACCGCCATTCTTGCGATTACCGTACTGAAGCCGATACGCAAAAAATGGATCAGCCAATCGAAAATGATTGCCACTGATGAACAGGTAGGTTCTGTTCCTTTAAGCGCGGCGGTTCAATAATTCTCCCTATGAGGGCGGACCGTAGCCACACGCTCCTGGCCCGCCCGAAATTGTCTTGGCAAGCGGCACCAAGAACCGCGGCCTGTAAGGGGCTGCGGCGTTTCAAAGATCACTGAATATGCTCCACACCACACAAGCAACCCGCGGCATGGCCGTTGCGCCGCATTCACTGGCCGCACAAGCTGCCCTCGCCATCTTGCGGGACGGCGGCAATGCCATCGAGGCCATGGTCGCCGCCGCCTCCACCATCGCGATCGTCTATCCGCATATGAACGGGATTGGGGGAGATGGCTTCTGGGTCATCTCCGATCCCGGCCAGCCGGTTGTCGCGATCGAGGCGTGCGGCCCCGCTGCGGCCGGCGTCTCTTGCGAGTTTTATCTTGACCGCGGCATGAACGAGATACCGATGCGTGGACCGCTGTCGGCGAATACCGTTGCCGGGACGGTGAGTGGCTGGCAACAGGCGCTTGGCATTAGTACCCGCTGGGGCGGGAAACTGCCTCTTGCGCGCTTGCTGGAGGACGCAATCCATTATGCCGAGAATGGCATCCCGGTGACCGTTTCGCAATACGCCAATACCACCATGAAACTGGAGGGGCTCGTTAGCCAGCCTGGATTTGCCGACGCCTTCCTGGTCGATGGCCATGCACCGGCGGCTGGCAGCCTGTTCAAGCAAGAGCGTTTGGGCAAGACGCTGCGGATACTGGCCAGCGATGGCCTGGACAGCTTTTATCGCGGCCGCCTGGCCGAAGCCATTGCCACCGACCTGGCCCAACTTGGCATTCCGCTCACGCGCAACGACCTGACCGGATACCAGGCCCGCACAAGAACACCGCTGCACCTGCGGCACAGCCTGGGTGATCTGTACAACATGACACCGCCCACGCAAGGCCTGGTCTCACTGATCATCCTTGGCCTGCTCGACCGGATCAACATCGGCCAGTACGCGCCCGACAGTGTCGAATACATCCACTTCGTCGTTGAGGCGACCAAGCAGGCGTTCCGTATCCGGGACCAGTACATCACTGACCCTGACTACATGGCCATCGATCCGCAAGCCTGTCTGAGCGACGAATTCCTGGAGCCCTATGTGGCAGCCATTCGCCAGGATACCGCTCTTCCGTGGGGACATGGCAAAGGACCGGGAGACACCATCTGGATGGGGGTGATCGACAACGAGGGCCGGGCCGTGTCCTTTATCCAGAGCATCTACCATGAGTTCGGCAGCGGGGTCGTCCTGCCTCGCACTGGCATCTGCTGGCAAAACCGTGGCTGTTCCTTCTCGCTGGACGCCCAGCATCTGAATGCGCTCATGCCCCAAAAAAAGCCGTTTCACACACTTAATCCGGCGTTAGTCCGCTTCAAGGACGGCCGCACAATGGTGTATGGCACGATGGGCGGCGATGGTCAGCCACAGACCCAGGCGGCCATCTTCACGCGCTATGCCGTATTCGGGCAGCAGGTGCAGCAAGCCGTCACGGCACCGCGCTGGCTACTGGGCCGCACATGGGGCCAGACGTCCGAGACGCTGAAGCTGGAAAGCCGGTTTAGTCCGGAAATCATCGACGGGTTGCGCCAACTGGGACACGATGTCGAGGTGATCGGAGAATTCGATGAAACGGTAGGCCACGCCGGAGCGATCGTGCATTACCCTTCCGGCATTTTTGAAGGTGGCTTCGATCCCCGCAGCAACGGCGTTGCCAGCGGCTTTTAAGTTGCGGGTTGAAACAAAGATGCCGTGATGGCATCCAGACCTCGAGCCCACTTGGCACCAAGTCACAATTCGCGAGTTCGACAGCCTGTTTTTGCTCCCTTTCGGGGCTTTTTGTATGCGTTCCGTCTGCGCCAAGTCTCGTCGGACAGTTGGCGCAGAAAAACAGGTAAAAAATTCATGCAAAATACATCTTCTGCATGAATTCATGCACCATTCAAGTGAAAGCCGGTTGATGAAATTCGAGAACCTCCACGCATTCCTGGGCCATGTGGCCGCACGCAACCCCGGTCAGAGCGAGTACTTGCAAGCCGTAACTGAAGTGATGGAGAGCCTGTGGCCCTACATTGAAAAGCACCCCAAATACGCGGGGCAAGGTCTGCTGGAACGCCTGACCGAGCCCGAACGCGCTATCATCTTCCGGGTCTCGTGGGTGGACGATCACGGCGAGGTCCGCGTGAACCGCGGCTTTCGCATCCAGCACAGCTCGGCCATCGGCCCGTACAAGGGTGGGCTGCGCCTGCACCCGTCGGTGAATCTGTCGATCCTGAAATTCCTGGCATTCGAACAAACCTTCAAGAATGCGCTGACCACACTGCCCATGGGCGGCGCCAAGGGCGGCAGCGACTTCGACCCCAAGGGCAAGAGCCCCGGTGAAGTCATGCGCTTTTGCCAGGCCTTCGTGTCTGAACTGGTGCACCATGTGGGCGCCGACACCGACGTGCCGGCCGGCGACATTGGCGTGGGTGGTCGCGAGATCGGCTTCATGACTGGCATGATGAAAAAGCTCACCAACCGGGCCGACTGCGTGTTCACTGGCAAGGGTCTGAGCTTTGGCGGTTCACTTATCCGCCCCGAAGCCACGGGTTACGGCACCGTCTACTTCGCCGAGGAAATGCTCAAACAGACGGGGCGCTCGCTGCAGGGTCTGCGCATGAGCGTCTCGGGTTCGGGCAATGTGGCCCAGTACGCGGTCGAGAAAGCCATGGCGCTCGGTGCCAAGGTCGTCACGGTGTCGGATTCCAGCGGCACGGTGGTGGACGAGGAAGGCTTCAGTCCGGCCAAGCTGGCCGAGTTGATGGAGGTCAAGAACCACCTTTACGGGCGCGTCAGCGACTACGCCAAACGCTCGGGCGCAGCGTTCCAGGCCGGCGCCAACCCCTGGCACGTGCCAGTCGATGTGGCGCTGCCCTGCGCGACCCAGAACGAGTTGAACGCAAACGATGCCGCGACCCTGATCAAAAACGGTGTGATTTGCGTGGCCGAAGGTGCCAACATGTCCTGCACCATCGAGGCCGTGAAGGCGTTCGAGGGACACGGCGTGCTGTACGCGCCCGGCAAGGCCAGCAACGCCGGCGGCGTCGCCACCTCCGGCCTGGAAATGAGCCAGAACGCCATGCGCCTGACCTGGCCGCGCGACGAGGTGGACGCGCGCCTGCACAGCATCATGACCAGCATCCATGAAGCCTGCCTGCAGCACGGCCGGCGTGCCGACGGCACGGTCAGCTATGTGGATGGCGCCAACGTCGCAGGCTTCGTAAAAGTGGCCGACGCGATGCTGGCGCAGGGCGTGATCTGAGCGGGACCTGTCCTACTTTTTGAGCCCCAGCACGACGACGCCCGCGCCCACCATCAGGATGCCCAGCCATTCGCGCGCGCCGGGCCGCTCACCCAGAAAGATGTAGGCGAAAATCGCCACCAGCACCAGGCTGAACTTGTCCACCGGCGCAACCCTGGAGGCATCGCCGATCTTGAGCGCGCGAAAGTAGCAGACCCACGAGGCGCCCGTGGCCAACCCCGACAACGTGAGGAACAGCCACGTCCTGCCCTGCAACGCCCAAGGGTTGCTCCACTTGCCGGTGGCGAAAACGAAAGCCGTCAGCACTACGATGATCACGGCCGTGCGGATCAGCGTGGCGAAGTCCGAGTCCACGCCCTGCAGGCCGATCTTGGCGAAGATCGCCGTCAGTGCGGCAAAAAATGCCGACAGGGCGGCCCAGAAAAACCAGTTGCCTGCGGTGCTCATGAGTGTGTTGTCCTGCGTCGCCGCATGGAAGCAGCGGAGTGGCTATTTTGACATCGCGCGCCGTCTTGCCTGACGCGCCGGCACGGCGCACTCGTACGGCCGTCGCAGCCAGGTGATCTGATACGCTCAGTTGCATGTCTCCGTCTTCGCCTGTCTCGATTGCTTCGGCCCTGCGGCGCCACAGCACAAAAGCATGGTGACCTCGCCTGGTGCAAACGCCGCGCCGCTGCGCTACGTCGTTCTGGCCGGTCCCACGGCGGCTGGCAAAACGGCGGTCTCCATGGCGATCGCGCGCGCGCATGCGATCGAGATCATCAGCGTCGATTCGGCGCTGGTGTATCGCGGCATGGACATCGGCACGGCCAAGCCCGGGGCGCAAGAGCTGGCGGCCGTGCCGCACCATCTGATCGATATTCGCGACCCGACGCGGCCCTACAGCGCGGCCGAGTTCGTGGTCGATGCGCGCCAGCTGATTAACGACATCAACGCGCGCGGCAAGTTGCCGCTGCTGGTGGGCGGCACCATGCTGTACTTCAAGGCGTTGCGCCAAGGCCTGGATGCCATGCCCGCGACCGATCCTGCGATCCGCGCCGCGCTGGAGGCCGAGGCGGCGGTATCGGGCTGGCCTGCCCTGCATGCTGCGCTGGCGCACGTGGACCCGGTCACAGCAAAGCGCCTGGCGCCGAACGACTCGCAGCGCATCCAGCGCGCGCTTGAGGTGTACCGCGTCTCCGGCCAGCCGATATCCTCCTTTCACACTATTAAAACTATAGCTGACAGCGAAGAAACCACAAGGGCTACAGCCTTTATTTCCATGGAGCCACAAGACCGCGCCTGGCTGCACGAGCGCATTGCGGCTCGCTTCGACGCGATGCTGGCGGCGGGCTTTTTGGACGAAGTGAGGGCCCTGCGCGCGCGCGGCGACTTGTCGGTCGAGTTGCCCTCGATGCGCTGCGTGGGCTACCGTCAGGCGTGGGAATGGCTTGCGATGCGCGGACCGGCCGGCTCCGCCCCGATAAGTGCGCTGCGCGACAAAGGCATCTTCGCCACGCGCCAACTTGCCAAGCGCCAGCTCACCTGGCTGCGCTCCATGCCGGCGCGCCGCGTCGTGGCGTGCGACGACCCGACCGCCGTGCAGCAGGTGCTGGCGCTGGTGCAGGCGTTCCAGGAGTCTCGCGCATGAGTCTGGTCATCCGCGACCTGAGCAAGCACTATGGCGAGCTGGTTGTGTTCGATAACGTCTCGCTCGAAATCGCGTCCGGCGAATTCGTCGCCATCGTCGGCGAGTCGGGCGTTGGCAAGTCCACGCTACTGAACTGCATGGCGGGGTTGGACACCTGGGACGCCGGCTCGGTGCAACTCGATGGCGTGGACCTCGGCGGCTTGAGCACCGACCAGCGCGCGCTGTTGCGCCGGCGCAAGGTGGGCTTCGTGTTCCAGGCGTTTCACGTGCTGCCGCATCTGGATGTGGCACAGAACGTCGCGCTGCCCCTGATGCTGCTGGGCCAGCAGGACGACGCGCGCGTACAGGCCATGCTGGACGCCGTCGGCCTGCAAGGCCTGGGCGCGCGGCTGCCCCAGCAACTCAGCGGCGGGCAACTACAGCGTGTGGCGATCGCCCGCGCGCTGATTCACCGCCCCACACTGCTGCTGGCCGACGAGCCCACCGGTAATCTGGATCCAGCGACGGCCGCCAGGGTAATGGATGCGCTGATCTCACAAGCCCGCGAGCACCGCAGCGCGATGGTGCTGGTGACCCATTCAGTCGCCGCCGCGGCGCGCGCCGACCGCGTGCTGCATCTGAGCAGCACGGGTATCACGGCCTGAGACGTGTTTCGCGTTGACTCCAGGCGAGCCGCTCAGCTCCAGCGTGTCGCAGCCCGTCTCAGGATTGCGTGCGCAGGCGCGCACGCACCCGCTTCGGATACCACGCGGTGAACCAGATGGCGCCGGCGATGGCCACCACCGTCACCGCAACGCCCACCCACAGCGGGACGGTGGGCAGGTAGACCATCGCCAGATCCGACAGCACCATCAGACCAAAGGCCAGCGCCCAGACGGCCGTCAGCAAGTTGTTGATCTTCATGAAAGACGGGAGCGCCCACACTTCCGGCGGCACCTGTTCTTTGGCGTACTGCAGCGTGAAGGGTTGGCGCACGGCCATCGAGACCAGCACGACGATCAGCAGGCCGGCATCGACGCGCAGGCGCACGGCCACCAGGGACCAGTCGGTGTGAGTGGCGATCGCGTATAGCGCCAGTCCACCAAACAGCAACAGCGTGCCGATCTCCAGCAGTTTGACGCTGCGCTTGTGCTCAAGCCGGCCCCACACAAGAACGATGGCGGACAACACAGCGGCGGCGCCCAGCGCTGGCACCACGCCAAGCCGGCTGTCGAACAATGCGAAGACGATGAAGGGCGCAAATCCCAGCAGTGTGCTCATGCGTTCTCTCGTTGAGCAGCGAGGTCGGCTGCAAACCAGTTGCCATGAAAACCATCGGGCACCCGGTGCGGCAACGAGGCCACGCAGATGGGCCCCGCCGCCACGCGGCGTGCATCGAAAATCACCAGGTCGCTGCGGTTCGTGGCGCCACGCCATACGGTAGCGAGCAGCCAGCCGTCGCCCTCCGGTGCGTCCGGCGCGCGCGGCACGAACACCGGCTCGGACACTCGGTCCGGTGCGTCGAAGGTATGAATATCTCGCTTCGATTCGGCATGGTCGATATGCACTACGCTACCGTACAGATGCGGCTCGCCGTCGACACCCATGGCGTGGCCCGCAAACCAGCCGTGGCGATACGGCAAACCGGCGCGGCGATCATCGATGCGCGGGAACTCGCCCGGCGTTTCTTCCAGCACCGTCTGCCGCATCTCTCGCTTCGGATCAGACAGGTCGAACTGCCAGCGCACCAGCCGGCCGGTGGAAGGCACGTCGCTGATGCGGGAACCGTCGGGCATAGGAAATAGCGGCGGAGTGTCAAACTGCATCACGTCGGCGAACACACTGCCGTCGGCGTCCCAGGCGTTCATCACGTGAAATACGTAGCAGGGCGGCCCGCTCCACCAGACCAGATCGGCCGTGCTGCCGTCGCGCGGCATGATACCGACTCGCGTGCCGTAGTGCGGCTCCCAGGCAAAGGGCGGACGGCCCGCCTCGGCGCGCTCGCGACTGGCAGTGAGCGGCATGACGGGAAACAACACATGGCCGGCGCTCACGGCAAAGTCATGCACCATGCTTGGGTACGGCGCCTCAAAGCGCTCGTAGCGTGTCACGCGCCCGTCTTTCGAGATGGCGCCGAAGTTCATGCCGCTCGAAAGCGATTCCGGCGAGCCATAGCCGAAGAACAGCAGCTCGCCGGTGGCAGGGTCGGTCTTGGGGTGAGCCGTGAACCGGTCATGCAGGCCACCGCCGAAGTCGGTGCTGCCGAGCGTCCCTAGCGTGGGCAGATCCATGACGATCGGCAGATGGGCCTCTTCGAGCGCCAGCACGCGGCCGGCGTGGCGGATCACGTTGGTGTTGGCCGAGCCGTTGCTCTCAATGTCTGGTGCATCTTCGGATGGCCCGTTGTGCGCGCCGTTGGGGGAGTTGTGGGCAGCCGCATCGGCGGCCTCCCAGCGTGCGGTACGCACCCAGCGGTTGCGATAGTTCACCTGGCCGTCGCCGATCGTGAACGCGTGCAGCATGCCGTCGCCAAGAAACCAGTGTTCCCTGGGATCGGGCACACGCGGATTGGGGCCATTGCGCACCAGCGTACCGCGCAAACCGTCGGGCAGGCGGCCGCGCAAGGGTAGAGAGGCGACCTCGGTCTCGAAGCCAAAGGGTGCCATGTTCGGCGGCGGCGCAGAGTGCAGGGGAACGGTTTCGTTCATTGGTGATTCCTGGTGGCATTTAATCTTTCCACTGGAAATATCGGATAAAGACACTGTCCTGTCAAGTAATTTTTCCAATGTTAAGATTTCGTTGCACTTTGCCACCTTTCATGACGACCGCACGTCTGCACCCTCCCAAGTCCGCGCCCGCCGCCAAGGTGCCGCGCCGCGCCGCCGCGAAAAAGGCCGTCGTACCCAAGCCCTATCACCACGGTGCGCTGCCGCAGGCGCTGCTCGCCGCCGCCGAGGCGGTGCTGGTGCGCGACGGCCTGGCCGGCCTGGGTCTGCGCGTGATCGCGCGCGAGGCCGGTGTGTCGCACACGGCACCCAAGTACCATTTCGGCGACACCACCGGGTTATTGAGCGAGCTCGCGGCCGTCGGGTTCGGTCGGCTGCACGATGCCATGCTGGCGGCGATGGCCCCGCTGGACCCATCCGATGCGCACGGCAGGCGCAATGCCATCGGCTACGCCTACGTGCACTTCGCGCACCGGAACCCCGCGCTGTTCAGCCTGATGTTCCGCAACGAGATCATCGACATGCGTCGCCCCGCACTGGCCGAAGCCGCCGGCGCAGCGATGCGGGTCATGGCGCCCACAATCGGCGGCAAGGCCGAAGTACCCGCGCCCTCGCAGGTTGCGTTGACCAGATTCGATGCAATACGCATTACCTCGGCCTGGGCCTATGTGCACGGCCTGGCAAGCCTTCTGATCGACCGGCGGCTGCAAGGCATCCTGAAGGTCACGCCGGCATTCGACGACCCGCTCATGCTGGTCGACGCCGTATTGCAGGAGGCCACGCTCGGGCTTGACCCTGCCGCACCCGAGGCCAATGCGGCGGTCAAAAAGAAATCTAGGCAAAAGGCGTCTTAGCCTATATCTCGCCTTCGCAGTTTGCTATTTAATTCATAGTTCCCAGAGAACGGGCGCCGTCCGCCGCGGTCAATACTTGAGCGGCAAGGCCGGGGTTTGACGGTGTGATGCCCTCGAAGCGCAACGCGATCCGAATTTGGCGCCAACGGGGTGAGTGTTAAGGTTTGGGCATCCCCCTCGCCAAACTGGATTGGTCAATCGGGTCAACGCAGGCTTGCGCGGCGCAGACTCCCAGCCTGGCTCTTTTGAAACGCCTCATGCATTCCTCGACTGCCCCACTGGCGCACGACGCCGAAAACCCGCTGATCGACGCCGAAATCGACGGCCTGCCCGGGCCAGCCACGGCGCCCGTGGCGAGCCGCGGCCGACAGTTTTTGCTGGCGGCCAGTCTGGTGCTGATTGCATTCAACCTGCGTCCGGTGTTTACCAGCCTGTCGGTGCTGCTGCCCGAGATCATGGCCGCGGGCCTGTCGCCGGCTGCCGCCAGCTTGCTGACTACGCTGCCGGTGCTGTGCCTGGGGGTCTTCGCACTGCCCGCACCCGCGCTGGCACGCCGCTTCGGTGCCGAACGCACCCTGCTGGCCTCGCTGGTACTGCTGGCCGCGGGCACGCTGCTGCGCGGCACCGGCAACACGGCCATGCTGTTTGTCGCCTCGGCCATGGCCGGCGCCGGCATCGCAATCGGCAACGTGTTGCTGCCGGGTCTGGTCAAACGCGACTTCGCGCGGTACACAGCGCTCATGACCGGCCTGTACACGCTGGGGATCTGTGCAGGCGCGGCAGCCGCCGCCGCGTTGACCGTGCCGATCGAGCGTCGGCTGACCGGGGACTCCTGGGAACTTGCGCTCGCGATCTGGGCACTGCCGGCCGCGGCCGTGGTGCTGCTGTGGGCGCCCCAGGCCTGGGCCGCGCAATCCGTGCCACGCCACGCCGTCCGCGTTCCGGGCAAGCTCTGGCACGACCGCCTGGCCTGGCAGGTCACCGGTTTCATGGGATTGCAGTCGGCGCTGGCGTATGGCGTGATGGGCTGGCTCGCGCCGATCCTGCGCGAGCGCGGGCTCGACGGTGCCCACGCCGGCTACGTCGTCTCGGCCTCGCTGTTGATCCAGGTGGCGACCTGCATGCTCATGCCCGCTCTCGCCGTGCGCCTGCGCAACCAGCGCGCCCTGGCGGCGGGTGTCGGGACGTTGCTGGTGCTGCCCATGCTGGCCTTCCTGTTCGCGCCCCTCGCCGGTGTGTGGATCTGGGCGCTGCTCCTGGGCTGCGGCCTGGGTGGCGCCTTTTCGCTCGCGCTCACGCTGATCGTGCTGCGCGCTCCCGATGCGCACGCCGCCGCGCAGCTGTCGGGCATGGCGCAGGGCATGGGCTACCTGATCTCTATCACCGGACCCTTGTTTGTCGGACTGCTACGCGACTGGACGGGCTCTTTTGCCGCCTCGGCCGGGCTGTTCATCGGACTCGGGTTGCTGCTGGCCTGGTGCGGCCAAGGCGCCGGGCGCGCGCTGCTGGTGCAGCCGCGCTAGGAAAAGCTGCCCGCGCCGGCATCCGTTCGTTCAGGCACGGTCATTGGCTTCGCGGCAGGCGGCCGCGCCGATCGGGCCATCCAGCACCGGACTTGATGCAGATCAACCCGGCGAGCGCCACAGCGACCAGGCCCCCGCCAGCAACATCGCCACCGCGAGCAGGCTGGGCCCGGTCACATGACGTGTGCCACCGGCCGCGGCCAGCGCGACAAAGATGGGGCCGGCCAGTTGGCCCAGCGCGAACGCAGCGGTCATCGCGGCCATCAGTCTCGGTGCGTGGACGCCGGCGATGCGCCGGGCCTCCTGCAATCCGGCCACCGTCATCGCCACGAACGTGCCGCCGACGCATACCGCCGCCACCAGCAGCGCCGCTATACCGGGCCGGAGCACCGGAGCGAGCACGCCCGCCGCCATCACGAGCTGACCGAGCGCCCAGACCCTGCGCGCTTTCATCCGTCCGGAACCTTGGGCGACGGCCACGGTCGATAATGCTGCGGTCGCCCCGAACACGGGCCAGATCCAGCCGAAGATCCCTGGATCGGCGATCACATCACGCGCCATGGCGGGCAGGAACGTAGCCGGGATGATGTAGCCAAACCCGAAGGTGCCGTAGCAAAGCACGAGCCGCCAGCCGTCCGCCCCCAAGCGGCCGGCCTGCTGGGTGCCCGAGGCCGCGACCGCGCCGGCTGTGCGCATCGGCACCCAGGCAATGGCCGCGACCGCTGTGCTGGCCAGCCCCAGCGCCAGCCAGGAGGTGGCCGGTGGATAACCGCGTGCGCCGGCCAGCAGAACCAGCAGGCCGGCCACGCTGATGCCCACGCCAACGCCCGCGAACAGCCACCCTGACCACGCCGAACGGTCATGGCCGGCGAGCGCGGGCAAGGCCCAAGCCGACACACCCACCAGAACGTAGGCGCTGGCCACGCCCGCCGCGAAGCGCAGGGCCAGCCACGCGCCATAGTTGTCCGTCGCGCCCATGCCCAAGGTCGACAGTGCTACCGCCGCCAGCCCGAAGCGCACCGCATGACGTGTTGCCGGCACGGCGATGCTGCACAGTACGGCACCCACCAGATAGCCGACGTAGTTGCCCCCCGCAAGCCAGGCGCCCTCGCGCAACGTCATGCCGGCATGCGCCTGCATCAGCGGCAACATCGGTGTGAAGGCGAAGCGGCCGACGCCCATGGCCGACGCCAGTGCAGCGAAGCCGATCAGGGTGATCTCGAGCGCTGTCAGCGGGGACCGGCTTGTTGTCATTGCAGCCATGATAGGCGTGCAGCGTCGGCTCGCCGCTAGAGGTCGATGATCGCCCGCAGGGGCACGTCCACGGGCGCTTCGTAGTCCGCCATCACCCAGGCGCGCGCGGGGTCGCTGGCCGCGCCTTGCAGCAGCTTCTTCACGAAGTCGATCGAGGTCTTGTCGAGCGCGGCAAACGGCTCGTCCAGCAGCGTGACAGTGGCGCCGGATGCGAACGCCGCAGTCAGCCAGACCTTGCGTTTCGATCCGGTGGACAGCATGTAAAGCGGCTTGTCCCGGTGTGGTGCCAGAGACAGACCCTCGATCAGCTCATCCACCACGTGATCGTCAAACCCCGGATACCGGCGGTGCAGTGTCTTGAAGTAATCGACCGGGGTGATCCGGTCAAAGTCATTCGATCGCGGATCGGCCCGAAACACCTGCTGGCGGTACGCGGGCGCCTGTTTGCCCAGGCGCACGTCGCCAATCTGGAGTTCTCCGGCCTGGACTGGCAGCTCCCCCGCCAGCAAGCGCAGCAGCGTGGTCTTGCCGCTGCTTTCGCCACCGCGCACCAGCGTGATCCCGGGCGGGATGCAGGCCGACCAATCGACGAACAACGCGCGCTCCGGGTAACGGAAATTGAGACCTGTGACTTGCAGGACCGCGGGCGAGGCGACGGCGGGATGTTCGATGGGACGGCCCTCTTCTCTTTCATGGCGGGAACGCGTGGTCATTGTAGAGAGCGCCGATTCCGTGACAACCCCTGTGCCAGAATCAATTGCAATCCAACGACCGCATCCCAAGGACCACATCATGACCACCCCTTCCTCACGCACCGGACTGCAACTTCGCTCTCTCGTGAAACCCAGTGGTGAACTGGAAATATCGCTGCTCAGCATTGCGACCCCCGACCCCGCGCCGGATGAAGTGGTGATTCGCATGGAAGCCACGCCCATCAATCCGTCTGATATCGGGCTGCTCTTTGGCGCCGCCGACATCAGTACAGCCAAGGTGTCCGGAACGCCGGGCAGCCCCGTCGTGACAGCCCGGATTCCGCAGCAGCTGATGAAAGGCATGGCCGCACGTCTGGGCCAGTCCTTGCCGGTGGGCAACGAAGGTGCCGGCGTGGTCGTGGCTGCCGGCGCGTCCAGCGCGGCACAGGCATTGCTGGGCAAGACGGTAGCCGTGCTGGGCGGGGCGATGTATGCGCAGTACCGCTGCATTAACGTCGAGCAATGCCTGGTGCTGCCGCAGGGCACCACGCCGGCCGAGGGCGCGTCGTGCTTCGTCAACCCGCTGACCTCGCTCGGCATGGTGGAGACCATGCGGCTTGAGCGCCACAAGGCCTTGGTGCATACGGCGGCGGCATCCAATCTCGGCCAGATGCTCAACCGGATCTGTATCAAGGACCAGATCGGCCTGGTGAACATCGTGCGCAAGCCGGAGCAGGCCGCACTGCTGCGGGGCATCGGCGCCCGGCATGTCTGCGACACCTCGTCACCCACGTTCATGGAAGACCTCACGCAGGCGCTGGTGGACACCGGCGCCACCATTGCCTTCGATGCCACGGGCGGCGGCAAGCTGGGCGGGCACATCCTCGGCTGCATGGAGGCCGCGCTAAACCGCACCGCCAAGGAATACAGCCGCTACGGCTCCACCACCCACAAACAGGTTTACCTCTACGGTGGCCTCGACACCAGCCCAACGGAATTCAACCGGAACTTCGGCATGGCCTGGGGCATGGGCGGCTGGCTGCTGTTCCCATTCCTGCAGCGTATCGGCGCCGCGGCCGCGCAGACCCTCAAGCAACGCGTCGCAGCGGAACTCAAGACCACCTTTGCCAGCAACTACTCGAAGGAGATTTCGCTGGTGGAGGCGCTGCAGCTGCAATTCATCGCCATCTATGGTCAGCGCGCGACAGGAACCAAGTATCTGATCAATCCGAACAAGGGGTAGAGGCAACATGGCCGTGAATAACGGCGTGCCTTACCGCAGTGGGCCGGGTCGTGGAGGAAGCGGCCAGTTACGGTTGATATCTGTATGGCTGCATACGGCCAGCAAGCGATCTAAACGTTACCGCCGCCATAGTGAGGTCATGACAGCGAGCTGTCACCCAACCTGACGCCACAAATTTACCTAAAGGGCCCTAAGCAGACATTTCGACAGCTCGGAGACGAGCATTAGAGTCGGACCATACTGCGGCCATTCGGGTGCGGAGACTCTCGCTGCAAGCTATTCAGAGCGAGGATTTCATGGCACCATGCGCTCGGGGTCAACACACCTTAGGAGATTCAAGATGAGGAGATCGCCAGCGCAGCTGTTCTCGGGTACGGGCTTGGGCTTGATGCTGGGGTTGCTACTCGGCCTGTCAAGTGCCCCCGTCGTTGCGGTCGTGGTGGGCGCAATCGCAGCCTTACTGGGGTCGATTGTCCTGCCGCAGCTGCCGTCGAAGTCGCCCGAGGGCGACGAGCGACGCACCACCATCGACTTGCGTGCAGGCGCCTTGGGCCTAGCATGCGTGGTGGGGATCCTGTGTGGGATCTGGCTGCGAACCCATGATGCGCTCTCACCGAAAAAGCCCACCTTGAGCGAGAGACTGGAGCAGTGGAAATCTATTGGATTCTCACCCGAAGAGGCACGAGTTCTTGTGGCGCGTAGTGAAGGGTTGGGGGCAGAAGGGGGCGCGGTAGCGACGACATCGCCAGTGTTGAAAAATAGGACTATCTTGTTCGGCGATCGAACCACGCGCTGCGCGCAACTGTCCGTCGACCGCTACGCGAATGTGGACGCAGCGGCTCGCGCGTATGAAGCGCTTGATGAGCTCGCTTTAGCTCGAATCGCGCACGGCCTGTCTCAACTTTCAGACGCGGATGCGCGCATGAAGGCACTTGGGGTGGTGGTGGAGGCCTCATGCAACGGCGCATGATGCTGCTTGGAGCGGGGGCTCGGGCCGCCGCGTCCGTGGTGGCCGCCGGCTTGCCCTGGTCAGTCGGCGCACAGGCTCCCAGCCATGTCCTCAGTCAAGCGCTCGACTCCGTGGTGAAGGTTGAGGCAGATCGCGTCGTTGCAACCGGCTTTCTGTGGCCCGACACCCAGCATGTGGTGACTGCCCTGCATGTGATCGACAACAGTAGCCGGATTGTCGTCAATTTTGTGGATTCCCAAGCACGCATCGTGGACACCCAACAGGCGACAGTCGAGCGTGTGCTGCAAGGCGCTGACCTGGTTTTGCTTCGACTTCAACGCGCGCAATCCCGCAAGCCGCTTGAATTGGCACGTCAGGGCCCATCAGTCGATCAGGTCATGAGTGCGCTGGGCTTCCCCCTCAATATCGCGGGACAGAGCAGCACCAATGTGAGGCTGCGATTTGGTGGCAAGAATCTGCGCAGCATGTTGCCCCCCAAGGTACTTGCGCAAATCAAGGAGTATCCCGATCCGAACTTAGAAATACTCAATCTCGAAGGCAACTTGGTGCCTGGTCTGTCAGGCGCACCGCTGCTGGATACGCAAGGCCGCGTCTGTGGCATTGGCGACGGCGGCCTCGAGGAGGGCGCCGTCGGCATTTGTTGGGGCATCCCGGCAGCTCAACTCGAGAACCTTTTGACCTCCAAAGTTCAGCGCACGCCCAATGCGAACAAGCTTAGCCAACTGTTTAGCGCGGACCTGCAAGCAAGCGTCGGCCAAGCGGTGGGTTCTCGGACCAACGGTCTGACAAAGCTGCGCACACGCAGTTACTCGCAGTTGAGTGCAAGCGTCGACGACGGCCTGGGTTTAGCTCAGCTCACTCAGTTCTTTGCAATGTTCAATCCCGCGAAATTCAACTACGACATTTACCAGAACGACGCCACTGGGGCGTCGGTTGCCTTGCCGGCAGGTGTATCGGTCACCACAGATCAGACTTTCCTCGTGGCCCGGCCGGATGAACCAGCCTTAAGTATCAAGATGCGGGTCAGTCCCGTAGCCAATGAAGTGCAAGCACAAGCAAACGCAGTGAGGTTTGAACGGGATTTAGCAGGCCTGGATCGACCGGACACTGTGATTCAGAACGACTCGGCGTGGAGCAACTTGCGCCCGGTTCAACGTGGCTCCTTGCTGGTGTGGCGTCGAGCGGCGTTGATCAGCCTATCTGCAGGCGGCTTTCCGCAGCCTCGCGCCTACCTGTTTGAAGCATTGGCGACAAATGGTCGTGGATTCCTTGGAGTGGCGGCGATCAACGAGGATATGGTGCAGTCGACGCAGGCTCTCGAACAAAACTGCATCATGGGTGGAACCGATCCAAGATGCCCGCAAGTCTATGCGCGACGGCGGAAGTGGGCGCAGATGGTTTTAGGCGTCCAGTTCTCAAGCTTCCCACTCTAGGTCGGCGCCCCACGTTGCTGAGCACACCATCGGGAATGGCGATGCAAAACTTTGAAGTAAGCGACTATGGCCGGCCCTATGAACGACGGCAGCGGGCGCTGAGATTCCTAAATGATAGTTATGTGAAGGTCCGCAGTTCGTCAGTTGTGTGACTTCAGCATGCAAAGCTGGGTGCCCGCTTTGGCAGCGTACTTGCCATTGTTGGGTAACAATCGAGTGACCGCAAAGGGTCCAAAGCTACCCATCAACCAATGCCCCCACCTTACAGCCGTAAGTTTGCAAAGACCACCCGTTCATCCCCAACCAGTGGGGAAAGCGCCTTTCGATTGCATCCAATGCGGAAGATTCGGCGTGCAGTAGTCTTTGAACATACGCCCCGATGACCTCGCGACTAACCTGCCATCCGCAGTTTGTTCCAGGTGCCGAGGTCTAATCCGGACTTACCGCACCCATCGCCCGCACGACCTCCTCGCGCTCCACGTCGCGTGCCGCACCAAACCCCGCAACGTGGCGCGCTCCCGTGACCTCGATCGCCACGAACCGGAAGTCACCCAGCTGCGTCATGAATTCGGCCTCGGGGAAACGGGCCAGATAGGCAGCGCGGCACACCTGCGCTTCGCGGCTGCCGGACAACAGCGCGCTCGCTTCGCCCTCGAGGGTGACCCGCGGTAACGCATGGACCGGTTGGCCCGCCACTTCTGGCTGCATCACCAGCAGAGACACTCGCGACCTGTCCTTGAGGTAGCGCGTGTGGGCCGCCAGACCACTGACATGAATTACCAGGCAGCCCGACTCTGGCTCCAGCGCGAACGGCACCATGGAAACAAAAGCGGCGCCGTCATCGGCCGTGGTTCCAAGTGCTGCCGTGCGCTGCGCGTGCAACAGAATGCGCAACTCGCGCGTCAACCTGGATTCATGCGGCATGCCTCCGCCCCCGGTTACGTTGGTTCGCAGTGACGGCCGTCACGTACGAGTGAGGCGCAGCGCCAGTTCATGCACCAGGTGCGGGTGCGGCACCTTGGTATAGGGTGGCTTGGGCCACACCCAGACCGGTTGCGTGAACAGGGCCCGCACCGCATTGATATCGCAGTGGTACGGCGGCCCCTGGATCAAGCCTTCTTCGGTGGCGCCAGGACGAATCACCTGCATTAACAGCGCCCACAGGCTCGCTCCGGGACGCAGCCATTGGTGCAATTGGCCGGCATATTTTTGCCAGTGGTCCGGGTGGATCGCGCACAGGCAGGTTTGCTCGTAGATGGCATCAAACGCTGTTGCACTGTGGTAGCTCAATACGTCGGCCTGAATGACTTGCGCGCTGAGACCCTGGGCGTCCAGCAGTGCCTGCGTTCGGGCGACGGCGGCCGGCGTGTAGTCGAGTCCGGTGACGTCAAAACCGCGCCGCGCGAGTTCAGCCACCTCCCAGCCACTGCCGCAACCCGGCACCGCAATGCGGCATGGTTCCAGAGCACCACTGTCAAGCCAGGCCAGCAATTGGGGATTGGGAGCGCCACGATCCCAGCCGGTTTGATTGTTCTCAAAGCGCTCTTGCCAGAATTGTGTAGTGGGGCCAGCCATTTTCGATCCTTCGGGGTTGTTGTTTCGGGTTATCGCACCGTTGCCAGCACCATGGCCACAATGGCGACGATGGCCGTGCCTGCGGTAGCAACCGCTACCCAGAGCAAACGCACCCGGCTGGTTTCGATTCGACGGATGAGTTGGGTGTTCTGTTCAGCCAGCGCCTTGATAAGTTCGGACGAGCTGACCATCTGCCCGTGCAAATCGGCCGCCTCGGCCTCCAGTGTGGTAATGCGGGCCTGCAGCGCGGCCATGCTGGGGGCGCTGGCGGCCGAAGAGGACGGCAGCACCGGAGTCAACGCCGCCGGCGCCGGGTTCTTGCCGACGGAGTGCCACAGCTTTTTCGCGCCGTCCACCACCACGGGAGCGGTACTGATCACATCGGTCCAAGGGATCGCCTTCAGGGCCGTGAGCCATCCAAGTGCCATCAATCAACCTTTCCTGAGAGTTGGGTCAGTGTAAGACGGGTCGCAGGCTGACCGGGACGGCACAATGCCTGACCATGCGCGCGCTACTTTCCACCTTCTCCTGGCAAGAGCTGCGCCACCACCCGTGGCGCAACGCCGCGGCCGTGGCGGCGGTGATGCTGGGCGTGGCACTGGCGTTCTCGGTGCAACTTATCAACGCCTCGGCGCTCAGTGAGTTTTCCAGCGCGGTGCGCTCGGTCGACGGCCAGCCCGACCTGGCGCTGCACGCGGCCCAGGGCACCTTTGACGACGCGCTGTTTGCACGCGTGGCACACCACGACCCGCAGGTGAATTTGGCCAGCCCCGTGCTGGAACTGGAAACCTATGCCATAGCAGCCGACGGTAAGCGCGTGCCACTGCGCGTGGTGGGTATCGACGCGCTCGTGGTGGCGGCGGTGGCACCGGCCTTGCTACCGGTGCCGCAGGCCAGCGCGGATCGGTTGTCGATACTGGCGCCGGCCACGGTGTTTCTGAATCCAGCGGCACGCCGGGCATTGGAAACCGGCATCGGCATGGTTCCAGCGTCGCTGCAATTGCAAAGCGGACTGGCCCTGCACACGGTTCGGGTCGCTGGCTCGGTCAGCGCCGGCGGCGCATCGCTAGCGGTGATGGACATTGCGGCGGCCCAGGAGCTGTTCGGCAAGCTCGGCCAGCTCTCACGCATCGATGTGCGGTTGCGCACCGGGGTGGACCGTGAGGCGTTCATCCGCTCACTGCAATTGCCCACCAGTATCAGCGCGAGTGAGCCGGGCGACGCCGGCCGGCGCACGGACAACCTGTCGCGCGCCTACCGGGTGAACCTGACGGTGCTGGCACTGGTGGCGCTGTTCACCGGGGCGTTCCTCGTGTACTCGGTGCTGTCGCTCAGCGTCGCCAAGCGCGCCCAGCAACTCGCACTGCTCGCCGTGCTCGGGCTGACGGGGCGCGAACGCTTGCGGCTCGTACTGATCGAGGCCGGCGTGCTCGGTCTGCTGGGCAGCATCGCCGGCGTGGCACTCGGCACGGGCCTGGCCGCGCTGGCATTGCGCCTGCTGGGTGGTGATCTGGGCGGAGGCTATTTTGTGGGCGAGGCGCCCGCCCTTCAATGGAGTGGTGCGGCCGCAATGACTTACGGCGGGCTCGGCGTACTGGCCGCGCTGGTCGGCGCCTGGTGGCCCGCTCGCGCAGCCCAGAAGCTGCCGCCCGCGCAGACCCTGAAGGGCCTGCGCGCGGCACCCGATGGCGCCCGAACGCATTGGCTCAGCATTTGTTTGATCGCCGCAGGGACAGCGCTGGCCTGGGCGCCTCCCCTATTTGGCATTCCACTGGCGGCCTACGTGTCCGTCGCGCTGCTGTTGGTGGGCGGCATCACCGCGCTGCCCTGGCTAGTGGCATTGCTTTACGACCAGCTCGCTCCCCTGGTCACGCACCATCTGCTGCCGTTGCTGGCAGTCGAGCGCGCGCGCCGCGTACGCGAGAGCGCCGCCGTGGCCATCAGTGGCGTCGTGGCGGCGTTGAGTCTGGCGGTGGCGCTGACGGTGATGGTCGGCAGCTTTCGCGGTTCGGTCACGCAGTGGCTGAACGTGGTGCTGCCGGCCGACCTGTATGTGCGCAGCGCCACGGCCGGCCGTGCCAGCGACACCGTGTACCTCACACCCCGGTTTGTGCAGGCCGTCACCGGCCTTGCCGGCGTGCAGCGCGCGAGCACCCTGCGCACCAGCTCCCTGCAACTCGCGTCCGGCGAGCCCGCCGTGACCTTGATCGCACGCGACCTGGCTGATGCGGCGCGCAACCTGCCGCTGGTGGCGCCAGCGGTGCCGGTGCCGCCGGGCGACATTGCCATTTACGTGAGTGAGGCGGTGGTGGACCTGTACGGTGCCCGCGCGGGCACCGTGTTCACCCCATTATCAGCCTCATTTAGGGCTGTAGCCCTTGATGGTCATATGCAACCGGCTACGTTTTTCGTAGCTGGCGTATGGCGCGACTACGCCCGCCAGTTTGGCGCCATTGCGCTCGATCGGGGCGACTTCGAGCGGCTCACCGGTGACCGCCGGGTTAACGATCTGGCGCTCTGGCTGCAGCCTGGCACCGACACGGCACGCCTGCAGCAGGCCATTCGCGACGTGGCGCAACAGCAATCCGGCGCGGGCGCGCTGATCGACTTCGCCTCGGCCGGTGAAATTCGGGCCAGTTCGTTGCGGATTTTCGACCGCAGCTTTGCCGTCACTTACTGGCTGCAGGCCGTGGCCATTGCGATCGGGCTGTTTGGCGTAGCGGCATCTTTCGGCGCGCAGGTGTTGGCGCGGCGCCGCGAGTTCGGCTTGCTGGCGCATCTGGGATTGACGCGCCGGCAAATTCTGGCGGTGGTAGCCGGCGAAGGCGCTGCGTGGACGCTGATCGGTGCCATCGCCGGGCTGGTGCTGGGGCTCGCCGTATCGGTGGTGTTGGTGCGGGTAGTGAATCCGCAAAGCTTTCACTGGACCATGGACCTGCAGGTGCCGTGGCTGCGCCTGCTGGCGCTTTGCCTTGCTGTCGTGCTGGCCGGCACGGCCACGGCCTGGCTGGCCGGGCGCGCCGCCGCAGGTCGTGACGCGGTACTGGCGGTGAAGGAGGATTGGTGAGCGCAAGCTGCCAACGCCCAGCGATCAGCCTCGTACACCTGCAATGTAATGCTCCAGCTGCTCGATGATGAAGCCTTGCTCGGAGATGATGTCCTTCACCAGATCGCCGATCGAGACAACGCCGATCAGCCGGCCATGTTCCATGACTGGCAGGTGGCGCAGGCGCTTGTCGGTCATCAGCGCCATGCATTCCTCATTGGTGTAGCCCGGGTGCACATACTGCAGCGGCGAAGTCATGATGTCGCGCACCGCCGTCTGTCGGGGTGAGCGCTCCGAGAGCAGCGACTTGCGCGCGCAGTCGCGTTCGCTCAGGACGCCGACGAACGCCTCGCCGTCGAGCACCACAAGGGCGCCGATGTTTTTTTCTGTCATCAGCGTGACAGCGTCAAACACGGACGTAGAGCACGCGATGGTGTAGACCGCCTGGTCAGGCTTTGACTTGAGAATTTGCGCGCCGTCTTTCATGGCTTTCCATGGCCCCCAGCACTGGCATGCCAACGCCGCACCCAAGACGGCCCGGTGAATTGCAGTTTAGGCGCCGCAGCCCTCGTATTCAAACCCTTTTTTGGCCGGCCGCGGGCCGACCAGCTTCGACCCGTCTAAGTGCGCTCGTGCAGGCGCACGCGCAGCCGCATGCGCAGCCCCAGTGGGCCCATGCTGAAGGCCATATGCTCGGGCACGTCGGTGCCGGCTGCCGGACCCACGCGTTCAATCTCGAAACCCGAGAGCAGCGTCGCCGCGGCCATCTTGATCTCCAGCAGCGCAAGGTAGCGCCCCGGGCAGACGCGCGGCCCGGCGCCGAACGGCATCGACACGCGCTTGGCCAAACTCGCAGCCTGGGCCGGCCCGCCGTCGCCAAGCCAGCGCTCGGGCATGAAGGCTGCCGCATCGGGGAAATGACGCTCCAGCAGGCTGTCGTAGCGCATCAGGCCGATCACTACCGTATCGGCAGGGATCTGGACATCCGCAACGGTGGTGCCCTTAACCGCCTGCACGGCAAGCAGCGGCGCCACCGGCTTGAGCCGCATGGTCTCGTAGGCACAGGCCTCCAGGTATTCCAGCACGGCCATACGCTCGGGGGTAAATTGCGACGGATCACCAGCCACGCGACGCACCTCCTCGCGGGCGCGCTGCAGGGCCGTCGGGTTGCGATGCAGCAGGTAGATCATCCAGGCCAGCGTGTTCGCAGTGGTGTCTTCACCGGCCAGCAGCATCGTGACCACATTGCCTGCCACGTCCTGATCGTTCATCCCGCTATCACCCTGATCAGCCGCATTGATCATCGCCTCGAGCAGGTTGCGCGGATGCTCGCGCAGCTTTGGGTCGGCCTGCAGGCGCGCACGAGCCTCTGCAATAAAACCCTGCACGGCCGCCCGCACCTCGGCGACGCTGCGGTCCAGCGCGCGGTCGACCGGCAGCCGGATATAGCGCCAATAGGGCACCAGCGAGAAAATGCGCCGGGACATCGCAGGGAAGATCTTGTTCAGGTGCTGCTGGATCACGTCCTCATCACTCGACAGGGTGTTGACGTCGGCGCCGAACGCCAGACCGGCAATGGCATCGACCGTGAAACGCATCAGGTCTGCCTGCAGATCAATGCTGGCACCCGCGCTGGCTGCCGCCTGCCAGCGAGTTTGCAGCCGGCACGCCACCTTGAGCAGAGAGGGAAAATACGCCTTGATGTGTCCCGGGTCCAGGCCTGCCATGACCATGCGCCGCTGGCGCCGCCAGACGTCATCGTTGGCAAAGAAAAGTCCCTGGTCGAACCCCATTTCGCGGCTGATGCGACCCCCCATCAGGGGTCGCCGAAAGCGTTCGGGGCGATCGCGCAGGATTGCTCCAAAGAGCTCGTGGTCGGCAACGACGAGCAGCTTTCGTCGACCCATCTGTATGCGGAACAGCCGGCCGTAGGCCTGCGCCCACGCCTCCAGCTGGCGGTGCATGCTGGCCGGCTTGATCTGCAGCATGTTGCCCAGCACCGGCACGCCAACCGGTCCAGGCAGATCGCCCAGCCGGCGCGAAGGCGGCGACACCGGGGGCAAGCTCGTTGGCGTTGCGTCGGTTGAGGTTTCCATGTGGCCTGCGGCGTGTCTGGGAGGGTCAGGTCGGCAATGACGGGCGCGCCGCTCCAGCGCCGCTCACCATGTATTGCGCAATTCACGCAGCCGGGTGAACACCGTTTTCGCGTCCGGCTTCTCGGGCAGATCCGGGAAGCTCTCGCGCAGAGTAGCGATCAGGCGGGGGCTGGCCAGGCGCAAAAAGGTGTTGAAGCGCTTCTCTTCGCCCAGCGTGGTTACCTTCGAGCGCGCCGGATCGTGGCCGGTCACGCCGGGCAGCAGCGCCTTGGCGTCGGCATTGTCGGGCTCGCGCGCCAGCGTGAATTTCAGGTTGTTCTCGATGTAATCGTGTCCCGGATAGATTTGCGTGTTGTCAGGCAGGCGGGCCAATTGCTCCGCGAAGGTCGCGTACAGCGCACCTACGTCGCCGCCGTTGTGCACATTGCCAGCGCCGGCGTTGAACAGCGTATCGCCCGAGAACAGTGCAGGCTGGTCCGTGTGCGAGCGCAGGCAGATGTGGCACATGGTGTGGCCGGGTGTGTCCAGACATTCAAGCTCGACCGTCTTGCCCACCTTGATGATGTCGCCGGCCTGCACACCGCGGTCCACACCCGCGATGCGCCCACCGGTCTTGTAGTGCGCGATGAGTTTCGCGCCAGTGGCCGCGAGCACGGCCGCGTTGCCGCCCGTGTGGTCGTGGTGTTCGTGGGTATTGAGGACCTGGGTGATCTGCCAGCCGCGCACCTTGGCGGTGGCCAGCGTCTTTTCATGATCGAGGGGGTCGATCGCGAGCGCCTCGCCGGTTTCGGGACAAGCCACAAGGTAGTTGAAGTTGCGGTACGCGTTGGCGGTCCAGATGCGTTCGACAATCATGTGGGCTCCTCAGGCTTTCTGTTGGGAAGCGACTATTGTAGGAAGAGGTGGCGCAGGCATGCTTGCTGCGAGAATAAGAATATGAACACTCCAGCCCCTGCATGTGACTCCTGGCTCAGCAGCGCCATCGAGCGCATCGAGGCAGACTTCCAGCGTAGCGCCGACACCCACCTGATTCCCGTCGCGCTGCCAAAGTTCAACGCCTGCGGCATAGATTTTTACCTGAAGGACGAATCCACCCATCCCACCGGCAGCCTCAAGCACAGGCTGGCGCGTTCGCTGTTCTTGTACGCACTGTGCAATGGCTGGGTTGGCGAGGGCTCGACGATCGTGGAAGCATCCAGCGGCTCTACCGCCGTGAGCGAGGCCTACTTTGCACGTTTGCTGGGCCTGCCGTTCATCGCGGTCATGGCGCGCGGCACCTCGCCCGAGAAGGTTGCACAAATTGAATTCCAGCACGGACGCTGTCATTGGGTGGACAGCGCCAACCAGGTCTATGACGAAGCACGGTCACTGGCGCTGCAGACTGGTGGCCACTACATGGACCAATTCACCTACGCCGAGCGGGCCACCGACTGGCGCGGCAACAACAACATCGCCGAGAGCATGTTCACGCAGATGGCGCGCGAACGCCACCCGGTACCGACCTGGATTGTGGTGGGTGCCGGCACCGGCGGCACCAGCGCCACGATCGGCCGTTATGTGCGCTATCAGCGACGTGCCACCCAATTGTGCGTGGCCGACCCCGCAGGCTCCGTGTTCAGCGCGTATCACCGCACGGGTGATACCAGCCTGACCTCGGCGGGATCGCGCATTGAAGGCATCGGCCGGCCCCGGGTCGAACCCAGCTTCGTGCGAACGCTGGTGGATCGCATGATCGAGGTGCCGGACGCCGACTCCATCGCCGCCATGCGATCACTCTCCAGCCTTCTCGGGCGCAAGGTGGGTCCGTCCACCGGAACCAATTTCGTCGGCATGGTGACGCTGGCCTGCGAGATGCAGGCGACACGGCAGCAGGGCTCGATTCTGTCGCTGCTGTGCGACTCCGGCGAGCGCTATCTGCCCACCTACCACGATGCGCAATGGGTCGAGCGCACGATTGGCGACTGCACTGATGCGGAGCAGTGCCTGGGCGCGTTGTTGCTTTGATCTTCCGGCAGGGACCTGGCATGAACTCCCGCGCCAATTTGCACCGCCAAGTGTCGCGGCGCACTCTGCTGGTCACGGGGTCGATGGGCTTCTTTGGCCTGTCCGCGCGAGCCCAGGTGAACGCCCCGCTCCCGCCCATGGCGTTCCCGCGCGACTTCGGCAGTCACCCCGCCTATCAGATCGAGTGGTGGTACGTCACGGGGTATGCCAACGCGGTGGATGCATTAGGCGCGCGCGCGTTCGGCTTCCAGCTCACCTTCTTTCGCTCGCGTGTTGCAGCGACCCAGGACATGAAGTCAGCGTTCGCTGCCAGGCAACTGATCTTTGCCCATGCTGCCCTGACCGATGTGCGTGGCAGGAAGCTGGTGCATGACCAGCGCATCGCCCGTTCGTCGGGGGTTGCGGGGTTCGACCTCGCCTCGGCCAGCGAGAGCGACACTGCGATCCATCTGCGTGACTGGTCTCTCGTGCACGAGGATAGACGCTACACCGCGGCCCTTGCCGCAAGCGGCTTCGGCCTGAGCCTGAATTTCAGCGCCACGCAGCCCGTGCTGTTGCAAGGCGACCAGGGCCTGTCGCGCAAGGGGCCGCGGCCTTCGCAGGTCAGCCACTACTACAGTGAGCCGCATCTGGCCGTGCGCGGGTCCCTGCGCCTGGCCGGGCAATCATTCCGCATCATCGACGGTGCGGCCTGGCTCGATCATGAATGGAGCGACGAGCTGCTGGATCCGCGGGCCGTCGGCTGGGACTGGATCGGCATGAATCTGGATGATGGCAGCGCGCTCACAGCCTTTCGCATACGCGACGGCGACGGCCAGGCGATGTGGGACGGTGGCTCGTTTCGCTGCGCCGCCGGCGCGTTGCGCACTTTCCAGCACAGTGAAGTCACGTTCACCCCACAGCGGCACTGGAAGAGTCCATCGACCCGGACCACCTACCCGGTGCAATGGAGCATCACTACACCGACCGGGATCTACACGGTCAACGCTGTCCTCGACGACCAGGAACTCGACAGCCGCGCTTCCACCGGCGCCATTTACTGGGAAGGCCTGAGCGATTTGTCAGACCACAATGGCCGCCATGTCGGACGCGGCTACCTCGAAATGACAGGTTATGCTCAGCCCCTGCGACTATGAGGGCACGCTAAGCGTTTCACCCTATTTCGCGGCGCACCGCAGGTCATTAGGATTGGGGGCCTTGCCAGGGCGGTGCGCACACGGGTGTATGCGCCCTTCCTTTTATTGCAGAGCAGCCGGAGCATTATTTGTCAGCAGAGTTCATTCTTGAGACACAGGGGTTGAGCAAGGAATTCAAGGGTTTCATTGCTGTCAGCGATGTCGATCTCAAGGTACAGCGCGGTCATATTCACGCATTGATCGGCCCGAACGGTGCCGGCAAGACCACATTCTTCAACCTGCTGACCAAGTTTCTCAATCCCACCTCGGGCCGCATTGTCTTCAACGGCATTGACATCACAACCGAGAAGCCCGCGCAAACGGCGCGGCGCGGCATCGTGCGGTCGTTTCAGATCTCGGCGGTGTTTCCCCACATGACGGTGCTGGAGAACGTGCGCGCGGCATTGCAGCGCAACCTGGGCACATCGTTTCATTTCTGGAAGGCCGAGAAGACCCTGTTCCCGCTGCACGAGCGAGCGCACCAGTTGCTGGCCGAGGTCGATCTCGAAGGCTTTGCAAACACCATGACCGTTGAGCTACCTTACGGGCGCAAGCGCGCCCTGGAACTGGCGACGACGCTGGCGCTAGAGCCCGAGCTCATGCTGCTCGACGAACCGACCCAGGGCATGGGCCATGAAGACGTGAATCGGGTCACGGAGCTGATTCGCAAGGTATCCGCCAACCGCACCATCCTGATGGTCGAACACAACATGAACGTGGTGGCCTCCATTGCCAACCGCATCACGGTGCTGCAGCGCGGCTCCATCATTGCCGATGGCCCTTACGCCGAGGTGTCGAAAAATCCACTGGTCATCGAGGCCTACATGGGCACCACCGACACCGAGCTGCAGGGATCCCACGCATGACCACCGAGTTGCTGCGCATTGAAGGCCTGAACGCCTGGTACGGCGAATCGCACATCCTGCACGGCGTGGATCTCAGCGTGAGCGAGGGCGAAGTGGTGACACTTCTCGGACGCAACGGCGCCGGGCGCACCACTACGATGCGTGCCATCGTGGGACTGGCCGGCAGACGCACCGGCTCCATCCAGGTGGCCGGCCACGAGACGATCAAGCTGGCGCCGCACCGCATTGCGCGGCTAGGGGTCGGCTACTGCCCGGAAGAGCGCGGCATATTTGCCAGCTTGAGCGCTCAGGAAAACCTCATGTTGCCGCCCGCGGTGGCACCTGGCGGCATGAGTGTGGAAGATATCTATGCGATGTTCCCCAATCTGCAGGAACGTGCAGCCAGCCCGGGCACGCGCCTGTCCGGCGGCGAGCAGCAGATGCTGGCGGTAGCGCGAATTCTGCGCACTGGCGCGCGCCTGCTGCTGCTGGACGAGATTTCGGAGGGGCTGGCGCCCGTCATCGTGCAAAAGCTTGCCGAGATGATCCTCGCCCTCAAGGCCAAGGGCTACACCATCGTTCTGGTCGAGCAGAACTTTCGCTTCGCGGCGCCGCTGGCGGACCGCTTCTACATCATGGAACACGGGCGCATCGTGCGCCAGTTCAAACAGTCCGAACTCAAGCAGAACACGGCGATGCTGCAGCAGTACCTTGGGGTCTAGGCACCCTGTGGAGTCATTTCAATGTCACCCTTTATTTTCACGTCAACCAGGAGTCAACCATGAAACTTAAAACTCTCATCGCCGCGATGGCCATCGGATTCGGCAGCATGGCCGCGCAAGCCCAGGGGAGCGGTCCGATCAAGATCGGCATCATCACCGATCTGTCGGGAATCTATGCCGACATCGACGGTCCTGCGGGAGTCGAAATGGTCAAGTGGGCCGTGCAGGATTTCGGTGGCAAGGTGCTGGGGCAGCCCATTGAAGTGCTGTCGGCGGATCACCAGAACAAGCCGGACATCGGTAGTTCCACGGCCCGCGAGTGGATTGACAAGGACCATCTGGCGATGCTCGTCGGCGGCACCAATTCGGGCGTGAACCTGGCCATGGCCAAGGTGGCCGCCGAGAAGAAAACCCCTTTCCTCGCCATTGGTCCCGGCTCGGCGCGCCTGACCAATGAAGACTGCACTCCCTATACCGTGCACTACGCCTACGACACCGTGGCGCTGGCCAAGGTCGCGGGCTCGGCGCTGATCAAGCAGGGTTACAAGAACTGGTTCTTCCTGACGGCTGACTACGCCTTCGGCAAGTCGCTCCAAGCCGACGCGACGACCGTGATCAAGGCCAACGGCGGCACGGTGGCGGGGTCGGTGCTGGCGCCACTCGGCGCGTCCGACTTTTCGTCCTTCCTGCTGCAGGCGCAGTCCTCCAAGGCGCAGATTCTTGCCCTTGCCAACGCGGGCGGCGACTTCATCAACGCCATGAAGGCGGCCAAGGAATTCGGCATCGGCAAGACCATGAAGATCGCCGGCCTGCTGGTGTTCATCAACGATGTGCACAGTCTGGGCCTGAACGCGACGGCAGGTCTGCAACTGGCCGACAGCTGGTACTGGAACCAGGATGATGCTTCGCGCAAGTTCGCCCACCGCTTTTTTGACAAATACAAGCGCATGCCATCCAGCCTGCAGGCGGCGGACTATTCGGTCACGATGAACTACCTCAAGGCAGTCAAGGCGGCCGGCACCACGAACGGTGACAAGGTGATGGCCACGCTCAAGGGCATGAAGATCGACGACTTCTACAACAAGGGCCAAATCCGCGCTGACGGTCGCATGATTCACAACATGTACCTGTACCAGGTCAAGACCCCCAGCGAGTCCACGACCCCATGGGACTACTACAAGCTGGTCGCGACAGTGCCCGGAGACCAGGCCTTCACGACCGTGGCCGACTCCAAGTGTTCGCTGCTCAAGAAGTAAGACGCAAGTCAACGCCTCGACCCGCGGGCCATCGATGTGATGGTCCGTGGGCTGCCAGGCTCACGGTCATTTGACGGGCATTCATGGAAATTTTTGGTATCCCCCTGCAAGCCTTCCTGGGCCAGTTGCTGCTGGGGTTGGTCAATGGCGCGTTTTACGCCATGCTCAGTTTGGGGCTGGCGGTCATCTTCGGCCTGCTTGGCATCATCAACTTCGCGCACGGCGCGCTCTACATGGTGGGCGCCTACGCCGGCTGGATCCTGCTCAACTCTTTCGGTGTCAACTACTGGTTTGCGCTGGTGCTCGCACCGCTGGCCGTGGGAATACTCGGCATCGTGATCGAGCGGCTTTTCCTGCGGCACCTCTACAAACTCGACCCGCTGTACGGCCTGCTACTGACGTTTGGCCTGGCACAGGTCATGGAAGGTATTTTCCGCAATCAATATGGCGTATCGGGCGAATCGTACCCGGTTCCCGATGCACTGGCGGGGGCCACCAATCTCGGCTTCATGGTCCTGCCCAATTACCGCGCCTGGGTCGTGCTCGCGTCGCTGGTGGTTTGCCTGGGCACCTGGTTCCTGATCGAGCGCACGCGGCTTGGAGCCTACCTGCGCGCCGGCACCGAAAACGCGCCACTGGTGCAGGCGTTCGGTGTGAATGTGCCGCTCATGGTGATGCTGACCTTTGGCGGCGGCGCTGCACTGGCCGGGCTCGCCGGGGTGCTGGCGTCACCCATCATCCAGGTCACCCCGCTGATGGGGTCGAACCTGATCATCGTGGTGTTTGCCGTGGTGGTGATTGGCGGGATGGGCTCGATTCTGGGGTCCATCATCAGTGGCCTCGGGTTGGGCGTGATTGAGGGGTTTACACGCGTTTTTTACCCCGAGGCGTCGAATATCGTCGTGTTCGTCGTGATGGTGATCGTGCTGGTGCTACGACCGGCCGGCCTGTTCGGCAGGGAGGCCTGAACCATGACGCCGACCCGCATGACCCGAGTTGCCAGGTTGATCCGCATCGCCTACCTTGGCGCCCTGGTATTGTTGCTCGTCGCTCCCCTGCTCGGCTTGTACCCTGTGTTCGTGATGAAGCTGCTGTGCTTCGCGCTGTTTGCGTGTGCCCTGAATCTGCTGCTGGGTTTCACGGGGCTGCTATCCTTCGGGCACTCGGCCTTTTTCGGCGGGGCCGCGTACGCCTGTGGCTGGTTCATCAAGGCGCAGCATTGGTCACCCGAGTTGGGCTTGCTCGCCGGCGTGGTGGCAGCGGCGCTGATCGGCCTGGCCATCGGCCTGGTGGCGATCCGGCGCCAGGGCATCTACTTCGCCATGATCACGCTGGCGATGGCGCAGATGGTGTATTTCGTCTGCCTGCAGGCTCCCTTCACGGGCGGTGAGGACGGCCTGCAGGGCGTACCGCGCGGCGCGCTGTTCGGCCTCCTGAGCCTGAACTCGGACACCACGATGTACTACTTCGTGGTCGCGGTTTTTGTGCTCGCATTCCTGGCGATCTCGCGCATTGTTCACTCACCTTACGGCCAGGTGCTCAAGATGATCCGCGAGAACGAACCGCGCGCCATCTCGCTGGGTTACCAGGTCGACCGCTACAAGCTGCTGGCTTTTGTATTGTCGGCTGCGCTGGCCGGGCTGGCCGGGTCGCTCAAGACGCTCGTGATGGGATTTGCCTCGTTGACGGACGTGCACTGGTCGATGTCGGGCGAGGTGATCCTGATGACCCTGGTAGGGGGGGTGGGCACTTTCTTCGGGCCCGTCCTGGGTGCCGGCATCGTGAGTTCCCTGCAGGACCAGCTGGCCGACAAGGTGGGCGCCTGGGTCACGGTGATCATCGGCGCGATTTTCGTGGTGTGCGTGCTGGCGTTCCGTCGCGGCATCGTTGGCGAAGTCCTGGCGTTCTTCGATCGCCGACGCCAGCCTGCCACCGACATGGCTGGAAGCGCCGCTGCCCCTGCTGCGGGCACCGATACAGAAGCCGTGTGACGTTGCTGGTCCCAGCCGGTCAGTGGGCGCCTGCTGCTGCACCGGCACCGCCGGTCCCGTGCTTCGGGTGCGTCAGCCAGACCAGTGGAATCAACACCACAAAAATAATAGCGGAAATATAGAACAGATCATTCGCTGCCAGCATAAATGACTGCTGAGTCACCATCTGGTTGATCCGCGCGAGTGCCTGCTCAGGGCTCATTCCGGCAGCCTCCAGGCCCGCCAGGGTGCTTCTCGCCGCCTGGCTTCCGTTGTTGATGGCCTCGGTCAGGTGCGCATGGTGCATGGCAGCGCGGTTTTCCCACAACGTGGTCGTGATCGAAGTGCCGAAACCGCCCGCAGAGATACGCACGAAATTGAATAGCCCCGAGGCGGCCGGAATGCGCTCTTGCGGCAGGCCCGATAGAGAGACCGTGGTGAGCGGAATGAAAAAGAATGCCATCGCGACGCCCTGGATGATGGTGGGCACCATGATGGTGTCGAAATCGGCCTGGGTGTTGAAAAGCGAGCGCATCCACAGCACCAGCGCGAACACCAGAAACGAAAATGTCGCAAAGGGGCGTGCGTCGAATCGTCCCAGGCTCTTGCCCACGATGGGCGACAGGATCAATGCCAGCACGCCCACCGGCGCGAGCACCATGCCCGCCTGGGTGGCGGTGTAACCCATATATTGCTGCAGCCACAGTGGCAGCAACACCACGTTGCCAAAAAATACACCGTAGCCGACCGAAATCGCTACGGTGCCGGCCCAGAAATTGCGGCCCCGCAACAGTGACAGGTCCACCACCGGATGCTTTTCGGTCAACTCCCAGATCACGAAGAAAATGAAGCCCAGCACGGCCGTGACGGCCAGCGCGATGATGACGCTCGAATGGAACCAGTCGAGATCCTTGCCATTGTCGAGCATGATCTGCATGGCGCCGACCCAAATCACCAGCGCGGCCAGCCCGATCCCGTCGATGGGCAGCTTCTGCGTCACGTTTTCGCGCTTGTGGAAAATGCTCCAGATGCCGGCGGCAGCCATGATACCGATCGGGATATTGATATAGAAAATCCAGGGCCACGAGATGTTGTCGGTGATCCAGCCACCCAGCAGCGGCCCCACCACCGGGGCGATCAGCACTGTCATGGACCACATGGCCATGGCCAGCCCGGCCAGCGCCTTTGGATAGCTGGCCAGCAGCAGCGACTGTGACAGCGGAATCATCGGGCCAGCGACAAAACCCTGAAAGGCGCGAAAAGCGATCAGGGTCGTCATGTTGGGCGCCAGCCCGCACATCCATGAACTCAGCACAAACAACAGCACACTGGTGACAAACACCCGCACCTGCCCAAAACGCTGCGACAGCCAGCCTGTGAGCGGCACGGAAATGGCGTTGGCCACCGCAAAGCTGGTGATGACCCAGGTGCCCTGGTTCGCACTCACGCCGAGATCGCCCGCAATGGCCGGCAGCGAAACGTTGGCGATCGACGAGTCGAGCACGTTCATGAAGGTGGCCGCTGAAACTGCCAGCGTGCCCCACATGCGCATCGAACCTTGGAGCGGCGGTTGCTCGATAAAGTTGGGGGTGGAGGCCATGACGGGAGTGCCTTGAAGAAAACTCGACAGAGGGTAACGGGGGATGCGGGCCGTGCCGCAAGGGAATTCCGCGCGGCCTGGCTTGAGCGTCTACAAGGTCAATTCAGCACGCCGACGGGCGCCGGGGCAGTCGCTCGGGACGCGGCGAGTGTCTTGGCCACACCCACCACGGGTGCCTTCCCCGCCGCCGCGGACGGCGCCGCTTTGGCAACCCCCGAATTGGCGGCAATCACACGGCGCACCTCTGCATTGGCACCTTCGTCAAGCGCCGCGTAGACATTTGTCTGCGCCGTCGGGACGGTGCTGGGCACATCGGCCAGGGTCTTGCCGTCTTTGTGCGTCACGTCCACCGTCGCATCCATCGACAGGCCTACACGCAGCGGGTGGGCCGCCAGTTGCTGGGGATCGAGCGCGATGCGCACGGGCACGCGCTGCACCACCTTGATCCAGTTGCCGGTGGCATTTTGTGCCGGCAGCAATGCGAAGGCCGCGCCAGTTCCGGCACCGAGCCCCACCACGCGTCCTTTGTACTCGACCTTGCTGCCGTACAGGTCGGCAGTCAGGGTGACCGGCTGGTCGATACGGATGTTGCGCAACTGCACTTCCTTGAAGTTGGCATCGACCCAGACCTGGTTGAGCGGCACGATCGACATCAAAGGCGTGCCAGCAGCCACACGCTGGCCAAGCTGCACGGAACGCCGCGCCACGTAACCATCCACCGGCGCTGGCATCGTGGCGCGTTGCGTGGCCAGATAAGCCTCGCGCACCTTGGCAGCCGCCTCCTCCACGCTCGGGTGCTGCGCGACAGTAGTGCCATCGGTCATGGACTGGTTGCTTGCGAGTTGCTCCCGTGCGGCCACGACCCCTGCCTGGGCTGCAGCCTGGGCGCTCTCGGCAACCGCCAGCTGGGTGCGCGCATGCTCAAGTTCCTCTTTGGAGACGGCCCCGTTGCCCGCCAGCGTCTGGCGCCGGTTCAGATCGTCCCTGGCGCGACTGATGTCACTTTGCGCCTTGACCACATCGGCTTCGCGCAGTTTGATTTGCGCCTGCAGCGTGCCATTGTTGGCATACAGCGTGCGCACCTGACGCACCGTTTGCGCCAGGTTGGCTTCAGCCTGCTGTAGCGCGACCTTGGCGTCTGCAGGGTCGAATTTGACCAAGGGTTGGCCAGCGCGCACAAAGTCGGTGTTGTCGGCCATGATGGCCATCACCGTGCCGCTGATCTGGGGTGTGATTTGAATCACGTTGCCTTCCACATAGGCGTTGTCGGTATCTTCGTAGTGGCTTGCGACAATCCACTCGTAGGCGGCCCAGCCCAGGCCAGCCAGCACGACCACGATGGCGAGCGCGGTCAGCGCCTTTTTGCGCCTGGGGTTGGCAGCGGGAGTGACTTCATTGGCAGGGGTTTGCGTTACGTCGTTCATGATGCTTGTTATGCGGGGGTGAATCGGGGGATGGATTATTTTTGTGCGGTGATGGCGTCCGAGGGGCGGACGCCAATCGATTGCGCCACGGCGTCGGCCTGGTAGCCGCCGCCGAGCGCACGAATCAACGCCACTTGCGTGTCCAGCGCGCGTGCGCTCAGGTCGACTGCGAGGCGGCGCTGGCCGAGCACGCTGGTTTCGGCCGTAAGCACGTTCAGGTAGTTGCCCAGACCCGCCTTGTAGCGCTGCACCGCGATTGCGTAGGCACTCTCGGCCGCGGATTGCGCATCGCTTTGCTGCGTCTGCTGGCGCACTATGGATTGGGAGGACGCGACCTGGTCGGCCACATCGCGCACGGCATCGATGACGGCGGTGTTGTAACTCTCGACGGCGGCATCCTGGTCCGCGGCCTTGCCGCGCAGGTTGGCGCGCAGGCGGCCTCCTTCGAAAATCGGCAGGGTCAGCGCCGGACCCACGTTCCACTGCTCGCTTCCGCTCCTGAACAGCTGTCCAAAGCCGAGGCTGGAGAAGCCGGCGAAGGCCGCCAGATTGATGTCGGGATAAAAACGTGCTTTGGCACTGGCCACGTCGCCCATGGAGGCTTCGACGCGCCAGCGCGCGGCGGCAATGTCGGCACGGCGGCCCAGCAGGTCTGCCGGTATCGTTTCAGTCATCGCTACTTTTTTAATAGCTGAAAGCGATGGAAGGGTAATGGTTTGAGCGGCATTTGGCTGCCCAACCAGGGCACCCAGCGCATTGCGGGTCAGGGCGACCTGCTCCTGCAGCGCCTCGATCTGCTGGCGCGCCTCGGGCAGGCCGCCTTCACTCTCACGCAGTTCCAGCTTGGTATCGAGTCCGGCGCTGAAACGATCGTGCACGATGGCCAGGGTTTCCTGACGCTGGGCCAGCGTGCGCTGCGCCACCGCCAGCTGGTCGTTCAGGCGCGCCAGCTGGAAATAGCTGCGCGCGAGCTGGCTGGCCAGCAGCACGCGTGCGGCCTGCGCGTCAGCCTCGGCCGCCCTGGCAGTGCCGATCGCTGCGTCCAGGGCGGCGCGGTTCTTGCCGAAAAAATCAAGCTCCCAACTGGCGTTGAGCTGCGCGTCGCCGGAGTTGTAAATTGCGCCAGCCAACGGCGGCGGGTAGATGTAGTTGCCCGTGAATTTCTGGCGATTCAGGTTGATCTGACCACCCAGTTGCGGCAGGGTCGCAGCCTTGGCCATGCCGGCCATCGCCTGGGCCCGGGCCAGCCGGGCCTGCGCCAGCCCCAGGCTCGGGTTGCTGGCAAGTGCCTGGGCGATCAGCCGGTCGAGTTGCGCATCGCCAAATTCACGCCACCACTCGGCGGACACGGCGGGCGCCGCAGCGCCGCCAGCGACCAGGCCGAGCGAGGCCGGATCACGCAGGGTTTGCGTGGGCGCAATGCCCGACATGTTGGCACATGCCGTGAGCCCGAGCGCCAGCACGATCGTGCCGAGCCTGAAGGCATGCAAGGGCATCGCCCTGGTAGTCTTGTTATTTTCCATTCGATTCTCCATTCGCCGACAGGGCCTGGGCGTTGTCCAGGATGCGGCGCAAATAACCTTTGAGGTCTTCCCATTCTTCATGCGTGAAACCTGCGAGGCAGGCGTTCTGGATGCGCGCGAGCACCTCGGGGATCTTCAGCGCAGCAACACGTCCCTCGTCGGTCAGTTGCAGCTTGACCACGCGGCGGTCCTGCAACGAGCGCTGGCGGCTGCACAGGCCCTTGGCCTCAACCCGGTCCAGCAGCCGCGTCATGGCGCCGGCGTCCAGTTCGCATTCGCGCGCCAGTGCCGCCGCCGTGTCAACCTCGCCCACATACAGCTTGACCAGCGGAACCCACTGGGCATTCGTCAGGCCATGCGGCACCATCTCGCGGTCCACCGCCTGGGTCACCCGCGTCACCGCCTTGCGCATCAGGTAGCCGATGCTGTTCTCGGCAAAGTAGTTCTCCGCGTTATAGAACTCGGTCACCGGTGCCTCTTTGGCATTGAGCGCCGCGGGCGTATGTTTTGCATCCATGGCCCGAATAGTAATTGTCTAAGCAACTATTGTCAAGGCTATTTCTGCAAAGGCAAGTTGTTCGCTACACTCTGGCCATGGCTACTGCTTCCTCCAACGCCCGCAAGGGCGCGCCCCGTTCCCTGTCCGGCCTGCTGCCCTTTCTGCGGCCCTATCGCGGCCGCATTGGACTGGCGCTGATGTTCCTGGTCATGGCCGCAGTGGCCACTTTGCTGTTCCCGCTGGCGCTGCGCAGCCTGATCGACGGCGGCCTGATCAAGACTGACAAGGGCGCCCAGGTGATGGCCTTGCGCGAGCATTTCTTCGCGCTGTTTGCGGTGGCCATGGCGCTGGGCCTGTTTTCCGCCGGTCGGTTTTACATGGTCAGCTGGCTCGGCGAGCGCGTCACCGCCGACATTCGCAACGCGGTCTATGCGCATGTGCTGCACCAAAGCCCCGAGTTTTTCGAGACCACCCAGACCGGCGAAGTGCTGTCGCGCCTGACTGGCGATACCACGCTGGTGCAGACCGTGGTCGGCTCATCGCTGAGCATGGGACTGCGCAACACAGTCATGGGCGTGGGCGCACTGGGCATCCTGATCTGGACCAATCCGTACGTCATGTTCATGGTCTTCGTGATCCTGGTGCTGATCGTGCTGCCCGCACTGTGGTTTGGTCGGCGCGTGCGCAAACTGTCGCGCGCCAGCCAGGACCGCATCGCCGACTCCAGCGCGATTGCCGCCGAAGTGCTCAACGCCATTCCCGTAGTGCAAAGCTACACCGCCGAAGACCGCGAGGCGGCGCGCTTCGACATCTCGACCGAAAACGCCTTTGCGACCGCGGTGCACCGCTCCAAGGCGCGCTCGGTGCTGGTGGCCTTCATCATCATTGCCACGAGCGGCGCTCTCTTGTGGGGGCTGTACCAGGGCACTCAGGCGGTGATGGCCGGCACCATGTCAGCCGGCCACCTGGGCCAGACGGTGCTCTACGTCATCATCCTGGCCAGCGCGTTTGCGGTGCTGGGCGAGGTCTATGGTGACTTGCAGCGCGCGGCCGGCGCCACCGAGCGATTGATGGAACTGCTGAGCTCCCGCTCGCCCATTGTTTCACCATCAAAACCAGTGCTAGCCCCTGCCACCTATACGGGTAGCGCTATTGATTTTGAAAAAATCACCTTCCACTACCCGTCGCGCCCGACGCAGGCCGCGCTGACCGACTTCACTTTGCACGTGGCACCCGGTGAAACGGTGGCCCTGGTCGGCCCCAGCGGCGCCGGCAAGAGCACGGTGTTCCAACTGCTGCTGCGCTACTACGATCCGCTTGAGGGTGCGATCCGGCTCGATGGCGTGGCCACAAGCGACATGGCCCTGCACGACCTGCGCCAGCGCATTGGCATCGTGCCGCAGGACGCGGTGATCTTCTCGACCAGCGCACTGGAAAACATCCGCTACGGCCAACCCGACGCCAGCGACGAGCAGGTCAAAGCCGCCGCGCTGGCCGCGTTTGCGCACGAATTCATCACAGCGCTGCCCGAGGGCTACAACACCTTCCTGGGCGAGCGCGGCGTGCGCCTGTCCGGCGGGCAGCGCCAGCGCATCGCGATTGCACGCGCCATGCTGAAAAACCCGCCGCTGCTGCTGCTGGACGAAGCCACCAGCGCGCTCGACGCCGAGAGCGAGCGCATGGTGCAGGCGGCGCTGGAGTCGGCCATGCAGGGCCGCACCACACTGGTGATTGCGCACCGCCTGGCCACCGTGCAGCAAGCCAGCCGCATCGTGGTGATGGACCACGGCCGCATCGTGGAGCAGGGCACGCACGAGACCCTGGTAGCGCTCGGCGGCACCTACGCCAAGCTCGCTGCGTTGCAGTTTTTGAGCTGACACGGCGCGCCACACAGGCGCCCCCGGCGCCCTGAATCAGCCGCAGCGTGGGGTCGCTCCGCTAAACTAGTCGCATGCCCTGGCACGCCCGACTGCAGCTCGACTACCTTCTTGAGTCCCATCGCAGCGTGGCGCGGTTCCAGCACGACGGCCCTCTGCGCATCCTGCAAAGCCTGTACCCGGAAGGCGATGCGATCTGCCACAACGTACTGGTGCACCCTCCGGGTGGCCTGGTCGGCGGCGACACGCTGGACATCGGCATCACGGTGGGACCGGGCGCACACGGTCTCATCACCACGCCCGGGGCCACGCGCTTTTACAAGACCCTGGGCGAAGCTGCCGCGCAGCACGTCCGCATCACGCTCGATGCCGGTGCACGGCTCGAATGGCTGCCGCTGGAGACCATCTGCTATGACGGCTGCATGGCAGAAAACCACCTGAGCGTGCAACTGGCGCCGGATGCCGAACTGATCGGCTGGGACGTCACTGCGCTGGGCTTGCCCCACGCCGGGCGCCCGTTCGCGCGCGGCAGCTTTTGCCAGCACATCGAGCTACCCGGCGTCTGGCTGGAGCGCGGACGCATCGATGCCATGGACAGCCGGCTGCTGGATGGTCCGCTTGGCCTCGCGGGCCGGCGCTGCCTGGCCTCGATCTTCTTCGTGACCGGCAGCCCGTTGGCCCGCGAGCGCCGCCAACGGGCGCTGGACACGGCGCGCGCGGTGCTCGAAGCACACGAACTGCAGAGTACCGCCGCCGCCACCAGCCCGAATTGCCGGGTGGTGGTGGTGCGAGCGCTGGCCCCACTGGTCGAGCCCGCGATGGGCCTGCTGCGCCAGATCTGGGCCGTCTGGCGCGCATCTTTGTGGGATAAAACAGCCCGAAACCCCCGTATCTGGTCAATGTGACGCTGCGGTTCCCATAGCGTCCCAGGTCTTTGAAGCCATCCGCCTACAGCACGTCGAGTTCGCCGCGTGCCGCATCGACTTGACCCAGTTCGCGTAGATGAGTGCCACGCCGGGGAGTCAGGCGTTGGCGCGACCCGCTGCATTTACGAAGTGCTGCGCTAGCGGCGCCACTTCGTGCAGGTGGCCCTGCTCGCGGCGCAACGTGACCATCTGCACGCCATAGACGCCCGCAGCGTCCAGACCGGGCATGCGGTCTCCGATCTGGAAGGAATGTTTTGGATGTCCAACACGGTCCGCGCGCGCCGACGATGCAGTCCTTGATGCATCTGTACGCCATCGATGGCGCCGTGCACCGGGTGGGCCGCAACGACACGGCGTTTTGCTACCACAGTTCGAAGTGGGCGATGGTGGTCGTGGGCGTGGACCCCGATCCGGCGAATTGCTAGCGCATCACCGCCTGGTGCAAGGATTACTGGAGTGCACTGCACCCCTATTCCGCAGGCGGCGCCTACGTGAAATTCATGATGGACGAAGGCCAGGAATAGGTACAGGCCACCTAGATGGAACACTACCCCAGGCTCGCCCGGATCAAGCAGAAGTTCGACCCCGGCAACCTGCTCCGTGTGAACCAGAACATCAAGCCGGCGAGCCGATCGGGAATGTTGCCCCGGCGTCGGCCGCACCAGCAGCGATCAGATCGCGACCAGTTGCCGCACGCCATCGGCCTCCATGTCCTTGCCCAGCCCGCGCGCGATGAATTCACCGCGTTGCATCACAAGATAATCGTCCGCCAGCTCTAGCGCAAAATCGTAGTACTGCTCGACCAGCAGGATGGCCATGTCGCCACGGTCAGCCAGCATCCGAATCACGCGCCCGATGTCCTTGATGACGCTGGGCTGGATGCCCTCGGTGGGCTCGTCGAGGATCAGCAGCTTCGGCATGGCTGCCAACGCGCGGGCGATGGCCAACTGCTGCTGCTGCCCGCCCGAGAGGTCGCCGCCACGACGATGCAGCATCCGCTTGAGCACCGGGAACAGCTCGTAAAGTTCGGCCGGGATCGGCGTGCTGGCGCTCTTGTAGGCCAGGCCCATCGCCAGGTTTTCTACGACCGTGAGCCGCGCGAAGATTTCGCGACCCTGCGGCACGAAGCCGATGCCGGCGCGGGCGCGCTCGTAGGGGGTTTTCTTCTGGAGCGGCTGGCCGTCGAACTTGATGCTGCCACTTTTGATGGGCACCAGGCCCATCAACGACTTGAGCAAGGTGGTCTTGCCGACGCCGTTGCGGCCCAGCAGCACGGTAACCTTGCCGAGCGTTGCAGTCAGGCTCACGTCTCGCAGGATGTGGGAGCCGCCATAGTACTGATGGATATTTTTGACTTGCAGCATGTTCAGCGTCCCAGGTAAACCTCGATCACCCGCTCGTTGGCCTGCACCTCATCCAGCGTGCCCTGCGCCAAAACCGAGCCGTCGCACAGCACCGTGACGATCTCCGAGATGGTACGGACGAAGCTCATGTCGTGCTCCACCACCATCAGCGAATGCCGGCCCTTGAGCGTAAGGAAGAGCTCGGCAGTGCGCGCGGTTTCCTCGTCGGTCATGCCTGCCACCGGCTCGTCGAGCAGCAACAGCTTCGGGTCCTGCATCAGCAGCATGCCGATCTCCAGCCACTGCTTCTGGCCGTGGCTCAGGTTGCCGCCCTGGCGCGAGACGCTGTCGTCCAGCTGGATGGTGTGCAGCACCTCGGCCAGCCGGTCGGACTGCGCCGAGTCGAGCCGAAAGCGCATCGAGGCCTTGACGCCCTTGTCGGTCTTGAGCGCGATCTCCAGGTTCTCGAACACCGTGAGATGCTCGAACACCGTCGGCTTCTGGAATTTACGGCCGATGCCCATCTGGGCGATCTCGGCCTCCCGATGCCGCAGCAGGTCGATGGTGCTGCCGAAGAACACCGAACCCTGGTCGGGCCGCGTCTTGCCGGTGATGATGTCCATCATCGTGGTCTTGCCGGCGCCGTTGGGGCCGATGATGCAGCGTAGTTCGCCCGGCGCAATGTCCAGCGAGAGTTTGTTGATCGCCTTGAAGCCGTCGAAGCTCACGCTCACGTCCTCGAGATAGAGGATGCGGCCGTGCGTCACATCGACCTCGCCCGGCGCGACGACGCGGCTGAAGCCGGCCGCGCGTCCGCCCGACGCGGTGTGCCCACGCGCCTCGACCTCGCGGTGTTTCGTCATGCGCTCGGCGCCGGCGTCCATCAGGTCGGGTGTCATGAGCGTGCGCCCTCTGCCACCATATCGAGCGGTGCCTGCGTTACGACTTCGACACCCTCCTCCCTGGCAACAGCAACACGGGCTTCGCGCACGCCCCCAGCTGGCGCCTTGTCGCGCGTCATCCACTTGCGCACCAGACCGACGATGCCGTCCGGCAGAAACAGCGTCACGCCGATGAACAACGCACCGAGGAAGTAAAGCCAGTACTCCGGATAGGCGACCGTGAGCCAGCTCTTCGCGCCGTTGACGATGAACGCGCCGAGGATTGGTCCGATCAGCGTGGCGCGCCCGCCAACGGCGGCCCAGATGGCGATTTCGATCGAGTTGGCCGGGCTCATTTCACCGGGATTGATGATGCCGACCTGCGGCACATAGAGCGCTCCGGCCACGCCGCACATGATGGCCGAAATGACCCAGATCGTGAGCTTGTAGGGCAGCGGGTTGTAGCCCGAGAACATCACGCGTGTTTCGGCATCGCGGATGGCCTGCAGCACGCGGCCGAATTTGCTGGCAATCAGCCATTGGGCGAACAGGAGAAAGCCCAGCAGCGTGACGCCGGTCAGCACGAACAGCGTCATGCGCATTGACTGCGTCGCGATCGGAACGCCCAGGATGCGTTTGAAATCGGTGAAGCCGTTATTACCGCCGAAGCCGGTCTCGTTGCGAAAGAACAGCAGCATCGCGGCGAAGGTCATGGCCTGCGTTATGATCGAGAAATAGACGCCCTTGATGCGCGAGCGGAAAGCAAAAAAGCCGAACACCAGGGCCACCAGGCCCGGCACCGCAACGATCAGGATCAGTGTGGCGACGAAACTGCCCGAGAAGGTCCAGTGCCAGGGCAGCTGCTTCCAGTCGAGAAACACCATGAAGTCCGGCAGGTCGCTCTTGTAGTTGCCGTCGCGGCCGATCTGGCGCATCAGGTACATGCCCATGACGTAGCCGCCGAGCGCGAAGAACACGCCGTGGCCGAGCGACAGGATGCCCGTGTAGCCCCAGATCAGGTCCATCGCCAGCGCGCAGATCGCATAACACATGATCTTGCCGACCAGTGCCACCGCGTAGTCGCTCATGTAGAACACGCTGTCGGCAGGTACCAGCAGGTTGAGCACCGGCGCCACGGCGCACACCACGATCAGCGCGACGACGAAGGCGGTCCAGCCCCTGCCGCTGAGCAGCGGCCCTCGTGAGGGAAGCACCACCCGGCTCATGTCTCCGCGCTCCGTCCCTTGATGGCGAAGATGCCCTGCGGCCGCTTCTGGATGAAAACGATGATGAAGACGAGAACCGCGATCTTGGCCAGCACCGCACCGGCCCAGCCCTCGATGAACTTGTTCAGGATGCCCAAGCCCAGCGCCGCGTACACCGTGCCGGCGAGCTGGCCGACGCCGCCCATCACGACCACCATGAAGGAGTCGACGATGTAATTCTGGCCGAGGTCGGGACCCACGTTGCCGATCTGGCTCAGCGCGCAGCCCGCCAGCCCCGCGATGCCGGAACCGAGCGCGAAGGCGTAGGTGTCGATGCGCGCCGTGTTCACGCCCATGCACGAGGCAATCGGCCGGTTCTGCGTGACGCCGCGCACGAACAGGCCGAGCCGCGTGCGGCCGATCAGGTAGCCCACGGCGAGCAGCACCAGCGCCGCGAAGATGATGATGCAGATGCGGTTCCACGGCAGCGCGACATTGCCCAGCATGGTGAAGCCGCCGCTCATCCAGCCCGGGTTCTCGACGCCGACGTTCTGCGCGCCGAAAATCGAACGCACCAGCTGCTGCAACATCAGGCTGATGCCCCAGGTGGCCAGCAGCGTCTCCAGCGGCCGGCCGTACAGGAAGCGGATCACGCCGCGCTCGAGAATCGCGCCCATCAGCGCCGATGCGAGAAACGCGACCGGGATCGCCGCCACCAGGTACCCCCCGAACAGGGCTGGCGGCAGGTACTTCTGGAACAGTCCCTGCACGACATAGGTGGCATAGGCGCCGATCATGATGAGTTCGCCGTGCGCCATGTTGATGACGCCCATCAGCCCGTAGGTGATGGCCAGGCCCAGCGCCGCGAGCAAAAGCACCGAGCCCAGGCTGATGCCGCTGAAGATCGCGTTGATGCGGTCGCCCCAGACCAGGCGGCCGTCGATGCTGTGCACGGCGGCCTGCAGCGCCGCCTTGACCTCGGCGTCGCCCTCCTTGCCCAGGCGCTCGTTGAGTAGCAGCTTGGTCTCCGGCCTGCTGCTGTGAGAAAGCATCGAGGCGGCCGCGAGCCGGCGCGTCTTTTCGACGCTGTCGAGCATGCTCGCCGCGCGCACGCGCTCAAGCTTGTCCTTGATCTGCGGGTTCTGCTCGGCCGCCAGCGCCTTTTCCACCAGCGGCAGGCGCGATTCGTCGGGCTCGGTCAGCAGTGTCTGTGCCGCAGCAGCGCGCACCTCTGGGTCCGGGCTGGCGAGCTTGAGCGCTGCCATCGCGGTGTCGAGCGTGCTGCGCAGCAGGTTGTTGTTGATCACGTCGTCGGCATCGTCGGGCACCTTGAGCGCAGCGCCGGTGACGGGGTCGTAGCCCTTGTCGTCCTTCACGACGACCACATGGCCGGCCGTGGTCTTGACCGCGTCGTCGGCCAGGGCCTGCAGAAAGTCGGCGGTCTTCGCGTCGGCAGTCAGCACCGCCTTGTTAATCGCCGTCACGCGATCGTCGGTGCCGCCCGTCGCCATGGCCCTGGCCTCGGCGGGCGTGAGCGCATGCGCATGCAGCGCCGCCAGCAGCAGAATCGAGGCAGTGAGCAGGCGGTGAAGTTTTCTTCGAAGCATCATGTAGACGGGGTTGATTTGGCCCCTTCCCTCCCCATGCAGGGGAGGTAGAAACACAGTCACATCGACTTGCCTACCGGCTCGTCGGGCTTCTTGTCGTTGCCTTCAATGTACGGGCTCCACGGCTTCGCCTTGATCGGCTCCGGCGTCTTCCACACCACGTTGAACTGGCCGTCGGCGCGGATCTCGCCAATGAAGACCGGTTTGTGCAGGTGGTGATTCTTCGGGTCCATTTCAACGGTAAAGCCATCCGGTGCCTTGAAGGTCTGGCTGGCCATGGCGGCGATGACCTTGTCGGTATCAGTGCTCCTGGCCTTCTCGACCGCCTGCTTCCACATGTGCATGCCGATCCAGGTGGCTTCCATCGGGTCGTTGGTGAGCGGCTTGTCCATCTGGCCCGGAATTTTGTGGGCCTTGGCGTACTCGCTCCATTGCTTGATCCAGGCCGCGTTGGTCGGGTTCTTGATGCTCATGAAGTAGTTCCAGGCCGCCAGATCACCCACCAGCGGCTTGGTGTCGACCCCGCGCAGTTCTTCCTCACCGACCGAGAACGCCACCACGGGCACGTCCTTGGCCTTCAGGCCGGCGTTACCAAGCTCCTTGTAGAACGGCACATTGGAGTCGCCGTTGATGGTCGAGATCACCGCGGTCTTGCCACCGGCGGAGAACTTCTTGATGTCGGCCACGATGGTCTGATAGTCGCTATGGCCGAATGGCGTGTACTTCTCGTCGATGTCCGAGTCCTTCACGCCCTTGCTGTGCAGGAAGGCGCGCAGAATCTTGTTGGTGGTGCGCGGATAGACGTAGTCGGTACCCAGCAGCACGAAGCGCCTGGCACCGCCGCCCTCCTTGCTCATCAGGTATTCCACCGCGGGAATGGCTTGCTGGTTGGGTGCGGCGCCGGTGTAGAACACGTTCCTGGACAGCTCTTCACCTTCGTACTGCACCGGGTAGAACAGCAGGCCGTTCATTTCTTCCAGCACCGGCAGCACCGACTTGCGCGAGACCGAGGTCCAGCAGCCGAAGATCACCGCGACCTTGTCCTGACCGAGCAACTGCTTGGTCTTCTCGGCGAACAGCGGCCAGTTGGACGCCGGATCGACCACCACGGCTTCAAGCTGCTTGCCCATCACGCCGCCATGCTTGTTGATGTCGTCGATGGTCATCAGCGCCATGTCTTTCAGCGCGGTTTCCGAAATCGCCATCGTGCCCGACAGCGAATGCAGGATGCCGACCTTGATGGTGTCGGCTGCAAAGGCTTGTGGCGCAAAAGCAAACGCACCGCTTGCAACGGCAGCCGCTACACCAATTGCCTTGAGATTCCCTCGTCGGTCCATTTCTGTTCTCCAAAAGTTGGGCGATCCACAATCAGATCAAAGGGGTATCAGCAAGCTCCATGCCAGGCCCGCAGCGGCAACCCAACAGGCGCAGTCCCACGTACAGGTTCCTGCAGCGCACCATTTCCGGCACGGCGTGGCACTCAAACGGTGCGCTGGATGTCGCTGGTCGGTGCCGAGCCCAAAAATGGGCGGAGATATACCGGGTACACAAGTTGCTGCACAATGACCAGCCCTCTCAGACTGAATGAATCTTCACGATGGAATTGACGCCGCGCGAGAAAGACAAGCTCCTGATCTTCACGGCCGCGTTGCTGGCGGAACGCCGGCGCGCACGTGGACTGCGGCTCAACTATCCCGAAGCCGTGGCGCTGATTGCGGCTGCCGTGATGGAGGGTGCGCGCGACGGCAAGACGGTGGCACAACTCATGAGTGAAGGCCGAACGATCCTGACCCGCGCCGACGTGATGGAGGGAATTGCCGAGATGATTCCCGATGTCCAGGTGGAAGCCACATTCCCGGATGGCACCAAACTGGTCACGGTGCACCAGCCCATCGTCTGATCAATCCTTCGCTACGGAGATTCGCTTCATGATTCCTGGAGAACTCTTCACCGACGATGGCGAACACGCGCTGAACGTGGGGCGCCGTACGCTCTCCATGGTGGTGCAAAACACCGGCGACCGGCCAATTCAGGTCGGGTCGCACTACCATTTCGCCGAAACCAATGCGGCGCTCGGTTTTGACCGGGCCGCCGCGCGCGGCATGCGCCTGAACATCACGTCGGGCACCGCCGTGCGTTTTGAGCCCGGCCAGCAGCGCACGGTGGAACTGGTGGATTACGCCGGGGAGCGCAAGGTGTTCGGCTTTCACGGTGATGTCATGGGTGCGCTCGACGCGCCGCCGGCGGGAGCGGTGTGATGGCCAGCATCGGACGCCGCGCCCACGCCGAAATCTTCGGCCCCACCACAGGCGACCGGGTGCGGCTGGCGGATACGGACCTGATCGTCGAAGTGGAGCAGGACTTCACACTGCGCGGCGCCGGCTACGGCGAGGAGGTGAAGTTCGGCGGCGGCAAGACCATCCGCGACGGCATGGCGCAGAGCCAGCGTACGCGCGCCGAGGGCGCGATGGATACCGTCATGACGAACGCCCTCATCATTGACCATTGGGGCATCGTCAAGGCTGACATCGGCCTGAAGGACGGGCGCATCGCAGCAATCGGCAAGGCCGGCAACCCCGACACCCAGCCGGGCGTGGATATCGTCATCGGCCCTGGCACGGAAATCATCTCGTGCGAGGGCAACATCGTCACCGCGGGCGGCATCGACTCGCACATCCACTTCATCTCGCCGCAGCAGATCGAGGAGGCGCTGTGCTCGGGCGTGACCACCATGCTCGGCGGCGGCACCGGGCCGGCCACCGGAACGCTGGCCACCACGTGCACGCCCGGTCCCTGGAACATCGAGCGCATGTTGCAGGCGGCCGACGCCTTCCCGATGAACCTGGGTTTTCTGGGCAAGGGCAACACCAGTCTGCCGGCCGCCTTGCGTGAGCAGGTGAACGCCGGCGTCATCGGCTTGAAACTGCACGAGGACTGGGGCAGCACGCCGGCCGCCATCGACAATTGCCTGAACGTGGCCGAAACCGCCGACATTCAGGTGGCCATTCACACCGATACCCTGAACGAGTCCGGCTTTGTGGAAGACACCATCGCGGCCTTCAAGGGGCGCACCATCCACACCTTCCACACGGAGGGCGCGGGCGGTGGTCACGCGCCGGACATCCTGAAGGTCGTGGGCGAGGCCAATGTGCTGCCCTCCTCCACCAACCCGACGCGACCGTACACGATCAACACGCTGGACGAGCACCTGGACATGCTGATGGTATGCCACCACCTGAACCCGGGCATCGCCGAGGATCTGGCCTTTGCCGAGAGCCGCATCCGCAAGGAGACGATCGCGGCCGAAGATGTGCTGCACGACCTCGGCGCCATCAGCATGTTCTCGAGCGACTCCCAGGCCATGGGACGGGTCGGCGAGGTCATCCTGCGCTGCTGGCAGACCGCACACAAGATGAAGCAGCAGCGCGGCAAGCTGCCGGGCGACAGCGAGCGCCATGACAACTTCCGGGTCAAACGCTATGCCGCCAAGTTCACCATCAATCCGGCGATCGCACACGGCGTCGCACACGAGGTGGGCTCGATCGAGGTTGGCAAATGGGCGGACCTGGTGGTTTGGTCGCCCGCGTTTTTTGGCGTCAAGCCCGCACTCGTCGTCAAAGGCGGTTTCATCGCCATGGCCGCCATGGGCGACCCCAACGGCTCCATCCCGACGCCGCAGCCGGTGCACTATCGCCCGATGTTCGGCGCCTTTGGGGGTGCGCTGGCCAGATCGTCGCTCACGTTTGTGTCGCAAGCCGGCTTGCGGGCCGGCATCAAGGAGCGTTTCGGGCTGGCCAAACCCCTGAGTGCCGTCGCGGGCATTCGCGGCCTCGGCAAGCGCCACATGATCCACAACGACTACGCCCCCCGAATGGAGGTGGACGCCCAGACCTACGCGGTGCGGGCCGACGGGCAGTTGCTTACGTGCGAGCCCGCCACCAGCCTGCCCATGGCACAACGCTACTTTCTGTTTTAGATGCTGCAGGTGTCCAGACTCATCCCGAAGGGGGCCGGCCTGGCAAATGCGCTGGTCAAGCGCGCCGCGCGCGTTGAACTCGACTGGGATGTGCGCCAGAAAAGCCGTTTCGATGCAACCGACTCCCTGGGCCGTTCGCTGGGCGTTTTTCTGCCGCGCGGCACGGTAGTGCGCGGTGGCGACGTGCTGGTTGCCCAGGATGGCTCGTTGATCCGGGTCGTTGCCGCCCCGCAAGCCGTGCTGCGCATCACCCATTGCACCCAGCACGGAACAGCGTTTGATCTCACCCGCGCGGCCTATCACCTGGGCAACCGCCACGTGCCGACCGAACTGGCGCCCGATCACCTGAAAATCGAACCCGACCACGTGCTGGCCGACCTGCTGCGTGCCATGCATTTGATCGTGAACCCGGTCCATGAGGCGTTTGAACCCGAGGGCGGCGCCTATGCCGCTGGTGCGCACGACCATGCGCACGGGCACGAACACCACAGCCATTGATGCTTGCACGACAAGACGTGGGTAGCCTGCCGGCAGCAAGCCTGCTGCAGTTGATCTGGCTGGCTTCCCCTGCCTTGCCCGTCGGCGGGTTTTCATACTCGGAAGGGCTGGAAGCAGCCGTGGACAGGGCAGGAGTAGCTACAGAAACAATAGTGGCCGACTGGCTGGCAAATCAACTTCACCTGACGCAGGCGCGCGGCGATCTGGCCGTCGTGGCCAAGGCGATCACGGCCTGGCGGCGCGGCGATCTGGCGCACCTGGGCGAACTCAACGCGTGGGTGCTGCAAACGCGCGAAACCAGCGAGTTACGACAGCAAGCCGAGCAAATGGGCCAGTCGCTGCTGCAATGGCTGCGCAACCAGGCCACGGCGAGTCAACCCCAGATCGATGCCTGCACGCACATGCGCCCGACCTATCCCGTCACCTTCGCACTGGCAGTCTCGGCAACGCAGGCCGGCGTGCGCGACTGCCTGCTCGCGTTTGCGTTCGGCTGGGCCGAGAACATGGTGCAGGCCGCCGTCAAGTCTGTGCCACTTGGTCAGAATGCCGGCCAGCGCATACTGGCGCGGCTGGCCGATGAAATTCCAGCCGCTGTCGACCACGCCATGCGGCTGACGGACAGCGAACGCCAGGCTTTTTCCCCGATGCTGGCGATTCTCTCGAGCCAGCACGAAACCCAATATTCGAGGTTGTTCAGGTCATGAGCTTGCATCACATCCCCAATCGCACCAGGACGCTGCCGCCATTGCGGGTCGGCATTGGCGGGCCCGTCGGCTCCGGCAAAACCACGCTGCTCGAGATGCTGTGCAAAGCAATGCGCGACAAATATGACCTGGTGGTCATCACCAACGACATCTACACCAAGGAGGACCAGCGCCTGCTGACGGAGAGCGGCGCGCTGCCGGCGGAACGCATCATGGGGGTCGAAACGGGAGGCTGCCCGCACACCGCCATCCGCGAAGACGCCTCCATCAACCTGGCAGCGATCGACCATATGCTGCTGGACTATCCCAATGCCGATATCGTCTTTGTGGAAAGCGGCGGCGACAACCTGGCCGCCACCTTCAGCCCCGAACTGAGCGATCTGACAATCTACGTGATCGACGTGGCCGCCGGCGAAAAAATTCCGCGCAAGGGCGGCCCCGGCATCACCAAGAGCGATTTGTTCGTGATCAACAAGACCGACCTCGCTCCCTACGTCGGCGCAGACCTGGGCGTGATGCAAGCCGATACCACGCGCATGCGCACCACGGCCAGCGGACTCAAGCCCTTTGTGATGACCAATTTGAAGACCCGCGCCGGCTTGAGCGACGTGATCTCGTTCATCGAAACCAAAGGGATGCTCCACGCCGGTTAAAATGGCCGGCTTGGAAGAGTGGCAGAGTGGTCGATTGCACCGGTCTTGAAAACCGGCGACGGGAAACCGTCCGTGAGTTCGAATCTCACCTCTTCCGCCA
>JBDTCK010000096.1:0-7023 GCA_039923645.1 Rhodoferax sp.
GCCGGCATGCCCGCCGCCGTTCTGAACCACGCGCGTGCCGCACTGGCCGCGTTGACGGCGCAGCAAACCGAGAGCCGCGCCCAAGTGGACTTGTTCGCCGCCCCGGCTGCTGCAGAAGTAGTAGCGCCAAGTCCTTTGGAGACGGCAGTTTCAGCCCTGAATCCCGATGCATTGAGTCCGCGTGAGGCGCTCGATGCGCTGTACCAATTGAAAAAGATTCATGCCAACAAATAGCGCCCTGCCTGCACCTCACTACTGCCCCCCAAATTAATCCGGGCAAAGCCCCCGAGGCGAGGACGGGGCGGATGTCGGGGGCGATTTTAAAAAGCGAAGCGCATGAGCCCCCGGCGTCCGCCCCGTCCTCGCTGGCCGCCGCCCCGCACAGAGCCTGTGCAGAGCAGCGTCACAATAGAGCCTGCCGCCTTCACAGCGCAAGATTCCAGGCAATTTCAACAAGCTCGAACCTGACCATGACCTACTGCGTCGCCCTCAAACTCAACGCCGGACTGGTGTTCCTGTCGGACTCGCGCACCAACGCGGGACTGGACCACATCGGCATCTTTCGCAAGATGATCGTTTACGAAAAACCGGGCGAGCGCTTCATGGTGCTGCTGTCGGGTGGCAATCTGAGCATTTCGCAGTCGGTGCGCGAGATCCTGCAGATCGAGCAGCTCAAGGACCACGACACGGGCGAGCCGATCACGATCTGGAACGCCAAAAGCATGTTCGATGCGGTACGCGTACTCGGCTCCGCGGTGCGTCGCGTGTACGAACGTGATGGCGCGTCGCTGAAGAAATCGGGGGTGGACTTCAATGTCTCGCTGATCTTCGGCGGGCAGATCAAGGGCGAGGGCATGCGGCTGTTCGAGGTGTATGCGGCCGGCAACTTCATCGAGGCCACGCCCGAGACGCCCTATTTCCAGATCGGTGAATCCAAGTACGGCAAGCCGGTGCTGGACCGTGTGATCACGCCCGACACGCCGCTCAACGAGGCGGCCAAATGCGCGCTGGTATCGATGGATTCGACGCTCAAGTCCAACCTCACGGTCGGCCTGCCACTGGACCTGGTGGTGTACGAGGCGGACCGCTTCCAGAGCGACAAGGTGGTGTGCATCGACGAGAACAATCCCTACTTCAGGATGATGCACAACAGCTGGGGCCAGAAGCTGCGCGAAGTGTTCGACAGCATCGAGGACCCGATGTGGAACGGCGGGCACACTGATGTGCCGCTGAGGGTGCCATCCAGTCGCGCCATGCCGCTCAAGAAGATCACCACCCCCCAAGAGAAACTGATTTGATCATCTTTTCTCACGGCAACAGCTTTCCCGCGGGCACCTACAGCGTGCTGTTCAAAAGCCTGCGCGCACGCGGCTTTGGCGTGAAGGCGGTCGAGAAGTTCGGCCACGACCCGAAGTACCCGGTCAGCAACAACTGGCCGAACCTGGTGCAACAACTGACGGACTTCGCGCGGCGCGAGGTGGACAAGGCGGGCGAACCGGTTTTCCTTGTCGGGCATTCGCTCGGCGGCTTCTTAAGCCTGATGGCGGCGGCGCGCCACCCCGAGCTGGCGCGCGGCGTGGTGCTGATCGACTCGCCCATTCTGGGCGGCTGGCGCGCCAATACGCTGGGGGTTATCAAGCGCACGCAGCTGGTGGGCTCGGTCTCGCCCGGCAAGATCAGCCGCACGCGGCGCAACAGCTGGCCCGACGCAACCACCGCGCTGGAACATTTCCGCCGCAAGAAGGCGTTCGCGCATTGGGACGCACAGGTGCTGCAGGACTACATTGCGCACGGCACGCACGATGAGGACGGCAAGCGCGTGCTCAGCTTCGACCGTGCGGTCGAGACCGCGATCTACAACACCTTGCCGGACAACCTCGACGGGCTCATCAAGCGCCATCCGCTCGAGTGCCCGGTGGCCTTCATCGGCGGGCGTCAATCGGAGGAGATGCAACGGGTCGGCATGGCCATGACGGAGCAGATCGTGGGGGCGCGCGGCGACACACCGGGGCGCATCATGATGCTCGACGGCAGCCACCTGTTTCCGATGGAAAAACCCCTGGCCACGGCGGCGGCGATCGAGGCGGCGCTGCGCAACATGCAGCCCGCCTGATTCAGCGAGCGGGGCCTTCGCCGGCGGCATTGCGTTCGGGCGGGATTTCATCCTCGGCGGCCAGCACGGCCTCTTCATCGGGAGGCACGACCTCTTCTGCTGGCGACGCCGTTGGGTCGGACGCGGCGCCGTAGTTCTGGAGCGCCAGCGCGTCATACAGAGGCGGCGTGAAGAAGTTCGCAACGCGGCTGCTGATCAGTGCAGTCGCCATCAGCGGAATCAGCAGGCTGCCTCCGTTGATCATTTCCATCACGATGATGAATGACGTCAGCGGCGATTGCGTCACGGCCGCCAGATAACCCACCATGCACACGGCCACGATGGCCGAGGCGGACGCACCCGGAAACAGCGCGGACGCCGCGTGGCCAAAACCGGCACCAATCGACAGCGACGGTGAAAACAGGCCGGCCGGCGTGCCGGCGATATAGGTCAACACCATCGTCCCCAGCTTGGCCACGGGGTAAAAGTAGCCCACCGTGTCCTTCTGGTCCATCAGGAGGGCGCGCGCCTGCTCGTATCCACTGCCCCAGGTTTCGCCGCCACTGGCAATGCCGACCACCGCAATCAAAAGGCCCAGGCCAGCGCCCCACACCAGCGGCTTGGTCGCGCGAATGCCCTGCAGGCGCTGCGGAATCCAGCGCTTCTGGCGCAGCACCAGCAGATTGAAAAGGCCACCGGCCGCGCCGCACAAGACGGAGGCAAAGACGACCGGAAAGACAAACGACGCCGACGGCGCGATAGCCGCGCTGATCTGACCGAAATACAGATAATTTCCGGCCAGTGCCACCGATACCAGTCCGGACACCACAATGGCCGTGATCAGCGTGCCGTTGGTGCGGCTCTCGAAGCTGCGGGCAATCTCCTCGATGGCGAAGACCACCCCCGCCAGCGGCGTGTTGAAGGCGCCGGACAGGCCGGCGGCGGCGCCGGCCAGCAGCAGGCTGCGCTCCAGTTGTCGGCTGACGCGAGGATAGAAGCGGCGCATTTCATACATGACCGAGGCACCAATATGCACGGTCGGCCCCTCGCGCCCAATGGTCAATCCCGCCATCAACCCCAGCAACCCGACCCCGATCTTGCCGATGATGATGCGCATTCCAAACAGGCCCGGAATCAGTTGCCGACGCCTCGGTGAGTGCATGGCCGCAATCACCTGCGGAATGCCGCTACCCTCGCTGCCGACAAAATACTTGCGCGTCAGCCATACGCACAAGGCAGTCAGCGTCGGCGTGATCAATAGTGCCAGCCAGGCGCGCCCGGCAATCCAGTGAAAAAACTGGTTTTGGGCCCAATCGGCCCAGCGTGCAAACAGCACGGCCAACAGGCCCACCAGCACCGCGCCAAACCAGAAAAACCCGTAGTTCAGCCAGGCCCGGCGCGCATTCTTGCGGGCGAGCCTGAACAGATATTCGGGGTGCAGCAGGGACGACATCAAAAGCCCGGGAAAGCGATGGGTCTCAGCGTTGAACCAGGTACGGCCTCGACCGCCGATCGAGGGTGGTGCAAATGACAAGCCGCCGAATGGTGGCTGCATCTGCCTGTCGCGGATTATCGCATCGTGATTCGCGCCAACGATTCAGGCGCCCGACAACAGCGCAATCGGCACCTGTACCGGCATGGCCAGCAGGATTTGCGCCATGCCTTTGCCCAGCGGGTCGTTGCGCATCGAGGCCATGCCGCCGCCGCCCAAAGCCTGGGTGCAGACGAAGTTGAAGGCATGAATGCCGGGCACATCAAAGCGCGTCACCTCGCCCTTGACCAGGTGCGCCAGCCAGCCAGCCACTGCCGCTTCTGTCACCTGCGCCCGCAACAGTGGCAGAAAACGCGGCTCGCGCGCGATGATGCCGATGTTGGAGATGTCGCCCTTGTCGCCGCTGCGGCCATAGGCCAGGCGGATCAACGGCACCTGCAGCATCTCGCTGTCGGCCCCGCTGCCGCCTGCGGCTTCGTCTGCCACAGCGGGCTGGGCCGGCGCCAGCGCGATGGCGCTGGCCTGTCCGGGCGGCTGCGCCACCGCGATGGACTGTCCGGCCATCGTGACCGTGGGCGCCAGCCTCGCCTTGTCCAGCAAAAACGAATATTGCCGGATGGACGGCGATACTTGGGCCCGCCCGCCCGAGCCCGTGGTGCCAGGCGCCCACGAAGTGCCGGCCGGCGCCACTTCGCGCGCGAGCAATTCCAGCGCTTCCTTGCGCGCATGGGTGGCGGTCAGGCGCAGCACGGCTTCGCGGGTCTGCGTCGTCACGGCGTGCGGCCCATAGCAGGACTCCGCACCCAGCACCTCGATGTGTGTGGCGGTGTACGGGGCCAGCCCCGCCGCCTGCAGCAACGCCGCGGTGCGTCCGATGATGGCGGCGCCCGTACGACGCGCCTTGGCGACCGCATCGAAGCCGATGATGGTGAGCTGGGCCGAGGACTTGAAGCCTTGCACATGCGTCGCGCACACCTTATAGGTCGTGGTCGGTGCGCGCCCGCGCGCGCCGCGCATTTCGACGCGGTGCGGTCCCGCCTGCTGCACTGTGACTCCAGTGAAGTCGCAAATCACGTCGGGCAGCAGGTAGGCGGCGGGGTCGCCGATCTCGTACAGCATCTGCTCCGCGACCACGGCCGGCGTCACCTTGCCGCCGGTGCCGGACGGCTTGGTGACCACGAAGCTGCCATCCGCGCGGCACTCGACGATGGGATAGCCCATGTTTTCCCAACCGGGCACGGTATCCCAGTCGGTGTGCAGGCCACCGGTGCCCTGGCAGCCGCACTCGATGATGTGCCCGGCCAGGCTGCCGCCGGCGAGCCGGTCATGCTCGTCGCTGCCCCAGCCAAACTCGTGCATCAGCACGCCGAGCGTCACGGCCGAGTCCACGCAGCGCCCGGTGATGACCACCTGCGCGCCCGCGTCCAGCGCCGCCTTCACGGGCAGCGCCCCAAGGTAGGCATTGGCGGTGAGAACATTGGCAGGCAGGACCGCGCCGCTTTGCATCTCGCGCACCCCGCCGGCCTCGCGCAACGCGGGCAGCAGTGGCATCACGTCGTCACCGGTGACCACGGCAATCTTCAACTCGACGCCCTGCTCCTGCGCCAGCGCCGCCAGCGCCGCCGCGCAGGCCTGCGGGTTCACGCCGCCGGCATTGCTGACCACGCGGATGCCTCTGGCCGCCACGTCCCGCAACACCGACTTCATGGCCACGCCGACGAAGTCGGTGGCATAGCCCAGTTCGGGCTTCTTCAGGCGCGCGCCGGCCAGGATCGACATGGTCAATTCCGCCAGATAGTCGAACACCAGGTAATCGACCTGGCCGCTGGCCACCAGTTGTGGCGCGGCGATGCTGCTGTCGCCCCAGAAGCCCGATGCGCCGCCGAGACGCACCACCTTGCCGGCGCTGTTGCCCTGCTCCTTCATCGCATGCTCCTGTGACGGTTGAATTCAGTGGCCGGTCCACACCGGCTTGCGCTTTTCGCGGAACGCAAGCTGCCCCTCGGCGGCGTCCCCGGTCAGCGCAAACAGGCCAATCTGGCTCTCGGTAAAGGACATCGATTCCTCGAACGACATGGCCTCGATCTTCTTCATGGTGTACAGGCCGCGTCGAATGGCCGCAGGCGACTTGTCCAGCAGTCGCTCCAGCAACCATTGCAGCTTGCCGTCGAGGTCATCGCTGACGCAATTGATCAACGAATATTCCAGCGCCTGGGCGGCACTCAAAGGCTCGCCGGTCAGGCACATCTCGGCCAGCACGCGACGCGGAATCAGGTGGCCGAGCACGCTCAGCACCTGCGCGGGAAACAAGCCGACCTTGACCTCGGGCAGCCCGAAGATCGCATTGCGACTCGCCACCGCCATGTCGCACATGCCCATGACGCCCATGCCGCCCGCCATGCAGGCGCCGTTCACCCGCGCGATCAGCGGCACCACCGACTGCTTTGCCTGCCGGAACAGGTTGGCAAAGCCGACATGGGGCTCGGAGTAATCGAACTTGAAAGACTGGCCACTTTGCAGATCCGCGCCGGCGCAGAAGGCACGTGTGCCAGCGCCCGTGATGACGATGGCGCGCACGTCGCGGTCTTTGTTTGCGCGTGCCAGCGCGTCCGACAGGGCGGCCAGCACCGCCGCGCTGATCGCGTTGCGCCGGTCTTCCCGGTTGATGGTCAGCCACATCACGGGGCCGCGCATCTCCTCAAGCAGTTCGGGTGGATTGGGTTGACTCATGATGGACCTCGCAGGATGAAGTGGAAGATGGTTGGAGACTGGATTTTCGGGAGCCCCGCCCTACACGCCGTCAAAGCCCCCACTGGCGCGCGGCCAGGTCTTTCATGATCTCTTCGGCGCCGCCGCCGATCATCATGACCTTGACCTCGCGGTAGATGCGCTCGCACACGGTGCCGCGCATGAAGCCCATGCCGCCCAGGATCTGCACGGCCTGGTCGGCGCAGAACTGCATGGTCTGGGTCGCGTGGTTCTTCAGTACACAAACTTGCGCCACCCAGTCCGCACCAGTATCACCCGCATCGGCACGCGCCGCCAGCGCCTCCAGCCACGCGGCGGTGGAATGGATGCGCATCTGCATGTCCACCAGCTTGTGGCGCACGGCTTGGTGGCCGACCAGCGTCGTGCCGAAGGTCTTGCGCTCGCGCGCCCAGGCCAGGGCCTCGTCGAAGCAGGCCAGGCTAAAGCCCAGCGCGGCGGCCGACATGCCGAAGCGCTCGCCATTGAAGTTGTTCATGATGATGCGAAAGCCCGCACCCTCCTCGCCCAGCAAGTAGCGCGCCGGCACCCGTACGCCGTCAAAGCGCAGGTGCGCGGTGTCGGAGCAGAGCCAGCCCATCTTGTCCAAGCGGCTGCGCGACAGCCCGCTGCTGGCGCCCGGCACCAGCAGCAGCGAGATACCCGAGGCGCCCTTGGTGCCCGCGCCACCGCC
>JBDTCK010000097.1:0-13500 GCA_039923645.1 Rhodoferax sp.
GTGGCGTTGCAGCTGGGTGGCAGTGAGCCGCTCGACCTGGCGCATGGTGCCAGGCTCGGTGAGCAATGGGGCTACTGCGAAATCAATCTGAATTGCGGGTGTCCGTCCGAGCGGGTCCAGCGCGGTACATTCGGCGCCTGCCTCATGCGTGAGCCGCAACTGGTGGCGGATTGCGTGAAGGCGATGGTGGACGTGGTTTCCGTGCCGGTCACCGTGAAGCATCGCATTGGCGTGGACAAGTCCGAGAGCTACGACTTTGTTCGCGACTTTGTCGGGACGGTTAGCGAGGCAGGGTGCGGTACCTTCATCGTCCACGCCCGCAGCGCGTGGCTGAAAGGCCTGTCGCCCAAGGAAAACCGCGAAGTGCCACCGCTTCGCTATGAGTTAGTGCATCGCCTGAAGCGCGAATTTCCGGCGCTGACGATCTGCATCAATGGCGGCATCACGACCGATGAGCAGGTGGCGCAGCAGCTGCATTGTCTCGATGGCGTGATGATTGGGCGGGAGGCCTATCACAATCCGTGGTGGCTGACGCACTGGGACCAGCAGTTCTTTCAACGACCAGCGCCGGTGGCCCTCACCCGTGAGCTTGTCGAAGAACATATGGTCGACTACATGGAACATGAGGCGAGCCAGCACGGCACGCCGTGGGGCTCCATCGCACGCCACATGCTCGGTCTGCGTCACGGTTTGCCGGGATCGCGCCACTGGCGACAGGTCTGGAGCGATCACCGGCTCAAGGCGTTGCCGGCGCGCGACGTGATGTCGATGGCGCGCGCGATGGTGCACAACAACCCGCCGGAGTGCGCCGCAGCTTGATTCGGGGCTCATCACACCAGGAGACACGCTCACAAAGATCGAGTTTTTAGAACTTTTTTCACGGTGGATGGTCTATTCACTAGTCGCACGTGGGTATACATTGAGGGTGTGTGCGCTAGCGCCGAGTGGGCCATCATCGTTGCAGCGATGGTGTCATCGAGCACCGTTTGTGAAGGGGGTCTTATGGATGTCGTCCGCAACTTTCTGGCACGTTACGAGCAGTCTCGCGAGGAGGAACTGTCGCTCGAAGACTATCTGGAGCTGTGCAGGAAAGATCCCCTTGCCTATGCCACGTCGGCCGAGCGTATTCTGGCGGCGATCGGCGAGCCCGAGATGTTCGATACCCGCCACGACCAGCGGCTGTCGCGCATCTTCGGCAACAAGGTGGTCAAGATTTATCCTGCATTTCAGGACTTCTACGGACTGGAAGATCCGATCGAACAGGTCGTCTCGTACTTCCGCCATGGTGCGCAGGGGCTGGAAGAAAAGAAGCAGATCCTGTACCTGCTCGGGCCCGTCGGCGGCGGCAAGTCGTCCATCGCCGAGCGGCTCAAACACCTGATGGAACAGGTGCCGTTTTATGCACTCAAGGGTTCCCCCGTCAACGAGTCTCCCTTGGGCCTGTTCAGCAGTACCGAAGATGCGCCGGTGCTGGAGACCCAGTACGGCATTGCGCCGCGTTATCTGCAACGTGTCATGTCGCCGTGGGCCGTGAAGCGTCTGGAAGAATTTGGCGGTGACATCCGCAAGTTCCGGGTGGTCAAGCGCTTTCCGTCGATTCTCAAGCAGTGTGCGATTGCCAAGACCGAGCCGGGCGACGAAAACAACCAGGATATCTCGTCGCTGGTCGGCAAGATTGACATCCGCAAGCTGGAGACCTTTGCCCAGGATGACCCGGACGCCTACAGCTACTCGGGCGGCCTGTGTCTGGCGAACCAGGGCTTGCTGGAGTTTGTCGAAATGTTCAAGGCGCCAATCAAGGTGCTGCATCCGCTGCTGACTGCAACGCAGGAGGGCAACTTCAAGGGCACGGAAGGCTTCGGAGCGATTCCGTTCGATGGCATCGTGATGGCGCACTCGAACGAGAGCGAGTGGAAGGCGTTCAAGAACAACAAGAACAATGAGGCCTTTCTGGACCGGATCTACATCGTCAAGGTGCCGTATTGCCTGCGGGTCTCGGATGAGGTGAAGATTTACGAGAAGCTGATTCGCAACTCATCCCTGTCGCATGCAGTGTGTGCGCCTGGTACGTTGAAAATGATGGCGCAATTTGCCGTGTTGACCCGGCTCAAGGAGCCTGAAAACTCCAGCATCTTCAGCAAACTCATGGTCTATGACGGCGAGAACCTGAAGGACACCGACCCGAAGGCCAAGAGCTACCAGGAATACCGCGACTACGCTGGCGTGGACGAAGGCATGAGTGGCATCTCCACCCGCTTTGCCTTCAAGATTGTGTCCAAGGTGTTCAATTTCGACTCGACCGAAATAGCGGCCAACCCGGTGCATCTGATGTATGTGCTGGAGCAGCAGATCGAGCGCGAGCAGTTTCCGCCGGAAACCGAACAGAAGTACCTGGCCTTCATTAAGGAACAGCTCGCGGTGCGCTATGCCGAATTCATCGGCAAGGAAATACAAACGGCATACCTGGAGTCCTATTCCGAGTATGGCCAGAACATCTTCGACCGCTACGTAACGTATGCAGACTTCTGGATCCAGGACCAGGAGTTCCGCGATACTGACACTGGCGAACTGTTTGACCGGGCGGCGCTCAACGCCGAGCTCGAGAAAATCGAAAAGCCGGCCGGCATCAGCAACCCGAAGGATTTCCGCAACGAGATCGTCAACTTCGTGCTGCGCGCGCGTGCCAGCAATGCTGGCAAGAACCCGGCGTGGACCAGTTATGAGAAGCTGCGCAGCGTCATCGAGAAAAAGATGTTCTCGAATACCGAGGATCTACTACCGGTGATCTCGTTCAATGCCAAGGCGAGTGCCGACGAGCAGCAAAAGCACGAGGACTTCGTCAACCGCATGGTGGCCAAGGGCTACACCCCCAGGCAGGTGCGGCTGCTGTGCGACTGGTATTTGCGGGTTCGCAAGAGCTCTTGAAGCGCGCTTGCGGTGTCGTACTGCGCGCGTCTCGTCACCGCCAGACCTGAGGCCAACATGCTCCACCAAATCATTGATCGGCGCCTGTCAGGAAAGAACAAGTCGATCGGCAATCGCGAGCGCTTTCTGCATCGTTACCGCGGGCAGATCCGCGATGCGGTGCGTCGTGCCGTGAGCGGGCGCAGCATCCGGGACATGGACCAGGGCGAGGACATCACGTTGCCGCGGCATGACGTGTCCGAGCCGGTGTTCGGCCATGGCCACGGTGGTACACGCGAGAGCGTGCACCCCGGCAACCACGACTATGTGCGCGGTGACCGGATCGCGCGCCCGTCCGGTGGCGGTGCAGGCGGGGCGGGTAGCGGGGCGAGCCCGGACGGTGTGGGCGAGGACGACTTTGTGTTCCGCATCACGCGCGAAGAGTTCATGCAGTATTTTTTCGACGACCTCGCGCTGCCGAATCTGGTGCGTACCCAGTTGTTGCCTGATGCACCCGAATGGCAGTCGCGTCGGGCCGGCTTCGTCTCCGAGGGCACGCCGACCAACCTGCATGTGGTGCGCTCGATGCGCATGGCGCTTGGACGCCGCATCGCCATGGGCGGCGACGTGCGACGTCGCCTTCGCGAGCTGGAGGCGCGATTGACGGTGGTACTGCGTCAGCCGCAGGCGCCGCATGCCGAAGTTCTCGCCCTGAAGACGCAGATCGAGGCGCTGCGGCGCAGGCTTGGCCAGATCCCGTTCCTCGACCCCTTCGACTTGCGGTACCGCAACCGGGTCCGCGTGCCGCTGCCCACTGCCAAGGCGGCCATGTTCTGCCTGATGGATGTCTCGGGCTCGATGGATGAGGCGCGCAAGGACATCGCAAAACGGTTCTTCATCCTGCTATATCTGTTTTTGACGCGGCATTACCAACGCACCGATGTGATTTTCATTCGTCACCACACGCAGGCATCGGAGGTTTCCGAGGAAGAATTCTTCCAGTCCACCGAGAGCGGCGGCACGGTGGTGTCCAGCGCCCTCACATTGATGCACGAGATCATCCAGGCGCGCTATCCGTCCGACCAGTGGAACATCTACGGTGCGCAGGCCTCGGACGGCGACAACTGGCACCAGGACTCGGCCAAATGCCGGGAACTCCTTGTCGGCAAGCTGCTGCCCCTGACCCGCTACTTTGCCTACGTTCAGGTTGCCGATGAGGACCAGAACCTGTGGCAGGAGTACTCCATGGTGCAGGAGGCTCACCCCAACTTTGCCATGCAGAAAATCTCGGGAGCGTCCGAGATCTATCCGGTGTTCCGCGAGCTGTTCAAAAAGACGACCACGCCATGACCGCACCGACCTCCACCACTGCGGCGTCCCGCGACACGCCGGCCGGGTTGCCTGGGGCACCCCAGCCCGATGTCCGGCGCACGCCGTTGCCGTGTCCGTCGGACTGGTCGTTCGAGCTGATCGAGATCTACCACACCGAGATTGCGCGCATGGCCCAGCGCTTTGGATTGGACACTTACCCGCTGCAGCTGGAGGTCATCAGTGCCGAGCAGATGATCGACGCGTACGCCTCGGTCGGCATGCCGGTGAACTACCGGCACTGGTCTTATGGCAAGCAGTTCATCGCAACCGAAAAAAGCTATCGCCGGGGCCACATGGGACTGGCCTACGAAATCGTCATCAACTCCGACCCGTGCATTGCCTACCTGATGGAGGAAAACACGATGCCGATGCAGGCGCTGGTGATAGCGCATGCCTGCTACGGTCACAATTCCTTCTTCAAGGGCAACGACCTGTTCCGGATGTGGACGGATGCCACCTCAATCATCGATTACATGGTGTATGGGCGAGCCTACATTGCCGAGTGCGAGGAGCGGTATGGACTGGACGCCGTGGAGGAACTGCTGGACTCGTGTCATGCCTTGATGAGCCACGGGGTGGATCGCTACCGGCGCTCGCAAAAGCGCTCGCTGGCCGAGGAGGAGGCGTTGCGCAAGGAACGCGAGGCCTACCTGCAGCAGCAGGTGAACGACCTGTGGCGCACCCTGCCGAAAGCGGCCGACAGACAACAGGCCGAAAAGAAGAGCCGGCGCTTTCCGGCCGAGCCGCAGGAAAACATCCTGTATTTCATCGAGAAAAACGCGCCACTGTTAGAGCTCTGGCAGCGCGAGGTGATTCGCATCGTGCGCAAAATCGCACAGTACTTCTATCCGCAGCGCCAGACCCAGATCATGAATGAAGGTTGGGCTACGTTCTGGCACTACACGCTGCTCAATGCCATGTACGACGAAGGCCGGCTCACGGACGGCTTCATGATCGAGGTGCTGCGCTCCCACACCAACGTGATCTACCAGCCGCCGGTGACGCATCCGGGTTACAGCGGCATCAATCCCTATGCGCTGGGCTTTGCGATGTTCAGCGACCTGCGTCGTATTTGCGAACACCCGACCGACGAGGACCGGACGTGGTTTCCGGACATTGCGGGATCCCCGTGGCAGCAGACGCTCGACTACGCGATGCGCCATTTCAGGGACGAGAGCTTTATCGGGCAGTACCTGTCGCCCCATCTGATGCGCGAGATGCGGCTGTTTTCCATCCTTGACGATGCCTCGCAGAACGAGCTCGAAGTTGCTGCGATCCACGACGAGCGCGGTTACCGCCGCGTGCGCGAAGCGCTGGCGCGCCAGAACGACCTGAGCTATCGCGAGCCCAATATCCAGGTCTGGAACGTAGATTTGCGCGGTGACCGTTCCCTGACCCTGCGCCACACGCGCCATCTCGACCGCCCGCTCAGCGAGGAGGCGCACGAAGTGCTCAAGCACGTCGGCCGGCTGTGGGGGTTCCGCGTGCGGCTGGAGAGTGTGGACGCGCACGGCAAGGTGATGCAGCAATGGGAGGTGACACCGCCCCAGGTGCCCCCGTCGTAACGCTACTGGGGCGGCTTACGCCATGTCCTCGATCACGAGGTGGCGATATCTCTGTGCATAGGAAAAGGGCACGGTGCGCACGGCTTGCATCACGTGCTGCGCTTCTTTGTCGGAGGGTGCATGGATCAACACCGCGTGATGTCCATCCCGCGCCAGTCTTTCGTATTCGCGCACGGTATCGCCTTCGGAGCCTGCGGAGGGCAGCGGGTTGGTGTCGTCGCGCACGGTTTTCCGGATCTGCCCGAGGATCACTTCAGGGGTCAGCAGCATGACCTCATGCCCGCTGTAGCCGCTGGCTCTCAGATTGCGATCAAGCGCTTGGGCATGTTCGAGCAAGGGAAGCATCACGAACAGGTGGCCGGTGGGGTAGAACACCCCACGGATCGTCAGCATGCTCGACTCCAGTGAAAACGGCTTCATGGCAATTCCTTTCGGCTGCATTGCACGCGTTCAGTTGCTACCTGGTCACTCTACATCCTGCGCCAGCGAAATTCAACCGTGTCAAGCCGCCGCTTCCAGTCCGTGTTGGAAGTGCTCATGCATGCGCTTCGCGGCCGCCGCACTGTCGCGCGCCGCCAGCGCGGCCATGATGGCGCGGTGCTCGCGCAGGGACTCCTCGATCCGCCCCGACTTGAACAGCGAGTTATGGCGGTTCAGCTTCATGACCTTGCGCAGGTCGGCCACCATCTGGTCGCGCCAGCGGTTGTTGGCCACCGCCAACAGGTGCATGTGAAAGCGCTCGTTGACGGCGAAGAACTGTTGGTGGCCCTCGCTGCCGGGCCTCGCAGCGGCCTCAAGTTCCTGATGCAGGGCCCGCAGTTCGCGCAGTTGCGCGTCCGTCGCGTCGCTCGCCACCACGCCGGCCGCGTCGGCTTCCAGCACGCCGAGCAGGTGGTACACGTCGGCCAGATCGCGCTCGGACACTTCGGTCACGTAGGCGCCGCGCCGCACCTTCATGGTCACGAGGCCCTCTGCGGCCAGTACCTTGAGCGCTTCGCGCAGCGGCGTGCGGCTGATGCCGTATTGCTCTGCAAGCTTGAGTTCGTCGATCCAGCTGCCGGGCTGCAGTTCGCGGCTGAAAATGCGCTGGCGCAGAAGTTCGGCGACTTCTTCGTAGAGTGCACGCGGGGAAAGGGAGGCAGCAACCATACGCGATTGTAGGCTCAAACGTATATTTTGAATGAATAATTATAAATGATGTAGACTTGCGACGGTCCAAAACCGACAATAGAACGTCCCGTAAACCCAGCCATGCCATGAGCCCAAACCCTGCTGAATTCAAACCTGCCAACCTCGACGATTGGGCCAAGGCCGCTGCCAAGTCCGCTCCCGGCGGCGATGTAAACGCGCTGGATTGGCGCACGCCCGACGGCATCAGTGTCAAGCCCCTGTACACCGCGCAAGACATCAAGGATTTGCTGTACACCGACACACTGCCTGGTTTCGAGCCCTACATCCGCGGCCCGCAGGCCACCATGTACGCGGTGCGGCCCTGGACCATCCGCCAGTACGCGGGCTTCTCGACAGCCGAAGAATCCAATGCGTTTTACCGCAAGGCGCTGGCGGCGGGCGGGCAGGGCGTATCCGTCGCGTTCGACCTGGCGACGCACCGCGGTTACGACAGCGACCACCCGCGCGTGACCGGCGACGTAGGCAAGGCCGGCGTGGCGATCGACAGCGTGGAGGATATGAAGATCCTGTTCGACCAGATCCCGCTCGACATGGTCAGTGTCTCCATGACCATGAACGGCGCCGTGTTGCCGGTGCTGGCCGGCTACGTGGTCGCGGCCGAAGAGCAGGGCGTGAGCCAGGACCAGTTGAGCGGCACCATCCAGAACGACATCCTCAAGGAGTTCATGGTCCGCAACACCTACATCTACCCGCCGGGGCCGTCGATGCGCATCGTCGGCGACATCATCGAGTACACGGCACAGAACATGCCGAAGTTCAATTCGATCAGCATCAGCGGCTACCACATGCAGGAGGCCGGCGCGAATCAGGCACTGGAGCTGGCCTTCACGCTGGCCGACGGCAAGGAGTATGTGAAGACCGCCATTGCGAAGGGCATGGACGTCGACGGCTTCGCCGGTCGCTTGTCCTTCTTTTGGGCCATTGGCATGAACTTCTACCTGGAAGTGGCCAAGATGCGCGCCGCGCGGCTCTTGTGGTGCCGCATCATGAAGGCCTTCAACGCCAAAAATCCGAAGAGCCTGATGTTGCGCACGCATTGCCAGACCAGCGGCTGGAGCCTGACCGAGCAGGACCCCTACAACAACGTGGTGCGTACCACCATCGAAGCAATGGCGGCCGTGTTCGGTGGCACGCAGAGCCTGCACACCAACAGCTTCGACGAAGCCATTGCGCTGCCGACCGAATTTTCGTCACGCATCGCGCGCAACACCCAGCTCATCATCCAGGAGGAGACGCACATCACCAATGTGGTCGACCCGTGGGCCGGCAGCTACATGATGGAAAAGCTCACCCAGGACATGGCCGATGCGGCCTGGGTCATCATCGAGGAAGTTGATGCCATGGGCGGCATGACGCGCGCCGTGGACAGCGGCTGGGCCAAGCTCAAGATCGAGGCCGCGGCGGCCGAAAAGCAGGCCCGCATCGATTCGGGCAAGGACGTGATCGTCGGCGTCAACAAATACAAACTCAAGACGGAAGACGCGATTGAAACCCGCGACATCGACAACGTGGCAGTGCGTGACGGCCAGATCGCCCGCCTGCAAAATATCAAGAAAAATCGCAACACAGCCCTTGTACAGTCTGCATTGTCCGCTATCACTTCGGCAGCAAAGTCAGGTTCCGGCAATCTGCTGGGCCTGGCGATCACGGCCATGCGCGCGCGCGCCACGGTGGGCGAGGTGAGCGATGCGATGGAAAAGATTTACGGGCGCCACCGCGCCGATACACAAAAGGTGACCGGGGTGTACGCGGCTGCCTACGACGCGGCCTCCACAAAAGGAGACACGATGGAATTCTGGGAAAATCTCAAGGCCGAGATCAGCGCGTTTGCCGAGACCGAAGGTCGGCGCCCGCGTGTGATGATCTCCAAATTGGGCCAGGACGGGCACGACCGCGGTGCCAAGGTCGTGGCCACGGCGTTTGCCGACCTCGGCTTCGATGTGGACATCGGCCCGCTATTCCAGACTCCCGAGGAATGTGCGCGCCAGGCGATCGAGAACGACGTGCATGCCGTGGGCGTCTCGACACTGGCGGCCGGCCACAAGACGCTGGTGCCTGCCATCCTGGCCGAGCTTAAAAAGCAGGGCGCCGACGACATCATCGTGTTCGTCGGCGGCGTGGTGCCGCGCCAGGACTACCAGATGCTCTATGACGCTGGCGTCAAGGGTATCTATGGCCCGGGCACGCCGATTCCGGTCAGTGCCAAGGACGTGCTTGAGCAGATCAAGGCTGCATTGAAGTGAATTCGGGCGCACTGGTGGACGCAGTGTTGTACGGCACGGCCAGCGCGCAGCGCCGTGCCATTGCCAAATCCATCACCCTGCTGGAGTCCACCCGCGCAGACCATCGCGCGCAGGCCGACGAATTGCTCACCGCATTGCTGCCGCATACCGGCAAAGCTTTCCGGCTGGGCATCAGCGGTGTTCCCGGCGTCGGAAAATCCACCTTTGTCGAGGTGCTGGGCCTGTACCTGATCGAGCAGGGGCACCGCGTTGCCGTACTCACCATCGACCCGTCGTCTACGGTCTCGGGCGGCTCCATCCTGGGTGACAAGACGCGCATGGAAAAGCTCTCGACGAACGAGCGTGCCTACATCCGCCCGAGTCCGTCCAGCGGTACGCTGGGCGGCGTGGCCGAAAAAACGCGCGAGGCCATGCTGGTGTGCGAGGCTGCGGGTTACGACGTGGTGATTGTTGAAACGGTGGGCGTCGGGCAAAGCGAGACGGCCGTGTCCAGCATGACCGACATGTTCGTGCTGATGCAGCTGCCCAACGCGGGCGACGATTTGCAGGCCATCAAGAAAGGCGTGATGGAACTGGCCGACCTAGTTCTCATCAACAAGGCCGATCTGGACGGAGACGCTGCTCGGCGTGCCCAGGCACAAATCGCGTCGGCGATACGCCTGTTCGGTTTGGTCAACAATGCGATGGGACATTCGCCGGCCGAAGAGTTTGACAAACAATGGCAGCCGCAGGTACTCCAGCTCAGCGCATTGAAAGGCAGGGGCGTGGGCGAGTTCTGGGCGGCGGTAACGCGGTTCAAGACGCTGCAGACCGCCAACGGGCGGCTGGCGACGCGCCGGCAGACGCAGGCGCTGGCCTGGATGTGGGAGCGCATCGACGCGGGACTGAAGCAGGCGTTCCGGCAGCATCCGCAGGTGCGCGAGCAGCTGCCGCAACTGATGCGCGAGGTGGCTGAAGGTCGGTTGGCAGCCTCCACTGCAGCGCGAAATCTGCTCGCAGCCCAGGATAGGCGTGCGTAGTACGCTATTAAGTTCGAAGTAACGACAAAACTCACTATGCAAAATATTCTTGAACAGCTCGAAGCCAAACGGGAGCTGGCCCGGCTCGGTGGCGGACAAAAGCGCATCGATGCGCAACACAAGAAGGGCAAGCTCACAGCGCGCGAGCGGCTTGAGCTGCTGCTCGACGAGGGCACGTTCGAGGAATGGGACATGTTCGTCGAGCACCGCTGCAGCGACTTCGGCATGCAGGATCACAAAATTCCCGGGGACGGTGTGGTGACCGGCTACGGCATGATCAACGGCCGTCTGGTGTTCGTGTTCAGCCAGGACTTCACCGTGTTCGGCGGTGCGCTGTCGGAGGCCCATGCCGAGAAAATCTGCAAGGTGATGGACCAGGCCGTGAAGGTGGGCGCGCCGGTGATCGGGCTGAACGACTCGGGCGGCGCGCGCATCCAGGAGGGTGTCGCCTCTCTTGGCGGTTATGCCGAGGTGTTCCAGCGCAACGTGATGGCCAGCGGCGTGGTGCCGCAGATCAGCATGATCATGGGGCCCTGCGCGGGCGGCGCGGTGTATTCGCCGGCCATGACGGACTTCATCTTCATGGTGAAGGACAGCTCGTACATGTTCGTCACGGGCCCGGAGGTGGTCAAGACCGTGACGCACGAGGAGGTCACGTCGGAAGAGCTGGGCGGTGCCGTCTCCCACACCACCAAGAGCGGCGTGGCCGACCTCGCGTTCGAGAACGACGTTGAGGCGCTGTTGATGCTGCGGCGCCTGTACAACTACCTGCCACTGAGCAATCGCGAGAAGGCTCCGGTACGCAAAAGCGGCGATCCGGCGGACCGCATGGAGGCCTCGCTCGACACGCTGGTGCCCAACAATCCGAACCAGCCCTACGACATGAAGGAGTTGATCACCAAGACCGTGGACGACGGCGACTTCTTCGAACTGCAGCCCGAGTACGCCAGGAATATCCTCATCGGCTTTGGTCGTATGGAAGGGCAGACCGTGGGTATCGTGGCGAACCAGCCGTTGGTGCTGGCGGGCTGCCTGGACATCAAGAGCTCGATCAAGGCCGCGCGCTTCGTGCGCTTTTGCGATGCTTTCAACATTCCGGTCATCACCTTTGTCGACGTGCCGGGATTCATGCCGGGCACCAGCCAGGAGTACGGCGGCATCATTAAGCACGGCGCCAAGCTGCTGTTTGCTTACGCCGAATGCACGGTGCCCAAGATTACGGTTATCACGCGCAAGGCCTACGGCGGCGCGTATGACGTCATGAGCTCCAAACATCTGCGCGGTGATGTCAATTTCGCGTGGCCCCACGCGGAAATCGCGGTAATGGGGGCCAAGGGCGCGGTGGAGATCATCTTCCGCGAGGACAAGAATGACCCGGTGAAGCTCGCCGCCCGCGAGGCGGAATACAAGGAACGCTTCGCCAACCCGTTTGTGGCCGGCGCACGCGGCTTCATTGACGATGTGATTCAGCCGCACGAGACACGCAGGCGCATCTGCCGAAGTCTGGTCATGCTGCGCGACAAGAAGATCGAGGACCCGTGGCGCAAGCACGGCAATATTCCGCTCTGAGCCTTGGGAGAACGAGAACATGTTTACCAAAATATTGATAGCAAATCGGGGCGAAATCGCGTGCCGCATCATCAAGACGGCGCGCAAGATGGGTATTCAGACGGTGGCCGTGTATTCCGACGCCGACCGGGAGGCACGGCATGTGAGGCTGGCCGACGAGGCCGTTCATATCGGCCCGGCCCCCAGCCGCGAAAGCTACCTGGTGGCGGACAAGATCATTGCCGCATGCAAGCAGACGGGGGCGCAGGCACTGCACCCGGGCTACGGGTTTTTGAGCGAGAACGCGGGCTTCGCCAAGCGCGTGGAGGAAGAGGGCATCGTCTTCATTGGCCCGAAGCACTACTCCATCGCCGCCATGGGCGACAAGATTGCCTCCAAGAAACTGGCCAAAGCAGCGGGCGTGCATTGCATTCCGGGCGTCAACGAGGCGATTGAGACGGCCGAGCACGCGGTCGAGATCGCCAAAGGCATTGGGTATCCGGTCATGATCAAGGCCAGCGCCGGGGGCGGCGGCAAGGGTCTGCGCGTGGCGTTCAACGACAAGGAGGCGTTCGAGGGCTTTACCAGCTGCCGCAATGAGGCTCGCAGCAGCTTCGGTGACGACCGTGTGTTCATCGAAAAGTTCGTCGAGGAACCGCGCCACATCGAAATCCAGCTCATGGGCGACAGCCATGGCAACTGCGTTTACCTCAATGAGCGCGAATGCTCGATCCAGCGCCGTCACCAGAAGGTGATCGAGGAGGCGCCTTCGCCTTTTATCAGCGACGCGACGCGCAAGGCGATGGGGGAGCAGGCGGTGCAACTGGCCAAGGCGGTCAAATACGAGAGCGCCGGTACGGTGGAGTTTGTCGTCGGCAAGGACCAGAGCTTCTATTTTCTTGAGATGAACACCCGGCTTCAGGTGGAGCACCCGGTGACTGAGAGCATTACAGGGCTGGACCTGGTGGAGCTGATGATTCGCGTGGCGGCTGGCGAGATGCTCCCCCTGTCGCAAAAGGACGTGCAGCGCAACGGCTGGGCGATGGAGTGCCGTATCAATGCCGAAGACCCGTTTCGCGGCTTTCTGCCGAGCACGGGCCGGCTGGTGCGTTTCCTGCCGCCGAAGGAGACGATGTTCGCGGCCGATCCTTCGCATCTGTACGGCGTGCGGGTCGACACCGGCGTGCAGGACGGCGGCGAAATCCCGATGTTCTATGACTCGATGATCGCCAAGCTGATCGTGCACGGCAAGGACCGCCTTGACGCGATCGGCAAGATGCGCGAGGCGTTGAACGGTTTCGTGATTCGCGGCGTCAGCAGCAGCATTCCGTTCCAGGCGGCGCTGCTGGCGCATCCCGAGTTTGTGGCGGGCGATTTCAACACCGGTTTCATCGCCGAGCACTACGCCGGCGGCTTCCGGGCGCAGGAGGTGCCGCTTGACGACCCGAACTTCCTGGTGGCGCTTGCCGCCTCTGTGAATCGCCGCTATCGCGACCGCGCTACCGGCATCAGTGGCCAGATGCAGGGCCATGAAGTGGCGGTGGGGGAGGAGTTCGTGGTGGTGACGCTGGAGGCGCAGGGCCAGAATCTCACGAGTCGTGTACGGGTTACCGAGTTTGAAGGAAAAACAGGCTCCAGCCATGTTCAGGTTGGGGCAGA
>JBDTCK010000098.1:0-5347 GCA_039923645.1 Rhodoferax sp.
ACCTTCACGGACGCCTTCGCCGACAACACCTGCACGGCCGGCGCCTCACCAAAGAAATTGGGCAGGGTGTAGATCACCCCCACCAGGATCGCGATCGCGATGATCACGTACTTCCAGACCGGGTAACGGTTCATGTTCGCGCTTTGCTCTTAAATACTGGAAATAACCGACAGGGAACCACCGGCAGAATTACTTGATGCTTCCCTTGGGCAGCACCTGCACCACGGCGCTGCGCTGCAGCTGCACTTCCACGCCATTGGCAATCTCGACGCTGAGCAGGCTGTCACCCAGCTTGGTGACCTTGCCCAGCACGCCGCCGGCGGTGGCAATCTCGTCTCCCTTGGCCAGCGCCGCGATCATGGTGCGGTGCTCCTTCTGTTTTTTCATCTGGGGACGGATCATCACAAAATAGAGCACTACAAACATCAGCACCAGCGGCGCCATGCTGGTCAGCGACGACATCATGTCGCCGCCAGCGGCGGCGGCAGGGGCGGTTTGGGCAAATGCAGAAGAAATAAACACGAAGAAAACTCCACAACGGGGATCACAGGAACTGCCAGCGCAGGACCGCGCAAGTTGGCAGGCAATGCGGGATTGTATGCGCGCTATCATGTGGTGCTAAAGGCCTGTGCGCGGCCCTGCTCCCCAGCGCGCCAGCCCCTTTCAGGGAGTTTGCAGCCATGAGCACCCCGCACACCCATGCCGATGACCCCGCACACGATCATGCTTCCCATCTGGGTGACATGGATATTCGCGTGCGCGCGCTGGAAACCCTGCTAACGCAAAAGGGCTATATCGACCCGCCAGCGCTGGACCGCATCATCGAAACCTACGAAACCCGGGTCGGCCCGCACAACGGCGCGCGCGTCGTCGCCCGGGCCTGGGTGGACCCGGCCTACCGCGCCTGGCTGCTGCAGGACGCGACCGCCGCCATCGCCTCGCTCGGCTTCACCGGACGCCAGGGCGAGCACATGGTGGCGGTGGAAAACACGCTGGCGGTTCACAACATGGTGGTCTGCACCCTGTGCAGCTGCTACCCGTGGCCGGTGCTCGGCCTGCCGCCGGTCTGGTACAAAAGCGCGCCGTACCGCGCCAAGGCCGTGCTGGACCCGCGCGGCGTGCTGCACGACTTTGGCGTCACGCTGCCCGATGGCACCACGTTCCGGGTCTGGGATTCCACCGCTGAAGTACGTTACCTGGTGCTACCCATGAGGCCAACCGGGACTTTCAGCCTGAGTGAAGACCAACTTGCAGAACTGGTCACGCGCGATTCGATGATCGGCACCGGGCTGGCGCTGACGCCGGGAGGCGCGGCATGAACGGCGAACATCAGGAGGCACGCCGATGAACGGCGTGCATGACATGGGTGGCCTGCAAAGCTTCGGCTCAGTCCAGCCCGAGGCCAACGAGCCGCTGTTCCACGCCGACTGGGAAAAGCGCGCGCTGGCCGTGACGCTGGCCATGGGCGCCACCGGCCAATGGAACATCGATCTGGGCCGCTCGGCGCGCGAATCGCTGCCGCCGGCGGTGTACCTGGCCAGCAGCTATTACGAAATCTGGATTCGCGCGCTCGAAGTACTGATGCTGCAGCGCGGCCTGGTCACGGCGGACGAATTGCGCGGCGGCCAACTGCTGGTGCCACCAAAGCCTGTGGGCCGAATACTGTCTGCGGGGGCGGTGGACGCCGCGCTGGCCGGCGGCTCGCCGGCCGACCGCCCCGCCAGCGCACCGGCGCGCTTTGCGCCCGGCGACCGGGTGCGCGCCAAGAACATGCATCCTGCCGGCCACACCCGGCTGCCGCGCTATGTGCGCGGGCACCTTGGCGTCGTACAGGCCGTGCGCGGCTGCCATCTGTTCGCCGACCGGCACGCGAGCCAGCCGGCGCCGCCGTTCGACGGCACCGCCGACTGGCTCTACACCGTGGTGTTCGACGGACAAGAACTCTGGGGCCCGCAGTCCGACGCCGCCGTACAGGTCAGCGTGGACGCGTGGGAGCCGTATCTGGAAGCGGCGCCGTGAGCCCCACCAACCAAGCCCCGATGCACCCGAATGAGCTGGCCGCCGCCTGCGGCGATGCCCTGCCGCTGCCGACGGTCAAGGACGACGGCACCGTGTTTTCCGAACCCTGGCAGGCCCACGCGTTTGCCATGGCGGTGCAATTGCACGAGCGCGGTCTGTTCACCTGGCCCGAATGGGCCGCCGCCCTGACGGCCGAGATTCGGGCGGCCCAGGCGGCGGGCGATCCGGACGACGGCAGCACCTATTACCAGCACTGGCTGGGCGCTCTCGAAAAGCTGGTGATTGCCAAACAGGTTGGCACGCCAGCGCAGATCCACCAGTTGGAGCATGCATGGGAAGCCGCCGCCGAACACACGCCGCATGGTCAACCGATCGAGCTGCGGCCGCAGGATTTACTACAAATTCTATAGCTTTAAATCTATACTTCACAATAGCTAGAGGTCATTTTGACCAACATCCTTGTGCAGACAGAAATTCACTGCGCTTACGCCACCCGCCTCACGCCCTGCGGGTCGCGCCACTGCGCCAGCAGCGCATTCCATTGCTCGCGCGCAACGATCAGGTGACGCGCCTTGACGTGACCATAGCCGCGAATCTGCTCGGGAATGCGGGCGATCTCGACCGCCATGGCATGGTTGGCGGCGCTCAGCGACTTCAATACTTCCTCGACGCTGGCCCGGTATTCGCCAATCAGCGCGCGCTCGGTGCGGCGTTCTTCGGTCTTGCCAAACACGTCCAGCGCGGTGCCGCGCAGGCCCTTGAGGCGCGCCAGCACCTTGAAGGCGGTCAGCATCCAGGGGCCGAACGGGCGTTTTTGCAGCTCGCCCTTCTCGTTGCGCTTGGCGAACAGCGGCGGGGCGAGGTGGTAGTTGAGCTTGAAATCGCCCTCGAACATGCGCTGAATCTTGCCCAGGAACGCCGTGTCGGTGTGCAGCCGCGCCACCTCGTACTCGTCCTTGTAGGCCATGAGCTTGAACAGGTAACGCGCGACCGCCTCGGTCAACTGCGTCTTGCCCAGCTTTGATTCCGCCTGGCGCACCTTCCCGACAAAGGCCGTGTACTGCGCCGCATAGGCCGCATTCTGGTAACCCGTGAGGAACTCGACCCGCGTGGCAACCATGTCATCCAGCGAGGTGCGTTTCTTGAATTCGATGACCTGCCCCGGCGATACCAGTTGGGCGACCGACTGCGGGTCGTGCGCGGCGCGGCGGCCCCATTCGAACGCGGCCTTGTTGTTGTCCACCGCCACGGCGTTGAGCTCGATCGCGCGCGTCAGCGATTCGAGGCCCAGCGGAATCCAGCCCTTTTGCCAGGCGTAGCCCAGCATCATGGGGTTGGTGTAGATTGCGTCGCCCATCAGCTTGGTGGCGGCCGTGTCGGCATCGAACGAGCCGACGCTAGAGGCGCCCACCGCCTTGGCAATCTCAAAGGCGCAGTCGTCGCCCGGGTTTTTCCAGTCGGCGTTGTGCACGAAGACCGCCGTCGGCGCGCTGTGCGTGTTCAGCGCCACACGGGTGCGGCCCTCGCGCATGCGCAGCATCGTTTCCTTGCCGGCCGCGACGATCGGATCGCAGCCGATGATGAGGTCGGCCGCCGCCATGCTCACGCGCGTAGTGCGGATGTCGTCCTGATGCCCGGCGATCAGCACGTGACTCCAGGTGGCGCCGCCCTTTTGCGCCAGCCCGCCCGCGTCCTGCGTGACGATGCCCCGCCCCTCCAGGTGCGCGGCCACGCCCAGTAGCTGGCCGATGGTAATGACACCCGTGCCACCCACGCCGGCGACCACGATGCCCCAGACCTGGCCGGGCGCCTGGCCCGGCTCGGGAATCACCGGCTCGGGCAGCGGACCCAGCGCGAAGGGTGACGCGGCCTTGTCCTTGGCCTTCTTGCGCAACTGACCGCCCTCGACCGTGACGAAGCTCGGGCAAAAGCCCTTGACGCACGAATAGTCCTTGTTGCAACTGCTCTGGTTGATGGCGCGCTTGCGCCCGAATTCGGTCTCCAGCGGCTCCACCGACAGGCAATTGCTCTTCTCGCCGCAGTCGCCACAGCCCTCGCACACCAGCTCGTTGATGACCACGCGCTTGGCCGGGTCCACCATCGTGCCGCGCTTGCGCCGGCGCCGCTTCTCGGTCGCACAGGTCTGGTCGTAGATGATGACCGTCGTACCCTTGATCTCGCGGAATTCGCGCTGCACCGCATCGAGCGTGTCGCGGTGCTGGATGGCGACGCCCTCGGGCAGCCCTTTCACACCGTCGTACTTTTCGGGCTCATCCGTGACGATGATGATTTTGATAGCGCCCTCGGCCCGCATGGACTGGGCAATCTGCACCACCGAGTGCCCTTCGGGGCGCTCGCCGACGGGCTGGCCGCCGGTCATCGCGACCGCATCGTTGTACAAAATCTTGTAAGTGATGTTGACCCCGGCTGCTATCGCCTGGCGGATCGCCAGCAAGCCGCTGTGGAAGTAGGTGCCGTCGCCCAGGTTCGCAAAAATGTGCTGGTCGGTGGTGAACGGCTGCTGGCCGACCCAGGGCACGCCCTCGCCGCCCATTTGCGTGAAGCCCACCGTGCTGCGGTCCATCCAGGTCGCCATGAAATGGCAGCCGATGCCGGCCATGGCGCGCGAACCCTCGGGTACCACCGTGCTGGTGTTGTGCGGGCAGCCGGAGCAGAACCACGGCAGCCGGTCCGCCTTGACCTCGAGCACTTGCATCGAGCGCTCCTTGGCCTGCAGGATCGCCATACGGGCATCAATGCGGGCGGCCATGTCGCCGTCCACGCCCAGCTTCTTAAGCCGCTTCGCAATGGCGCCGGCAATCAAGGCGGGTGAAAGGTCCGCGTTGGCACGCAACAGGGTATTGGCGGTCGGGTTCGCCATGGACCATTCACCGCCGCTGAACTCGCCGTCGCCGGCCTCATTGAACTTGCCCACCACGTTGGGCCGCACGTCAGCACGCCAGTTGTACAACTCTTCCTTGACCTGGTACTCGATAACCTGGCGCTTCTCCTCCACCACCATGATTTCGCGCAGCCCGGTCGCGAACTCGCGCGTGAGCTGCGCCTCCAGCGGCCACACCACGCCGACCTTGTGCAGCCGGATACCCAGTTGCTGGCAGGTGGCATCGTCCAGCCCGAGGTCGATCAGCGCCTGGCGCGTGTCGTTGTACGCCTTGCCGCTCGCGATCAGGCCGAAGCGGTCGCCTTTCCCACCATTGAGACCTTCAATCACGTTGTAGTTGAGCCGGTTCGCGCGGATGTAGGCCAGCGCCGCGTACCACTTGTAGTGGAACAAACGCGCCTCCTGCTCCAGCGCGTGGTCGGGCCA
>JBDTCK010000099.1:0-15835 GCA_039923645.1 Rhodoferax sp.
AATTCGCCATGGTCCGGTGCGCGCAGCGCCACCTCTACCAATGCCTGCAGCTGCGTGTCGTCGGGGCCAGGTTCGACCAGGTGCTTGATGCCCAGCGAATAGCGTGACAGCAGGGTTTCGAGTGGAGAACACATCGGTTTCATGTCGGTCAATGGAGGCCCGCCTGCGCGCGCTTTCTCTTGCGTATGGTAGTTCTCAGCGTGAGGAACGCCGCGTCCAGTTCAGTCACTGTGCCTGACTCGCTGGTTTGATAACCAGGCAACTGGTTAACAGCGGTCTTGTACTCTTCGCTGCGCAGGATCGAAAGCAGCTTCTGGACCCCTGGCGAGACCAGAGCCCTATCGTTGCACATGAGGCAGTAGCGCTCGGTCTGGCTAGGGACGAAGTCCAGCTTGAATTGACGCGCCCGGGGTTTCCACTCCGTAGCCCGCGTCAGCCATGCCGCTCGCAACGAATGCAGCGACGGCCGCGCCATGATGCGGCGGTCCGCCCAAACCAGTTTCTCGCCGAGTGCCGTGAGACTGGACTCCTTGCCGCGCATCATCAGTACCAACGCTTCGCCGAACAGCTGCTCACCCTCATGCAGCAGCTCCCACGCATGCCGGTATGACATTCCCGAGGCCTTGCAAGCGCAGGCCAGGCTGCAGTGCTCGTGCACCTTGACCAGCAGTTCAACCACACGCGCTGGCAATGCGAGGCCGCCGGGTCTGCGAATGATCCACTGCGGCCTGATGGTGACCTCGTACATGAAACTCTCCGCGGCGTGATGCCGTTCGCGATTGTGCCGTCATGCGCCAAGGATGGCGAGCTTACGTTTTCTTATGTCTCTAATTGCATATTTGACCCGCCGAATCTCGCGTTGAAATGTAACGGATATTTACATCAAGGGTAATTGCTTAGGTGTACATCGGCATATCCAATAGTTCGAAATTGTCATATTGCATCACCAGAAGTGCCTCTATATATTGCGCATCGTTGGTAACACAACTGCTCAAAGTGCATATGTCAATGTGACCTCGACTGAGCATATATAAGGAGACAAGACATGTCGTCTGTAATGGATGGATCCGAAATCGCCTTGGGCAATGGCGCGCCAGGGCTTCTAGCGAAAGAGCGGACCGTGGCAGGCCCGAATTTCAATCGGTGGCTGGTGCCACCCGCGGCGCTGGCGATCCACTTGTGCATCGGCATGGCATACGGCTTCTCGGTATTTTGGCTGCCAATGATCCATCTGGTGGCGAACCCGGACCCTGCTGCCTGCGCTAACCTGGGATTCATGTCTGCGCTCACGACAACGACCTGCAACTGGACCGTGCCGCAGGTCACTCACGTTTTCGAAACCTTTATCGCCATGCTCGGCATCGCGGCTGCACTATTGGGTGGCTGGCTCGAACATGCCGGACCGCGCAAGGCGGGCTTCATAGCGGCACTGTGCTGGGGTGGTGGGATGGTGCTGGGCGGCATGGGCGTGGCCATGCATCAGCTCTGGCTGGTCTATCTGGGGTGCGGTATCCTTGGCGGCGTCGGCCAGGGTCTGGGCTATATCACACCGGTCTCGACGTTGATCAAATGGTTTCCTGATCGACGTGGCATGGCGACTGGCCTGGCGATCATGGGCTATGGTGGCGGTGCCATGGTCGGGGCGCCGCTGGCGGTCGCGCTGATGAAAAGCTTTTCGCCCACCGGTACGCAGGGCGTGGCCGGCACCCTGATTGCTATGGGTCTGATCTATTTTCTGGTGATGACTGCGGGGGCCTTCGGCTTCCGCGTTGCGCCGTCGGGCTGGCGACCCACAGGCTGGGCGCCAGCGCAAGGCAGCTCGACGAACGCCATGATCACGCGTCACCATGTGCATCTGGATCGGGCCTGGAAGACTCCCCAATTCTGGTTGATATGGACCGCATTGACCTTGAATGTGACAGCCGGGATTGCTGTCATCTCAATGGCCAGCCCAATGTTCCAGGAGGTGTTCGGCGCCCGCTTGTTGGGCGTTGATACCGCGACCGTGCTGGACGCTGCGCAGAAGGCGCGCGTCGTTGCAGCGGCGGCCGGTCTGGTCGGGCTGATCAGCCTGTTCAACAGTCTTGGGCGCTTCCTCTGGGCGTCACTGTCCGACAAACTCGGTCGCAAAAATACCTACTGTGTGTTTTTCATCCTGGGCATTGCGCTGTATTGCTCGCTGCCGACCATGGGTCATCTGGGCATGGCCGGGGCGTTCGTGCTGACTGTCTGCGTCATCATCTCGATGTACGGCGGCAGCTTCTCGACTTTGCCCGCTTACCTGGCAGACATCTTCGGGACCCAGATGGTGGGTGCGATCCACGGCCGAGCCCTGACGGCATGGTCGGTCGCAGGGATCATCGGCCCGCTCCTTATTGCGGCGGTTCGCGAGGGGCAGCTTGCAGCAGGGGTTGCCAAGACCCTGGTTTATGACCGTACGCTGTACGTGATGGCCGGCTTGCTGCTAGCTGGCTTGATCTGTAATCTGCTCGTGCGACCCGTCAACGAGTCGGTGATCATGAGCGCCGAGGAATTGCAGCGCGAGCGCGCGCTGCAGCACGAAGACCTCGTGGCGGGTCACGCCGAAACCGCCGCGCGCGGCAACTTTGGCGCCGTCGGCGTAGCCGCCTGGCTGGCCGTCGGGATTCCGTTCCTGATCGGGCTCTACATCGCACTGCAGAAGGCGTTTGCCCTGTTTTGATATGCGCGTGCGGCTGCCACTCCCGTGGCGGCCCTTCGTTCAGGCGACGGACGAAGCGTGGCCGACTGGAAGCCGATAGCCAGCTAAGTTGGAGACGCCGCAATGCGGACGGTAGTCGAGAGGCGCCGCGGTGGCACTCGTTTACGCAGTGCGGTCAGGTTTCGATCGGGCGCGCTTCGTCTGGCGCACCTGAGTGTCTTTCAGTGCGCTGAAGACTTGGTCGAGTTCCACCACGATTCCTGATTCGCTCGTTCGGTACCCGGGCAACTGGTTGACCGCCGCGGTGTAGTCGTTGCTGCGCAGGATTGCGAGCATTTTCTGTATGGCGGACGAGCCTAGCGCTTTTTCCTGACACATCAGGCAGTAGCGTTCAGTTTGGCCTGGAATGAAGTCCAGCTTGAACTGGCGCGCCGGAGTTTCTATCCCGTAACCAGCATCCGCCATGCCGCTGGCGACGAACGCCGCTACGGCTGCATGCGTGTACTCGCACTGTTCGTAGCCCTTGATCAGGGTCGGCTCGATACCTTCCTTTTCCAACTGGAGATCCAGCAGCAGGCGTGTCCCGGAGCTTGCCTGACGGTTGATGAAACGGACATCAGGCCGGGCGAGATCCTTGACTTGATAAATTTCCTTGGGATTCCCGCGCGCCACAATCAATCCCTGACGGCGTGTCACGATATTGATGATTTTCTGAGAACGCAGCGTCAGCCATGGGCGGTAATGCTTGAGGGTCGGCACTTCGAATTCGCCAAGCGGCACGTGGAACCCGGCGACGTCACATTCGTCGTTATGCAGCGCCACGACAGCTTCCAGACTGCCCCGGTATTTGAGCTCGTTCGGCACGCCCGCTGCACCCAGAAAGTCGTGCAACGCCTTAACGGAATATCCATGACTCGCATGAATCCTCAACAGTGCAGGCGCGGGCGAGAGCACTTTCTCGATCTCGGCACCAAGTTCCGACGCGAGCGAATCAAGCAAGGGCGACAGCCGTGCCCCCACGCGGCGATCCGCCCAGACCAGTTTTTCACCAAGCGCCGTGAGAGTCGAACCCTTACCGCGCTGCATAACGATCAAAGCGTCGCCGAACACTTGCTCGGCCTCACGCAGTAGCTCCCAGGCGTGCCGGTAGGACATGCCCGAAGCCTTGCATGCGCTGGCCAGGCTGCCAAACTCATGCACCTTGGCTAGCAATTCGATCACACGCAATGGCAACGCCGGCCCCCCCGGGCGGCGAATGATCCACCGCGGCTTGATGGTGATTTCGTGCATGGCAATCTCCCTGGCTTGATGTAATTTACGGCGCCAGCGCCCGGTGGTTTGAAGGGTAGGTTGTGCCGCACCGCCTCGCCGCTACAACGCATGGCGAAGCTTATCGTTTATGCGCTGAGTTTCCGGTTTCAAAACCTACTGCTCCGCGCCCGAATATAGACCCAGAAGGGGTGTAATGAGAGTCAATTAGGCCTTTGATGACATATTTGCCCGACCATAGTTGTCATATTGCTAAGCAATGTTTGCATCGATATAGTGCCTAGCGACCGAACGCCAATAGAGCTAAGGAAGACCTGCAAGACCATCGGAGGAGTTGAGTGCAAATAGTTCAAACCATGAAATCACAGGCGCGATTTCGCCCGACGCCAAAGCAAATCCGCCTTGGTTTGCAGCTCTTGGTAACGCACTTTTGGGAATTCGAACTGGCGCTTGAACACGCGAAACGGCGTTCGACCCTGGCCTGCATGCTGGCCTTGATCTTCTCCGGTAGGTCTGCAAAGGCATGACTTTCCCCGTTCTTGTCCAGCGCCCGGCGTTTACCCGGGCGCGTGGCCACCTGCCAGTTCACCCCACCCCGTGGCCTCGGGTCTGTTCGTCGCGCCTTAGTAGCCGGCGTCCACCACGAAACCAACCTAAGCATCAAGCCGGTGGCGACCAGCATGGCGTTGATGGTTGCCGGCAGTTGGACATTTTTGCAGCGAGTCTTTAATGCGCCATTTGCAAATCGATGCAACTACTAATCCCCATATTAACAAGAGGAGACGGGAAATGAACGACAGAACTCGAGCCACATATCTGCGGACGGCGAAAGCAGAATTAAATAGAGAGAAGATGATTGTCCGGCGCAAAAAACTGACTGCTCTGCAATCCGCCATATTGCTTGCGTTGCTGTCTTTGACGGTCGGTGTTGCATACGCACAGGAAGCAGACACGTTGCCGACTGTCACGGTTACGGCACCATCCGCACCGATAGAAGCCTATGCAAACAAGCCCGTCTACAAAACCAATGATGTGCTGGTCGGACCGTTAGGCAAGCAAAACATCATGGATACGCCAGCATCCGTGACTGCCGTCCCGGAAGATTTGATCGTCAATCAACAGGCAAAGACGGTGAATGACACACTGCGGTTCTTGCCGTCGGTACAGATCCGGAATCAACAAGGTTTTGAAGTGTCTCGCCCACAAGCGCGAGGCTTTCAGGGTAGCGTCGTACAGAACACGCGGCTTGACGGCCTGAGCACGATCGGCACTACCGCAATTCCTGCCGAGAACCTGTCGAGCGTTCAGGTTCTGAACGGGTTAGGCGGTGCGTTGTACGGACCAGAAACGCCAGCGGGCGTGTTCAACTACGTATTGAAGCGGCCAACGGACAAAACACTTGCCCGCTTTGTTGAGAGCTACGACTCCAAAGGCGTGTGGACCGAGCAAGCGGATCTTGGCGGGAGAGTCGGACCCGACGGTGCAATTGGATATCGCATCAATGCCGTCCACGGAGGGGGTGAAAGTTATGTCAAGGGCAGCGACACCGACCGCAATTTGGCAAGCGCCGCATTCGATTTCCATCTCGACAGCCAAACTGTCATAGAGGCCGACTTTAGCCACTACCGCACGGAAGCTACCGGTTTGCCGGGTAGCATCGTCTACGACACCAATAAGGGCTCGAACACAAGCACGCTATTGCCCCCCGCTGTTGATCCCACTCGCGTTGGATACGGTCAACCAGGTGCAGGAACTGATCTCGCATCAGATACCGGCATCCTCAAATTGAAACATGCGTTCAATGATCGATGGAGCGTCGAAATTGGTGGGTTGTATCAAGATGCCTTTCGTGGGCTGACCGGTATCACCAACACCATGCAAGACAACTTCGGCAACTTTAAAGTCACCAAGAACTTCACAGCGATTCCGCACTACACGATTGCCAGCAATCTCGCCTATCTCAATGGGCATTTTGATGTGGCCGGAATGAAAAATGATTTCACCTTCGGTACCAATGGCTTTACGAACAATCAATACAACTATCCCAACTCGATCGCCGTAACCAACCCCACTAGGGTTAATCTAAGCAACCCGACCGTTCTGACGTTTCCTGCCACACCCGCCAACGGCGGGCAATACCACAGTGGAAATCTGACCGAACAATCCATCATTACCGCGGATACGCTGCATCTCAACGATAAATGGGCGGTGCAGGCCGTTTTGAACGACTCCAATATCACGTCGACGAGCTACGGCAAGAATGGCAACGTCACCAGCAGGAACGAGTCCAACAATTCTTTCAGCCCGACGCTCAGCCTGATCTTCAAGCCAAGCCCCCGTTTAACGACTTATGCGACGGCCGCACGGAGTGTCGAGCAGGGAGAGCAGGCGCCTGCCGGTACTGCCAACGCGAATCAGTTTCTGGATGTCTATCATGACAAACAGTTCGAAGTTGGCGCGAAGTACGCGGTCAACGAAGACCTCCTTTTAAGCATGGCCGCGTTCCACATGACGCGTCCTCTCGCACTGACAAACGCGGCAACAAACGTTTTTGCCGTGGCAGGCACCCAAACGAACAACGGACTTGAATTGTTCGCGCAAGGGAAGTTGACGCGCGATCTGAGCATTTTCGGTGGTACGACCTATGTGGATGCGCGCTTGAAGGGAACCGGCAATCCGGCAACCGATGATAAGTTGGTAGTGGGCGTTCCCCGTGTGAAGACCGATATCTTGCTGGATTACCATCCAGTTTATGCACAGGGTTTCGCTTTCACCGGTGCGATGCATCATGAAACTTCACGTGCCGCCACCAATAGCAATAATTCGTTTGCCCCGTCTTACTCCACTTGGGATGTCGGTCTTCGTTACTCAACCGCCCTTGTCAATCGCCATCACGCAACGTTCCGCCTGCAGGTTCTGAATGTGACCAACAAGTATTACTACTCGGCTGTCGCCGATGGAAATATTGTTGGTAGTCCTGGCGCCAACACTGCATATCTCGGCGCACCACGCACATTGATGGCGAGTCTGGAGTTCGACTATTGATCACCAGCCTGACTTTGACAGCAGTGATGATCTCTTCTGGGGGGCGATCACGCATTCACTCTGAAGCCGGTCATATGGTTTGGCGAATAGCACAGGAAAGCAATGAAAAAGATATTTCGATATAGCGGTGTATTGTCGATGGCGCTGATGCTGATGCCAAGTCATGCTGTTCAGGCCGCGCAGTCACAGGAGGCGATGCCGGTAGTCTATGCAGCTGGCAGCCTACACGCCAGTATTGACAGCATTATCCAAAAATTCGGAGAGAAGACAGGCATCCACTTTGTCGCAATCTATGGCCTATCAGGAAAACTGCGCAGCGATATCGAAACGGGTACCTCAGTCAGCGTATTTGCTTCAGCTTCTAAAGAACACACCGAGGCGTTGGTGAAGGAAGGTTTATTGAAGAATAGTATCGTCTTTGCGCGGAACTCGATGTGTCTGTTGGCAGGCCCGGAAATTGATATTAAACATGGCGACCTGGTCAACAAGATGTTGGAACGTGATATGACATTGGGGACGTCGACGCCAAAGATGGACCCTGGCGGTGACTACACTTGGCTGATATTTCAAAATGCAGAAAAAATTCACCCGGGAGCGTATGCAAGTCTGGATCAAAAAGCGCAAAGACTCGTTGGCAATCCGGCGCTGCCGCCTAGATCGATACCCGATATGATAAAAAATCACGAGATCGATTTATTTGTTACTTATTGCTCTTCTGCAAACGGATTGGCTGGAAAAATCCCCGGTGCGACATGGAAGAAATTCCCGAAAACTATTAATGTCGAAGCCAATTACGGCATTGGCGCTGCCACGAATTCGGACGCGCGCTCGGATCTGCTAATACGCTTTATTTTGAGTGATGTTGGCCAAAAAATATTATCGTCACATGGCTTTGATTCCGTAATCAACCATTGAACATGTGATTCATTGCTGTTTACGGTTTCGGGTCTTTCTCCCTAGGGTCAACCTTGGCTCCTGGTGCCTCGTGCGGCTCCGAGAAGCGGCTCTGTCTGCTTGAGCGGCATTTCCGCGGGAGTTGGAGAATCCGGAGGCAGGGTGCCACAGGTGCGGCGTTATCCGCGGCGACGGGCAACACGGGTGCACCAGGCTTCATTTCGAGCTGCCACTTGCAGCACGGGTGCGCCCGCCAAGTACCTCGCGATCAGCGTGGTCTTGCGGGCTGGACCGTGACCGCTCACCGTTGGAGCAATCCATGTGATCGGCAATGTCAGTACTGACCCTCGCTCAAAGCGCTTTAGGCCCTCAGATACACCCGGTCGTACCTCACACTGCGCCACGGCCGCTACGCGAACACGTTGTTGCGCCATGGACCCTCGCCGTCCATAGACGGCCTGCTCAATGATCTTGGCGTGCGGCTGCAGCAGATCCACCGGCTCGACCTGGCGTGCCCCGACGAAGGCGTGTACTGCGATTTCCAGCAACTGCCCCTCCCATTAATTGACATGCTTGAGGTATGGCTCAAAACATGGATACAACTCTGCCGTCGTCTTGCCTTCCCAGATGGCGGTCAGCCCAACGTGCACCTTGAACTCCGAATGGTGCGTGTGGCGAATACGCCGCCCTGAAGTCCTGGCCATCTCCGACCCCCTCCTGCCAGCCATGATCGGCCCGGTCACGGCGCCTGGAGTCTCTCTAACTCGTTGTACAGATTTGCGGCGCCGGCGGCTGGTGCCGTGACGAGTGAGTCGTGCGGAGCGGCATCGCCGAGACAGCGCATGGTGAAGTTTGAACTTTATGTTATGAAGCTCATATTCAAATACCACTCGCACAAAATGGAAAACAATGTTGTAGGACGTATAAGGGTTCTTCCTTAGGCTGGCGGACACATATTTATCCAACCGTAGCTGCCATATTGCGAGGCAATGTTCGCGTCGATATAGTGCCCGTTAGTCGAACGCTAAAGCAAGTCGTCACCCTGTTCTCACTGCTCTTCGCGGCGCCTCCAGGGGCGTTCGCTTAACCACTTATCGGAACACGCAATGATTGTCGATTCTTCTTCCCCTGCTACCGCGGAGGCGTTAGTCACCGTGCGCGGCGTGCTTGAGCGACGCGCCGGCATGCCGGGCGCGTTATTGCCCATCCTTCATGATGTGCAGGATGCTCTCGGCCATATCCCGGCTCATGTCGTTCCCGAGATCGCCGCAGCGCTTGGCCTGTCGAGGGCCGAGGTGCACGGGGTGGTTACGTATTACCACCACTTCCGCGCCGAGCCGGCCGGCCAGCACCTGGTGCAGATCTGCGGTGCCGAGTCTTGCCAGGCGATGGGCGCCGACCAGTTGCTGGCTCACGCGAAGCAGCGCCTTGGCTGCGATTTGCACGGAACCACGGCGGACGGCGCGTTCACCCTGGAGCCCGTTTACTGCCTCGGGCTGTGTGCCAACTCGCCGGCCATGATGATCGGGGACGAGCCGCATGCGCGCGTCACGCCGCAGGTGTTTGACGCACTGGTGGCACAAGCCCGGAGCGACGTATGAGCACTACCGTTTACGTGCCGCGCGACTCGGCAGCGCTGGCCGTTGGCGCCGACCGCGTGGCGCAGCGCATCACCGAGAAAGCGACTGCGCGCGGCTGCGACATCCGTCTGGTGCGCAACGGTTCGCGCGGCCTGTTCTGGCTTGAGCCACTGGTCGAGGTGGCCACCCCCGAAGGGCGTATCGCCTATGGCCCCGTGACGCCGGGCGATGTGGCCAGCCTGTTCGACGCGGGGTTTCTGAGCGGCGCTGCGCACGCGTTGAACCTCGGCCCCACCGACCAGATTGCGTACCTGAAGAACCAGGAGCGGTTGACCTGCGCGCGCATGGGCGTTACCGATCCCCTGTCGCTGGCTGATTACCAGGCGCACGAAGGCTACGCGGGCCTGAAGCGTGCGCTGGCGCTGGAGCCGGGCGACATCGTGCAGCAGGTACTCGACGCCGGTCTGCGCGGGCGCGGCGGCGCGGCCTTTCCGACAGGCATCAAATGGAAGACCGTCCTGGCTACACCGGCGGCCCAGAAGTACGTTGTCTGCAACGCCGACGAGGGCGACTCGGGCACCTTCTCCGACCGCATGACGATGGAAGGCGACCCATTCATGCTGATCGAAGGCATGACCATTGCCGCACTGGCCGTTGGTGCAACCGAAGGCTATGTGTACGTGCGCTCCGAGTATCCGCACGCGATCGCGACGCTGACCGAAGCCATCCGTCTGGCCGAAGCGGCAGGGTTCCTGGGCGACGACATTCTCGGATCGGGCCGGCGCTTGCGGTTGGAGGTGCGCAAGGGCGCGGGTTCTTACGTGTGCGGCGAGGAGACCGCGATGCTCGACAGCCTGGAAGGCAAGCGCGGCATCGTGCGTGCCAAGCCGCCGCTGCCGGCCATCCGGGGCCTGTTCGGCCAGCCCAGCGTGATCAACAACGTCGTCACCTTCGCCAGCGTACCCCTTATCCTGGCGCGCGGCGAGGCGTTCTACCGCGACTATGGGATGGGCCGATCGACAGGCACGCTGCCGCTTCAGCTCGCGGGCAACATCCGCCGCGGCGGCCTGGTGGAGAAGGCCTTTGGTGTCACGCTGCGCGAGCTGCTGTACGACTACGGAGGTGGCTCTGCGTCCGGCCGGCCGATCAAGGCGGTCCAGGTTGGTGGGCCGCTGGGCGCCTACGTACCCGAGTCGCAGTGGGATGTGCCGCTGGACTATGAGGCGTACGCGGGTATTGGCGCGTCGATCGGGCATGGCGGCATCGTGGTGCACGACGATACGGCCGATATGGTCCGTCTGGCACGCTACGCAATGGAGTTCTGCGTCTTCGAGTCGTGCGGCAAATGCACGCCGTGCCGGATCGGCTCGGTTCGCGGCGTGGAGATCGTTGATCGCATCAAGGCAGCCGCGGACGGTGCGGCTGGCATCGACCTGCAACAGCAGGTGCAGTTGCTGCGCGACCTTTGCGACACCATGGTGAATGGCTCGCTCTGTGCGATGGGCGGCATGACGCCTTACCCGGTGCTGTCGGCGCTCAACTATTTCCCGCAGGATTTTGGCTTGTCTGCCAACGTGCCCGAAGCGGCGTGAATCAATACCAGGAGTTGAATATGCTTGATCCCCTGAACGAGATCGACTACGGCACGCCCAAACGTGTGGCCGAACGTGAAGTCACGCTTGAAATTGATGGCGTGGAAGTGACGGTGCCCGAAGGTACGTCGCTGATGCGCGCTGCGGCGCTGGCCCAGATCAATGTGCCCAAGCTGTGCGCCACCGACAGCCTCGAGCCGTTCGGCTCGTGCCGCCTGTGCCTGGTTGAAATCGATGGCCGTAAGGGCTTCCCCGCTTCATGCACCACGCCGGCCGAAGCTGGCATGAAGGTGCGCACGAAGACCCCGAAGCTGGTGGAACTGCGCAAGGGCGTGATGGAGCTGTATCTGTCTGACCTGCCCAGCGACTGTGGCGTTGCGCAGGGGCCGGGCAACGAGTTCCAGGACATGGTGGTCGCAACCGGCGTGGAGGGCGTGCGTTATGGATTCAAGGGCGCCAACCACGTCCAGGAGGCGAAGGACGAATCCAACCCCTACTTCACGTTCGACTCCTCACAGTGCATTGTCTGTAATCGCTGTGTGCGAGCCTGCGAAGAGACCCAGGGCACCTTTGCACTGACGATTAGCGGACGCGGATTCGAGTCGCGCGTGTCGGCAGGGCAGAACGAATCCTTCATGGATTCGGAGTGCGTCAGCTGCGGCGCCTGTGTCGCGGCATGCCCGACGGACTCGCTGCTCGAAAAATCACTGATTGCGCTTGGCGCACCCGAGCGCAGCGTCATCACGACTTGCGGTTACTGCGGCGTGGGCTGCGCATTCAAGGCGGAAATGAAGGGCAGCGAGGTCGTGCGCATGGTGCCATGGAAAGACGGCAAGGCCAATGAAGGGCACGCCTGCGTGAAAGGCCGCTTTGCCTGGGGCTACACGTCCCACAAGGACCGCATCACAACCCCGATGATCCGCAAGCAGATCACCGATCCGTGGCAGGTTGTGAGCTGGGACGAGGCCACCGCTTACGCGGCGAGCGAATTCAAGCGTCTGCAGGCCAAATATGGGCGGGACTCGATCGGAGGCCTGACGTCGTCGCGCTGCACCAATGAGGAGGCGTACCTTGTGCAAAAAATGGTGCGTGCTGCATTTGGCAATAACAACGTCGATACCTGCGCGCGTGTCTGTCATTCGCCGACAGGCTATGGGCTGGGCGCGACGCTCGGTACCTCGGCCGGAACGCAGACCTTCAAATCGGTGGAGCAGGCCGATGTGATCATGATTATCGGGGCCAACCCGACCGACGCGCATCCCGTTTTCGCCTCGCGTATGAAGAAGCGCTTGCGCGAAGGCGCCAAGCTCATCGTCGTTGACCCGCGGCGCATCGACATCATCACTTCCCCGCACGTCGCGACATCGCATCATCTGCAACTCAAGCCCGGCACCAACGTGGCAGTCGTCACGGCGCTGGCACACGTGATCGTGACAGAAGGGCTGGTTGACGAGGCCTTCGTCGAGCGACGCTGCGAGGGCAAGTCCTTCAACGAATGGCGCGAGTTCGTGGCGCGCGAGGCGAACTCGCCCGAAGCTACTCAGGCTGAGACCGGCGTGCCCGCCGCGGAATTGCGCGGTGCGGCACGGCTGTTTGCGTCGGGCGGCAATGGTGCCATCTACTACGGCCTCGGCGTCACCGAACACAGCCAGGGATCGACTGCGGTGATCGCCCTGGCCAATCTTGCGATGGCGACGGGAAATCTGGGGCGCGAGGGCGTAGGCCTGAACCCGTTGCGCGGTCAGAACAACGTCCAGGGGTCGTGCGACATGGGCTCTTTTCCGCACGAACTCACGGGCTATCGTCATGTCTCCAACAACGAGGTGCGTACTTCCTTCGAGCAGGCCTGGGGCGTCGAAATCAATCCCGAGCCGGGTTTGCGCATCCCGAACATGTTCGACGCCGCGGTGGCAGGAACCTTCAAGGGGCTGTACTGCCAGGGCGAGGACATCGTCCAGTCCGACCCCGATACCCAGCACGTGGCCGCTGCACTGATGGCCATGGAGTGCATCGTCATTCAGGACATCTTCCTGAACGAGACGGCCAAGTACGCGCATGTATTCCTGCCGGGATCAACTTTCATGGAAAAGGACGGCACCTTCACGAACGCCGAGCGCCGCGTCTCACGAGTGCGACAAGTCGTGCCACCGAAAGGGGGTTATGCAGACTGGGAGGTGACGGTCAAGCTCGCCAATGCACTGGGCTACCCGATGGACTACGCCCACCCGTCGGAGATCATGGATGAAATTGCAGCGCTGACACCTACCTTTGCGGGCGTGAGTTTCGACAAGATCGACCAGCTCGGAGGCAGCGTGCAGTGGCCGTGCAACACCGCGATGCCCGACGGCACGCCGACCATGCACGTCGGTACCTTCGTGCGCGGCAAGGGCAAGTTCATCATTACCCAGTACGTAGCGTCGGACGAAAAGGTGACGCGCAAATTCCCCCTGTTGCTGACCACTGGACGAATCCTGTACCAATACAACGTGGGCGCGCAGACCCGGCGTACGCCAAATACCGAATGGCATAGTGAAGACTTGCTGGAAATTCACCCGCATGACGCCGAGGAGCGTGGTATCCGGCATGGCGATTGGGTGGGGATCCAGAGCCGCGCGGGGGACACCGTGATGCATGCCGACGTGACTGAGCGCGTCAAGCCCGGCGTGGTTTACACCACCTTCCATTTCCCTGAATCGGGAGCCAACGTGATTACGACCGACAGCTCCGACTGGGCCACCAACTGCCCGGAATACAAGGTGACCGCGGTCCAGGTGGCACGAGTGATGCAGCCGTCGGCATGGCAGACAGAGCACAGCCGGTTTTCGCGTATCCAGGAAGATTTACTGCGCGCAAGCAGTGATGCTGGTCACGAAATTGCGGCCAAATGAGATGCTCGCGTTGAATCCCGACGACGCTTTGCTCATGCGCGGTGGCGCTAGCCGGCACTGTGTTCACGGCATGCGCGCGGGGCAATCGTTCGAGGAGCGAGACTGGGTGGCTGACGAGGTAGCGGTAGCGCTGGAGTTCAATGGCATCTCCCACGCCGTAATGCTTGCGACACCGCTTGACCTGGAAGATTTCGCGCTGGGCTTCGCGCTCAGCGAAGGCATTCTCGCCAATCGCGCCGAGTTGTATGACGTGGAGCAGGTTGAAGGCGCGCTTGGCATCACGCTTCAGCTGGAAGTTGCCAGCGCTGCGTTTGCACGCTTGAAGGATAGACGCCGATCCATGGCGGGGCGCACGGGCTGCGGTCTGTGCGGTGTCGAGAGCCTGAACCACGTGACGCGTGTGCTACCAGCATTACCTGACGGCGCGCCTTTGTACCGGCAGGCGATTGCGCGGGCCATGCGTGAACTGGCCGCGCTGCAAACCCTGCAGCATGCGACGGGGGCCGTGCATGCCGCAGCCTGGTGCTCACACAGCGGCGAGATCAATCTCCTGCGCGAGGACGTCGGTCGTCACAACGCCCTGGACAAGTTGATTGGCGGCATGGCTGCCGCGCGCCTGGCCGAAACCTCAAGCGGCTTTATCGTGGTGACGAGTCGGGCCAGCTTCGAAATGGTTCAGAAGACGGTCGCCGCGGGCGTCCCGTTGCTGGCCGCCATATCTGCGCCCACGTCGCTCGCGATCCGCACCGCTCAAGCAGCCCGGCTTGCATTGATCGGCTTCGCCCGAGGCGATGACATGGTCGTTTATGCCCATCCTGAGCGCCTTGCGCTCGAAACCTGGAGCGCGAATAGCGTATGAAAGTCGACAACCTGATCCGCATGGCCAACCAGATCGGCGCCTTTTTTGAGGCCATGCCGGACCGTCCCGAGGCGCTTGAAAATCTTGCCTTGCACATCAAGAAATTCTGGGAGCCAGGAATGCGCAGCGCGTTACTGGATCACCTGGATCGCGCCGGCTACGATGCACTGAGTCCTATGGCCGCGGAAGCCATCCGTCTGCACCGAGGTCAATTGCGCTGACCCGGGCACCGCTTAACTATTTTTTTGGAACCCTTCCATGGAAAATCGACCCCCTGTACCTCCGTTTACCTTCGAGACTGCCACCCAGAAGGTGCGATTGGCCGAGGACGCCTGGAATGGCAGGGATCCGAAGCGGGTCGTGTTGGGCTATAGCGAGGACACGCGTTGGCGCAACCGCGCCGAGTTTGTGGCCGGCCGCGGCGAGGCGCTGGCTTTCCTTGAGCGCAAGTGGAGCCACGAACTCGACTATCGGCTCGTCAAGGAGGTATGGGCCTTTGGTGGGCCGCGTATCGCCGTGCGCTTTGCCTATGAATGGCATGACGACTCGGGTCACTGGTTCCGTAGTTACGGCAACGAGAACTGGTCGTTCAATGATGCCGGTTTGTTGACGAATCGCCATGCAAGCATCAATGACCTGGCGATTGACGAGAGTGAGCGCAAGTTCTTCTGGCCGCTGGGCCGCCGTCCGGACGACCACTCAGGGTTGAGCGATCTGGGACTCTGACGGCGCGCACGTCTTTGACGTGTCGCACCGCTTGGCACTGGCTGACCGTTAGCTCAGGTACCCGACGCTGTACGTTCACTTGGCAAACAGTTGCGATGGATCGGCAAAGGCCTTGAACTCGATGGCGTTGCCGCAAGGGTCGAGAAAGAACATCGTCGCTTGCTCGCCCACCTGCCCCTGGAAGCGTATGTGTGGCTCAATCACGAAGCGGGTACCGGCGGCGCGCAGCTTGTCGGCTAGCGCGCTCCACTCGGCCATCGGCAGCACCAGGCCGAAGTGGCGAACCGGTACGTTGTCACCGT
>JBDTCK010000100.1:0-12960 GCA_039923645.1 Rhodoferax sp.
TGCCTTGAACCGGATGGATTTCATCCCGGCATGCGCGGAGATCACCACCGACTACGCACCCGGCGAGCTGGTCGAGGTGCCGCAGCACGACGGCACGCTGCTGCGCTTGCGCAAGCTGCATGAAGGCTACGACCCCACCGATCGCCTGTCCGCGATGAACCATGTGCAGACGCACCAGGCGCGCGGCGAGGTGGTGACGGGTTTGCTCTATGTGGACCCCGAGTGCAGTGACTTGCACCAGGCGCTGAACACCAGTGCCACGCCTCTCAATGCGCTGGGTCGCGAGGAGCTTTGCCCGGGCGCGCAAGCGTTGGTCGCACTCAATGCGGCGCTGCGCTAGATGACTTGAGTGCTGGGTTGTAAAAGGAGCGGGGGCGCTCTACAACCTGTGTCCAGGCAGCAGAATGCTCGTCTCGGTGTTCGAAATACCCCGAATCGCGCGGATGGCGTTGAGCACCCCGATGCGATGGGCTTGTGCGTCAGGCCTCTGTCTCACCGTATAGCGGACGATGGTCCCCTCGTTTTCCAGTTTGGCGATCCTGTTCTGCACGGTGGCTCGGGCTACGTGCAGCTTGTTCGCCAGCGCGACCGCCGCCCGCCCAAGGCTTCGGGCGCCGTCCTGCGTCGCGCGCCGTATTCGCCATAGCCTTGAAAAAGAGAATCGTCATGTTCGCCGGGGCCTTTGATATCCGTGCACGGCTCTACGAGCCAGGGGGGTGAGGTCATCGCGCTGAGCGCGCGGCAGGTCGCCGAATTCGCCGGCAATGCGATCGAATTGTCGGCCGCGATGGCCGCATTCTGGCGCTGTCGAAGCGAGCCTGCAGCAGCCTGACCGATCAGTTGAAGGCGGTCGTCGAGCGTTCGGCTGGCCTGGTGCCCCTGTCGGTGCCGATGATTGATATGGCCTGAGGGTCGGTGCGCTACATGATCGCCGGCATCCACCTGTCTCCCAGGCGCTAAAGTACGTATCGAATGATCAGAAATCACCATGAGCTATTCCATTTCCAATAGTCCTTCTTCGAGCCGTTTCGATGGTTTCACAACCGTGTTTGCTGGCCGCGGCGAGCTGCGTGACGCGATCACGTCGGCTTACCGGCTGCCGGAGCCCGAGGCGGTGGCAGCGTTGTTGCGACAGGCCGATATGCCCGTGGCCGATCAGGATGAGATCCATGCATTGGCACGGCGCATTGCCCAGACGCTGCGCGACCGCAAGGCGGCAAGCGGCCGCGCGGGGATGGTGCAAGGATTGCTGCAGGAATTCGCACTGTCGTCCCAGGAGGGCGTGGCCCTGATGTGCCTGGCCGAAGCCCTGCTCCGCATTCCGGATGCGGCCACCCGCGACGCGTTGATCCGCGACAAGATCAGTGCGGGCAACTGGCGCGCGCACCTGGGGCAGAGCCCGTCGCTGTTCGTCAATGCGGCGGCCTGGGGCCTGCTGATCACCGGCAAGCTGGTGTCCACGCACAGCGAGGCCGGCTTGTCATCGGCGCTGGGCCGCCTCATCGGTAAGGGCGGCGAGCCCATGGTCCGCAAGGGCGTGGACATGGCGATGCGCATGATGGGCGAGCAGTTTGTCACCGGCGAGACCATCGGCGAAGCGCTGGTCAACGCGCGCAAGCTGGAAGCGCAAGGCTTTCGTTACTCTTATGACATGCTGGGCGAGGCGGCGCTGACCGCTGGGGACGCCAGGCGCTATCTCACCGCCTATGAGCGGGCGATCCACGAGATCGGCAAGGCATCCAACGGGCGCGGCATTTACGAAGGCCCCGGCATTTCGATCAAGCTGTCGGCATTGCACCCGCGCTACAGTCGCGCGCAGTACGAGCGCGTCATGGATGAACTCTATCCCGTGCTGCTGCGTCTGACGGAACTCGCGCGCCGCTACGATATCGGCCTGAACATCGACGCCGAGGAGGCAGACCGGCTCGAACTATCGCTCGATCTGCTCGAGCGCTTGTGTCACGAGCCTTCGCTCGCGGGCTGGAATGGCATCGGCTTTGTGATCCAGGCTTACCAGAAGCGCTGCCCCTGCGTTATCGACTATGTGATCGACCTGGCGCGGCGCAGCAGCCACCGGCTGATGATTCGGCTGGTCAAGGGCGCCTACTGGGACAGCGAAATCAAGCGCACACAGATCGACGGGCTAGAGGACTATCCGGTCTACACCCGCAAGTCTCACACGGACCTGTCGTTCATTGCCTGCGCACGCAAGCTGCTGGCGGCGCCCGAGGCAGTGTTCCCGCAGTTCGCCACGCACAACGCCCAAACGCTCGCGTCGATTTACCGGCTGGCCGGGCAGAACTACTACGCGGGGCAGTACGAGTTCCAGTGCCTGCATGGCATGGGCGAGGCATTGTACGAGCAGGTGGTCGGGCCGGTGGCTGAGGGCAAGCTCGCACGGCCCTGCCGCATCTACGCGCCGGTGGGCACGCATGAAACGCTGCTGGCCTATCTGGTGCGCCGCCTGCTCGAAAACGGCGCGAACACCTCCTTCGTCAACCGTATCGCCGACAACACGGTGCCAATCGACGAGCTGGTTGGGGATCCGGCGCAAGCGGTTGCGCAAATGGCTGTCCGGGACGGCGCAGCCGGCCTGCCGCACCCCGCAATCCCGCTGCCGGGTCGGCTCTATGGCGACGCACGCGTCAATTCCCGCGGACTGGATCTGTCCGACGAATTCCGTCTGGCCAAGCTCTCCCGTTCGCTGGTCGAAAATGCCGCCACCGAATGGGCCGCGCAGCCCCTGATCGCCGGGCACGTCAGCGGCGAGTGCCAACCCGCCCAAGTGGTGCTCAACCCAGCAGACCACCGTGACACGGTGGGCCAGGTGCGCGAGGCGAATGAAGCGGAAGTCCTCCTTGCGCTCGACGCCGCTGCAGCGGCAGCACCGGGCTGGGCCGCTACGCCTGCGGCCGAACGTGCGGCCGCGCTGCTGCGCGCGGCCGACCAACTGGAAGGTGACATGGATCGTCTCATCGGACTGCTGATGCGCGAGGCCGGAAAGAACTGCGCCAACGCCATCTCCGAAGTGCGCGAGGCCGTGGATTTCCTGCGCTACTACGCGGCAGAGGTGCGGGACGCCTTCGACAACGCAACCCATTTGCCGCTGGGCCCCGTGGTCTGCATCAGCCCGTGGAACTTCCCGCTCGCCATCTTCACCGGGCAAGTGGCGACCGCACTGGCCGCCGGCAACACCGTTCTGGCGAAGCCCGCGGAGCAGACACCGCTCGTGGCTGCTGAGGCCGTGCGCGCGCTGTGGCATGCGGGTGTGCCGCGTGGCGCGCTGCAACTGCTGCCGGGGCGCGGCGAAACCGTGGGTGCGATGCTCGTGCGCGATGGCCGCGTCAATGGCGTCATGTTCACGGGTTCCACCGAAGTCGCGCGCCTCCTGCAGCGCCAGCTCGCTGGCCGCGTGGACGGCCGTGGCCGCGCCATTCCGCTGATTGCCGAAACGGGTGGACAGAATGCGATGATCGTCGACTCGTCGGCGCTGGTGGAGCAGGCGGTGGGCGACATCATCGCATCCGCGTTCGACAGCGCCGGCCAGCGTTGCTCCGCCCTGCGCGTGCTGTGCGTGCAGGAGGACGCTGCCGATCGTGTCATCGAGATGTTGCGTCATGCGATGGACGAGTACCGCATGGGCAACCCGTGGCATTTGAACGTGGACATCGGTCCGGTCATCGATGCCGAGGCCAGGACGAACATCGAGAAGCACATTGAGCACATGCGCGCCAAGGGGCGCAGGGTGTACCGCCAGGCCGAGGTTGAAGACGCGCACCGGCAAGGCACCTTCGTGAGGCCGACGCTGATCGAGTTGGAGAGCATGGCCGATTTGCAGCGCGAAGTGTTTGGCCCGGTGCTGCACATCATCCGCTATGAGCGGCGGAACCTGCACTCGCTCCTGGAGCAGATCAATGCCACCGGCTACGGCCTGACGTTGGGGCTGCACACGCGGATCGACGAGACCATCGCCAAGGTAGTCGAGCATGCCCGCGTGGGCAATGTGTACGTTAACCGCAACATCGTCGGCGCCGTCGTGGGGGTGCAGCCCTTCGGAGGAGAAGGGCTGTCTGGCACCGGCCCAAAGGCCGGTGGACCGCTCTATCTGTTCCGCTTGCTATCCCGTCGCCCCGACGGTGCGCCGCGCGCCGCCATCATGCGGGAAGCGCACGCGCGGCAGGTGGCGGACGAAACGGCGGAGCTGACCGGCCCCCTGGCCGCGCTGCGGGATTGGGCATCCGCACACGGCAACGCGGAGCTGGCCAAAACCTGTGTGCTGTTCGGGCGGAGTTCCCCAAGCCAGCTGTCAAGGTTGTTGCAAGGCCCTACTGGTGAACGCAATGTCTACAGCACGCTTCCACGCGAGCGTGTTCTTTGTTTGGCCGCGCAAGCCGACGATCTCCTGACCCAGCTCGCAGCAGTCTGCGCAGTGGGTGCGGCGGCGGTCTGGCCTGCGGATGCGCACGGCCTGCTCAGCCTTTTGCCGCATGCCGTGCGCGCGCGCGTGGATTTGGTGGACGACTGGGCCAACCCGCTCACAGCCTTCGACGCGGTGGTATACCACGGCGACCAGGCAGGCTTGCAAGCCGCATCCACAACGCTTGCGCAGCGACCCGGGCCCATCGTTGGTGTGACCTCGCTTGCGAGCGGGGAACGCCACATTCCGCTGGAACGCCTGGTGATCGAGAGGGCATTGAGCGTGAACACCGCCGCGGCGGGCGGAAACGCCAGCTTGATGACCATCGGTTAGCTGCCTTGTGTGTCGCTGCTGCGACGCGCACGCGCTCGCGCCAGCGCCGCTTCGATCACGGTGCGTTTTTTGGCGAGCTCATCCGGGTCGGTGATTTGGGATTGAGCGGGCCGGTCAGCCAGCTTGGCCCGGGCTGTTTCTTCAAGCCTTTTGTCGCTCTCGTCCTTATCCTTTGTGCGCTTATAGCTATGGAACCCATAGCGAACCCGGGCTTCGTCGGCCTGGGCCTGGGACCAGGCGGCCCAGCCGGTGCACTCGTGCGTCACGGTCTCCATGCTGATGCAGTCAACCGGACACGCCGGGATGCACAGCTCGCAGCCCGTGCAATAGGGCTCGATCACGGTATGCATCAACTTGTTGCTGCCGATGATGGCATCCGTAGGGCAGGCCGCAATGCAAAGGGTGCACCCGATGCACCAGTCTTCGTCGATCACGGCAACGCCGCGCGGCCCCTCAAACCCGTTGACCGGATTCAGTGTTAGTACGGGAAGGCTTGTTACACGGGCGAGCCGGGCAATGCCTTCAGCCCCGCCTGGGGGACACTGGTTGATGGCGGCGGCGCCCGAAGCAACGGCCTGCGCATAGCCCGCACAATCCGGGTAGCCGCAGCGCGTGCACTGCGTTTGAGGAAGGACAGCGTCAATGCGGGCGGCAAGCGCATCCACGGGTTGCCCTATTTCCTGAGCGCAACTTTCTTCGTGGCGGTCGCGTTGATGGCCCGCCTGCGAGCGACCCTGACGGTCTTGCTCGCGCCAGCGTTGGCCTTTTCGGCCGCGTGGGCCAGGGCGCGTGCAGCAGGTTTTGCCACGCCGGTTTCAGTTTCGGCACCGGCTGCGGGGCCGTTGTACTCAAGAATAAAGCGCTTGACCGCTGGATAAACCACCTCGCGCCACCGCCGGCCACTGAAGATGCCGTAATGGCCCGCACCCTTGGCCATCAGGTGCTCTTTTCGGGAAGCGGGGACGCCGCTGCAGATGCCTAGGGCCGCCTGGGTCTGGCCCAGACCAGAAATGTCGTCAAGCTCGCCTTCAACCGTCAACAGTGCCGTGGTCTTGATGTCCTGCGGCTTCACACGCTCGATCTTGCCGTCCACACCCCTCACGTCCCAGGTTCCGTTGACGAGGCAGAATTCCTGAAACACCACCCGGATGGTCTCGAGGTAGTAATCGGCATCCATGTCGAGCACCGCGTTGTACTCGTCGTAGAACTTGCGATGCGCTTCCGTGCTGACGTCATCACCCTTGATCAGGTCGTTGAAATAATCATAGTGGCTCTTGGCGTGGTTGTTCGGATTCATTGCGACAAAACCGGTGTGCTGCAAAAACCCTGGATAGACACGCCGCCCCGCGCCCGGATAGTTGCCGGGCACGTGATAGATCACGTTGCTCTTGAACCAGTCGAGGCTCTTGTTGGTCGCCAGGTTATTCACCGAGGTGGGCATCTTTCGCGCGTCAATAGGGCCGCCCATCATGGTCATGGTCAGGGGTGTGGTTTCGCCGCGGCTGGCCATCAAGGAGACAGCGGCCAACACCGGCACCGTGGGTTGGCACACGCTAACGACGTGGCAGTTGCCGTAGCGCGCCTGCAAGTGGCGAATGAACTCCTGCACGTGATTGACGTAATCGTCCAAGTGAAACTCGCCCTCGGACAGTGGCACAAGGCGCGCATTTTTCCAGTCCGTAATGTAGACCTTATTGTCCCTCAGCATGGTTTTGACGGTGTCACGCAGCAAGGTCGAGTGGTGACCCGACAGGGGCGCCACGATCAACACGGCCGGCTGGCCTTTGAGCTTGGTCAATGTGTCCGGATCGTCCGTGAAGCGTTTGAAGCGACGCAGTTCGCAAAACGGCTTGTCGATTTCGACGCGTTCATGCAAGGCGACTTCAACGCCGTCCACCATGACGGTTTGCAGGCCGAACGCGGGCCTCTCGTAGTCCTTGCCAAGCCGGTAGAGCAAACTGAATCCGGCCGAGAGCCGCTGCGCAAAGGGGGTTTGGCCCAATGGCGTCAGCGGGTTGCCGTACATCTTGGCCGCGGCCTGCGCAAAATCGGAAAAGGGCTCCATCAGGGAGCGCTGGGATTCGTAGATCTGGTACATCATGGCAAACATCTACTTTCGTTATATGTTGCAACGCAATATACCAGCTATGGGGCAAAACGAGTGGGGAGCGCTCCCCAGGTCCTGCGCCCCATTGGTCAAATCCGAGACAAATCTGGAAGCGAAATTGACCTGCCCGCCTGATGACAAACAAGGCTTGCCGCACGCCATTGAATGGCGGCCACCTCCTAGCAGCCGCCCCGCGAAAGCCTTGTCCGCTATGGCGTCGCCGACGCGACATCGTTCCACAACACCCCGCCAGTAGCCCAGTCATGTTTCTTGATGTCATGAAAGAGGATGTCGACGCTTTCCGCAGCGCCACCGAGCGTCCGGAAGGTCGCTTCCGTCACCGCCTGCGCGAAGGCGCGCTTTGGGTCGACCGTGCGTCCTTCAAAGAGTTCAACGTGAATCGTGGGCATGGCAGTGTCCTCAAAGTGTGGTGTCAGTCTTTATAGCCGACGTCGATAGAACCCAGGCCAGGTAACCAGCACCGCCACTGACCCGCGTCAGCTCGGCCGCCGCGGCCAAATTGCCGCGCAAATCGTGGGTTTCGTGGCCCCCAACATGGTCATGCTGCCCAGGAGGCTGGTCCATTCCGTTGTTATCCAGTTAAGACAGCGCCGTTCACACCGTGGCGATACGCATCAGGTTGGTCGTGCCCGGTGTGCCGAATGGCATCCCGGCAATGGCGACGATCATCTGGCCCGATTCGGCGAAACGTTCGCGTTTTGCCACTTCGCAGGCGACGTTGGCCATCTGATTCACATCGGTCACGTCCTGGCTGTGCACCGAATGGACGCCCCAGACCATCGACAACTGGCGCGCAGCAGCCAGATTTGGCGTCAGGCTGAGGATGGGAGACTCCGGCCGTTCGCGCGCGGCGCGCAGGCTGGTGTGACCAGAACTGGTGTAGCAGACAATGGCAGCCGCGCGCAGTAGTGCTACCGTGCTTCGCATGGCGCAGCACACTGCTTCGGCAACGTCACAGCCAGGCTTAGCGGCAGCGTGCGAGGCGTTGATCAATTGGCGATACAGAGGATCGGCTTCGACCTGCTCGATGATGCGATGCATCATGTCCACCGCCTCGACCGGATATTTGCCAGAGGCTGACTCCGCCGAAAGCATCACGGCGTCCGCGCCGTCGTAAATGGCGGTCGCCACGTCGGACGCTTCGGCGCGCGTTGGCACGGGGCTTTCAATCATCGACTCCAGCATCTGTGTGGCCACGACGACAGGCTTGCCAAGGCGCCGGCAGCTGCCCACGATGCGCTTTTGAATGGCGGGCACGCGTTCTGCGGGCAATTCGACGCCGAGGTCGCCCCGCGCCACCATGACCGCATCGGATACCGCCACGATGGCGTCGAGCTGGTCGACGGCGGCGGGCTTTTCGAGCTTGGTGATGATGGCTGCGCGATTGCCGATGATCGCGCGGGCTTCCGTCACGTCTTCGGGCCGCTGCACAAAGGAGAGCGCGATCCAGTCCGCTCCAAGTTCCAGTGCCAGCGCCAGGTCACGGTGGTCCTTGCTGGTCAGTGCAGTGATGGGCAACACCACCCCAGGCACATTGACGCCCTTGCGCTCAGTCAGCTTGCCCCCAACGACGACCCGCGTCTCTGCAAAGTCGGCTCCACAATGCTCCACCACAAGACGCAGCTTGCCGTCGTCCAGCAACAGCTCGGCGCCCTGCACCAACGCTGCGAAAATCTCCGGATGGGGCAGGGAGGCGCGCTTGGCATCGCCAGGTGCCGGATCGAGGTCAAGCCGGAAGGCTTGGTCCGGCTTCAACGTCACGAACCCGTCGACGAAGGTCCCGACCCTCAGCTTGGGGCCCTGCAGGTCCGCCAGGATCCCGATCGGGCGCCCCGTTTCCTTTTCCAGCTCGCGCAGCACTGCAAAGCGGGCGCGATGGTCCTCCGCGCTGCCATGACTGAAGTTCAGCCGGAAAACGTCGACACCGGCAATGAACAGTTGCCGCACCGTTTCCTTGTCCGAGCTCGCGGGACCAAGGGTGGCGACGATTTTGGCATTTCGGGTTCTACGCATGATTCAGTTCTCGGTAGGCGCCTCGATGAGGAGGGCGCGGAAGTCATTGACGTTGGTTAGTGTGGGGCCGGTGACCACCGAGTCCCCCAGCGCTTCAAAGAAGCCGTGGCCATCGTTATTGGACAAGGAGTCCCTGGGTTTGAGGCCGAGGGCCCACGCACGTGCCAGCGAGTCGGGCGCGAGGTAGGCGCCCGCGATCTCCTCCTGGCCATCCACGCCGTCGGTATCGCCGGCCAGCCCGTGAATCCGCGGGTGGCCGTTCAGGGCAATGCCGATCGACAGCAGGCACTCGACATTGCGCCCGCCGCGGCCATTGCCGCGCACGGTTACGGTGGTCTCGCCGCCCGACAGCAGCACACAGGGCGCCGCTACCGGCTGGTCCCGCTCGGCCACTTGCAGCGCGATGGCGGCCAGTACCTTGCCCACATCGCGTGCCTCGCCTTCCAGGGCGTCGCCCAGAATATAGGGCGCGTAGCCAGCTGTACGCGCCACGGCAGCCGCTGCCTCCAGCGCCATCTGCGGTGTGGCGATCATGCGAATGGATGCACGCGCCAGTCTCGGGTCGCCAGGCTTGATGGACTCGCCTTGGCCACTTTCCAGCACTTCGCGCACCGCAGGCGGCACCTGGATGCCGTAGCGTCGAATGATGGCCAGAGCATCCTCGCACGTGGTTGGATCTGCCACGGTGGGGCCGGAGGCGATGTCGATCGGGTTGTCGCCCGGCACGTCCGACAGAAGCAGGGTGAGCACGCGTGCCGGATGACAGGCTGCAGCGAGACGCCCACCCTTGATCGCCGAAAGGTGGCGCCGCACGCAGTTCATCTCGCTGATGCTGGCGCCCGACTTCAGCAGTTCGCGGTTTACGTCCTGTTTGTGATCCAGCGTCAGACCCGGCGCGGGCAGAGGCAGCAGCGAGGAGCCGCCGCCCGAGATCAGGCACAACACCAGATCCTGTGGTTGCAGGCCTTGCACGAGCTGAAGCAGACGTTCGGCGGCAGCCAGGCCCGCTGCATCAGGCACCGGATGAGCGGCCTCGACGATCTCGATGCGCTTGCAAGGCACCGCGTAACCGTAGCGCGTCACCACCAGCCCCGACAGTGGGCCGCGCCAATGTTCCTCGACCGCGCGGGCCATCGCGGCCGAGGCCTTGCCCGCGCCGATCACAATCAAACGACCTGGGCCCACCTCGTCGGGCGAGGGCATATGCGGCGGGATGCACAGTGCCGGTTGGGCGCTGGCGACGGCTGCGTCGAACAACCTGCGCAACAACGCCTGCGGAGTTTCTTGGGACATGGTCAGGCTCATGGATATGCCGTCTGGAGCGTTCTGTTCAAGCGGGTTTTTGACCAATTTCAAAGTTGGACAATTTTTCCAGCGCGCGCACCATGCCCGAGTGATCCCAAGCCGCGCCGCCATGAGAGACGCAGGCGCTGAACAACTGCTGGGCATTTGAGGTGGCCGGCAGCGCCAGGCCCAGTTGCTTGGCTGCGCCCAGTGCGAGGTTCAAGTCCTTCTGGTGCAGCGCAATGCGAAAGCCCGGATCGAACGTGCGCTTGATCATGCGCTCGCCCAGGATGTCGAGGATGCGCGAGGTGGCCAGGCCACCCATCAGCGCCTGGCGCACCTTGCCCGGGTCGGCGCCGGCCTTGGCGGCAAACAGCAGGCCCTCGGCGACTGCGCCGATGGTCAGCGCGACCACGATCTGGTTCGCTACCTTGGTGGTCTGGCCGTCGCCGTTGCCGCCGACCAGCGTTATGTTCTTGCCCATCAGTTCGAAAACGGGCTTGACGCGATCGAATACCACTTGCTCACCGCCAACCATGATGGACAGCGTCGCGTTCTTTGCGCCGACGTCGCCCCCGCTGACGGGCGCATCGAGGTAGTCGCAGCCGAGTGCCTTGATCTTCTTCGCAAATTCCTTGGTCTCAACGGGTGAAATCGAACTCATGTCGACCACTGTCTTGCCTTTGCTCAGGCCGGCGGCAACGCCGTTCTCGCCGAATAGTGCAGCTTCGACGTCGGGCGTGTCGGGCACCATGGTAATTATGAGATCGGCATGCTCTGCGACATCACGTGCACTTTTGCACTGCGTCGCACCGCTGGTGCCAATCGCCTCGGGCATCTCGCCAAGGGTGTAGACGAACAGCTGGTGACCAGCCTTGAGCAGGTGCCCAGCCATCGGGGTGCCCATGATGCCCAGGCCGATGAAACCGATCTTGAGAGATTGCGTAGTCATGTTGATGATCCTTGCTGGATGTTGGGGGTTGATTTCAGGAGCGCTTTGCACCAGTCCAGGCCTGCTTCGGTGGTGGTGGCCGGCTTGTATTCGCAGCCGATCCAGCCGGTGTAGCCGATACGGTCCAGGTGCGCGAGCAGGAAGACGTAGTTGATCTCGCCGGTGCCTGGTTCGTTGCGACCCGGGTTGTCGGCCAGCTGGATGTGGCCGATCCGAGGCAAGTACTTATGCACGGTCGACGCCAGTTCGCCCTCCATGCGCTGGGCGTGGTAGATGTCGTACTGCACGAAGGCGTTGTCGGCCCCCACTTCGACCAGGATGGAGACCGCCTGTGTCGTGCGATTGAGGTAGAAGCCCGGGATGTCGAACGTGTTGATGGGCTCGATCAGCAGATTCAGGCCGGCCTTCTTCAGCTCGGTGGCCGCGTAGCGCAGGTTCTCGACGAACGTTGCTCGCAGCACATCTTCGTGCACGCCGGCCGGCGCCTTGCCGGCCAGGCAGTTGAGCTGGCCCACGCCCAATGCCTTGGCATAAGTAATCGCCGTGGCAACGCCCGAGCGAAACTCCTCCACGCGGTCGGGGTGGCAAGCGATGCCGCGCTCGCCGGCCTCCCAGTCGCCAGCCGGCAGGTTGTGCAACACCAGCGCCAGACCGTGAGTGTCCAGACGCTTTTTGATGTCGTCAGCGCTGTAGGCGTAAGGGAACAGAAACTCGACGGCCTTGAAGCCGGCCTTGGCGGCGCGCTCGAAGCGGTCGAGGAAGGGAACCTCTGTGAAAAGCATCGAGAGGTTAGCAGCAAATTTTGGCATTTCGGTTTCCTCAGTCGAGCATGGATACGGCAGTGGGTGCATCGGCCCTGACGCTGGCAAGCTCCTCAAATTCCGTCACGTTGTCGATCTCGGTTCCCATGGCGATATTGGTCACGCGTTCGAGGATGATCTCGATCACCACCGGCACCTTGAACTCGGCCATCCAGGCTTCGGCCTGCTTGATGGCCGGCGCGATTTCCTCTTGCTTGTGCACCCGGATCGCCTTGCAGCCCAAGCCCTCGACCACTTTGACGTGATCGACGCCATAGCCTTGCGCTGCCGCTTCGGTGGCGCCGGCGTTGATGTTATCGAAGCCGAGCTGGACACAATAGTCCATCGAAAATCCGCGCTGGCTCTGGCGAATCAGTCCGAGATAGCTGTTGTTGACGACCACGTGAATATACGGCAGCTTGAACTGCGCACCCACTGCCAGTTCCTCGATCATGAACTGGAAGTCGTAGTCGCCCGAGAGCGCCACGATTTTCTTGTGCGGATCGGCTGCGCGCACGCCCAGCGCCGCCGGGAGCGTCCAGCCCAAGGGGCCCGCCTGGCCGCAATTGATCCAGTTGCGTGGCCCGTTCACGTGCAGGAATTGCGCGCCGGCGATCTGCGACAGCCCGATCGTGGTCACGTAACACGTGTCGCGGTCCAGGATCTCGTTCATCTCCTGGTAAACGCGCTGCGGCTTGAGAGGTATAGAATCGAAGTGACTCTTCCGCAGCATGTTCTGCTTGCGATGCAGGCAGGCGGCCGCCCAGTCGGACCGGTCCCGCAATATGCCTTCGCTCTTCATCTCGCGCGCGACGGCGATGAACTCGACCAAGGCTGCTTTCGCGTCCGAGACGATGCCCAGGTCGGGGCCAAATACCCGGCCGATTTGCGTCGGCTCGATATCCACGTGAATGAACCGGCGGCCTTTCGTGTACACTTCGACCGAGCCGGTGTGGCGGTTGGCCCAGCGATTGCCGATTCCGAAGACAAAGTCGCTCTCAAGGAAAGTAGCGTTGCCGTAGCGATGGCTGGT
>JBDTCK010000101.1:0-5709 GCA_039923645.1 Rhodoferax sp.
GAAGAACTACAGGACGACTTGCTGAAAATCTGCCGCCTAAATCGGACCACGGTGTTCTTCGTGACCCACGATATCGGCGAAGCTGTGTACCTGGCGGATCGGGTCGCCGTGATGGCGCAGGGGCAGATCAGCGAAGACCTGCCGGTCGATTTGCCGCGGCCGCGCCGGCGCGACGTGCGTTACGGTGCACCCTTCAATGCCCTGTGTGCCCGGGCACGCCAGGCCATGGATGGCGTCATCGCATGAAGATACCGCGTATCGACAAAGGCCGGCTGTGCGCCTTGGCGCTGTTCATCGGCTTGCTGGCGGCGTGGGAGCTGTTTTCCCGCCAATCCAAACTATCGGCGCTGGTGCTGCCGGCGCCATCCGTGGTGCTGCGGGTGCTCTGGCACGGCATCCAGACCGGCTATTTTTGGCCGCATCTGGCGCAGACTGGCACCGAGCTGCTGCTGGGCTTGACGATCGGATGCGCGGTGGGATTCCTGTCGGGCATCGTGATGGGCGAGTCCGAATTCTTGCGGCGCCTTTTATATCCCTATGTGGTCACCAGCCAGGTGATTCCCAAGTTGGCACTGGCGCCGCTGTTCATTGTCTGGTTTGGCTTCGGCATGCAATCGACCGTGGTGATCACGGCGCTGATCTGCTTTTTCCCGCTGCTGGAAAACACCTTGACCAGTTTGCAGCAGGTTGACCCGCAAAAGCGCGAGCTGTTCCGCATGCTGGGGGCGACGCGCCTGCAAACCCTGCTGCGCCTGAAGATTCCCTCGGGACTACCCGGCATCATGGCCGGCTTTCGGGTGGCCGTGGTGCTGGCCCTGGTGGGCGCGGTGGTCGGTGAATTCATTGGCGGCAGCAAGGGCCTGGGGGCGCTGATCATCGCCTCGCAGGGAATGATGGATACGCCCCTCATGTTCGCCGTGCTGCTGATCATCACGCTGCTGGGTTTGCTGGTGTATCGACTGGCGATAGCGGTGGAGCGGATGCTGCTTTCCCCTCATCTTAAAAACAGAGAAAAGGACTAAACATGAAACCATTCCTCACACGGCGCCTGCTGGCGCTGGTCGCCGCCACTGTGGTCTCACTTGGCGCCGCAGGCATCAGCCAGGCGGCCGACGCCGACAAGATCACGGTCGCCGGCTGGAGCCAGCCCATTACCGAGATCACCAACCTGCTGGTGGAGCCGGACAAGGGCTTCTTCAAGGCGCACGGACTGGATCTGGCCTATGTGCCGGGCGCGGGCGGCGGCGACGCCATCCGCAACATGCTGACCGGGCAGGCAACGGTGGCGTTTACCGATCCGGGCTCCTTTTTTGCCGCGCTGGACAAGGGCGAAAAGCTGCGCGCGATCTATGACATCTACCCGCAAAACGTGTTCAACGTGGTCTCGCTCAAGGGCAGCCACATCACCAAACCCGCCGATCTGAAGGGCAAGAAGATCGGCGTCTACAGCCTGTCCAGCGGAACGCGCCAGGCGTTGCTGGTGCTGTTGCACCAGGCCGGCCTGAGTGAGTCGGATGTCACGATCGTGGTCACGGGCCTGCTGAACTTTGCGCCGCTGCTGCAGGGTCAGGTGGATGCGACCGCCGCCACCGATACCGGCTTGCTGGTGGGGCGGCAAAAGGGCCTGGGCGACGTCAACGTCATGAACGTCGCCGACTACCTGAACATTCCCAGCGACATGTTCGTGGTCACCGAAGACACCTACCAGCACAAGAAAGAACTCTTGCGGCGCTTTCTGGCCGCGTACCGCGACAGCGCGGCCTGGATGATCAAGAACCCCGACGAAGCCGCTGCCCTGGCCGTCAAGCGCGCGATCGACGGCCAGGACCCGGCGATCAACCGCGAGGTGATCCAGATGCGCAACCTGTCCGCAGTGTCGGCCGCGACCCAAGCGCACGGTCTGGGCACGTTCGACATGGCGGTCATGCAGAAGGCCGCCGACACCTACAAAAAACTGGGCATCACCCAACACGACTTTCAGGCCTCCGACGTGGTTCGGCAAGACCTGCTGCCGCAAAAATAAGGGCGAGCAGCGTCATGGACTTCAAGGGCAAGGTCATCCTGGTCACGGGCGCCGGCCGGGGGATTGGCGCCGCCATCGCGCGCGCCTTTGCCCAGGAAGGGGCGACGGTGGTGGTCAACTATCTGCAGGACGCCACGGCCGCGAATGCGGTGGTCGACGCCTGCAAACAGCTAGGAGGTGACGCGTGGCCGATGCAGGCCGATGTGACGTCCGCGCCAGCCGTGAACGGCATGGTCGAGAGCGTGCTGCGCGAGATGGGCAAGATCGACGTGCTGGTCAACAACGCCTTCGCGGCCTACCGCTTCGACCCCGAGCAGCGCAACATGTTCTGGGAGCTGGCCTGGGCGGACTACCAGCGCCAGCTCGATGGCGCGCTACGCTCGACCTTCAACGTCTGCCAGGCCGTGTTGCCGCATATGCGCAGGCGCAGCCGGGGCAGCATCATCAACATGGTGAGCGACCTGGTGGAGCGCCCCACGGTGCCCTACCACGACTACACGACCGCAAAATCGGCCGTGATCGGATTCAGCCGCAACCTTGCTGCCGAACTCGGCCCGCTGGGCATTCGTGTGAATTGCGTGGCGCCGGGGCTGGTCTATCCGACGGCCGCGAGCCGCGCCACCCGCGAAGAGGTGAAAGACATGATCGCCGCGCAGACACCGTTGCGCCGCATTGCCACGCCCGAGGATGTGGCGGGGCCGGTGCTGTTTCTGGCCTCGGACTGGAGCCGCTTCATGACCGGGCAAACCCTGTTCGCCGACGGCGGGCTGGTCATGAAGTGATCGGGGATTGGGTTGTCAGGCGTCTTACTATTATTTGTATAGTAGGCCACCCAATGTAGATAATGGTTACAGCCTGTTTTCTCTTGAGAATCAGGCTGCGCCGTGCATCAGTTGCCACAGCCGCGCGGACGAGATAGGCATCTGCACCTGGCTGGACAGGTGCGACAACCCATTGCGTGCCAGCGCATCGGCCACCGCGTTGACCACGCTGGGCGCGGCGCCGATGGTGCCGAGCTCACCCACGCCCTTGACGCCCAGCGCGTTGTTCAGGCAAGGCGAGGATTGGTCCAGCTCATGGTGCATGGCCGGCACGTCATCGGCACGCGGCGCGCAATAGTCCATCAGGCTGCCGGTCAGCAACTGGCCGGTCTCCCGGTCATACACCACATGCTCGTGCAGCGCCTGGCCGATGCCCTGCACCGCGCCACCGTCGAGCTGTCCGCGCACGATCATCGGATTCACGACGCGCCCTATGTCGTTCACCGACGCATAGGACACCACGGCAACCGCGCCGGTCTGTGGATCAATTTCAACTTCGCTCACATGGCAGCCATTCGGCCAGGTCGGTCCGGCCACGCTGCTGGTGGAATCCATGAAGATGCGCTGCCCGGGTTGCCGCGCGGCCAGAGAAAACAGGTCGATGCCCAGATCCGTACCCACCACCTTGAAGCCGCCATTGGTGTATTGAATATCTTCGGCGGCGGCCTCGAGCTCCTTGGCTGCGAGTTCCCTGGCCTTCTCGATGGTGCGGTCTGCGCCCACGCGCATGGCCGAGCCGCCGGTAAACAAGGAGCGCGATCCGGCGCTGCCGAAACCGTCACCGCGGTCGGTATCGCCCAACACCACGCGCACGCGCTCGATGGGGACACCGAACGCATCGACCACCAGTTGCGCGAGCGAGGTGGCAATGCCCTGGCCCATGGCGTTCACCGCCGAGTACACCTCGATGATGCCGTCTCCCTGGACGCAGACCGTGACGCGCTCCTCGAACACGTTGCCGCCAGTCCACTCCAGAAACGTCGATATCCCCAGACCGCGCAGTTTGCCGCGCCCCTTCGATTCGGCTGCACGCGCCGCGAAGCCGTCCCAGTCGGCCAGTGCCAGTCCCTGGTCCATGACATGCTCGAATTTGCCGGTGTCATAGGTCTGCTCCATCGGGTTCTTGTACGGCATCTGTTCGGGCCGGATGAAGTTGCGCCGGCGCAGCGTGATGCGGTCGATACCGGTCTGGCGCGCCGCCTCGTCCATCAAGCGCTCCATATTGAAAATCGCCTCGGGCCGGCCCGCACCGCGGTAGGCCCCGGTCGGTGCGGTGTTGGTCATGACCGCCTTGAAATCGAAGTCGATGGTCTGGATATCGTACACACTGGTCTGCACCCAGGGGCCGATCAACAGCTGGATCGCGACGCCGACGACGGTGGGATAGGCACCCACGTTGGCGAGCGAAGAGATGCGCAGGGCGAGGATCCTGCCGTTTTCGTCGAGTGCCAGTTCGCTGTGGCTTTGCACGTCCCGACCGTGCCGGCTCGAGAGGAATTCTTCACCGCGCTCGCCGGCCCACTTGACCGCACATTTCAGGGTGCGGGCGCTGTAGGCCGCCACCACGTCTTCGGGGTAGGCACCGGTCTTCATCCCGAAGCCGCCGCCCACGTCCCCGACCAGTACGCGCACCTGGTCATGCGCCAGGCCTAACGCGTCGCTGATCGTGTCGCGTGCGCCCGAGGGCATTTGCGTGCTCAGGTGAACCGTCAGGCGCCCACTGACCGCGTCAAAGCTTGCCAGCACGGTGCGCGGCTCCAGCGTCAGCCCGGCCACCCGCTGGTTCGTCACGTCCAGCGTCACCACGTGCGCGGCCCTGGCAAAAGCGGCGGCCGTTGCGGCCACGTCACCATGGCGCATTTCGGCAGAGATGTTGTCGGGCGCTGCATCACACAGCGCGGGCGCGCCCGGTGCAGTGGCGTCTGCCAGGTTCACCACCATGGGCAGCTCCTCATAGTCCACGACGATGGCCTCGGCGGCGTCGCGCGCCTGCTGCAGGGTTTGCGCCACCACTGCGGCAACAGCCTCGCCGACAAAACGCACGCGCTCATGCGCCAGCGCGCGTTGCGGGGGCGTGGCCGCGGCCGAGCCGTCGGCGCGCACAAAGCCAGCCACCCCGGGAATCGGCTGGACACCTGCGGCGGCAAGGTCCGCACCGGTCAGCACCTGCAGCACACCCGGCAGGGCACGCGCGGCGACGACATCGGTGGAGACAATGCGCGCATGCGGATAGGGTGAACGCACAAAGCACAGGTAAGCGCGATTCGCAGGCATCAGATCGTCGGCATAGCGGCCCTTGCCAGTCAGCAGGCCTTCGTCTTCGAGCCGGCGTACGGCTTGCCCGCTGCCAAAGCGCATGGGATCGGTAGGAGTATTCACGGTAAGTGCCCTTGTATGTGATGCGTGGTGGAGCGGCATGGGCCCTGCCGGTGCGCACGGCCCGGGAAATTGCAAGGGGCCACTATAGACGCTGCCCGCAAAATTTGCTGGCGCGCTAAACTGGACCGAACGCCCGCGCCTGGCGCCACCGTCTGGAGAAAAAATGTCCTCGCTGTATCCGTTTCACCTGGCCTTCCCGGTCACTTCGCTCGCTGCGGCGCGCGCCTTTTACGGTGACCTGCTGGGCTGCCCCGAGGGACGCTCCTCGCAAGACTGGGTGGATTTCGATTTTCATGGCCATCAGATCGTGGCCCACCTGTCACCCAGCGAGGCTGGCCATCACAACACGAGCGCAGTGGACGGTGACAACGTACCGGTTCGCCACTTCGGCCTGGTGCTGCCGATGGCCGAGTGGAGCGCGCTAGCCGACAAGCTGCGCGCCGCCGGTACCCGCTTCGTGATTGAGCCACACATACGCTTCCAGGG
>JBDTCK010000102.1:0-2948 GCA_039923645.1 Rhodoferax sp.
GGGGTTTTGGATTGCGTGGCAATCGGCGCGGTGGCCAGCGCCGACGGTGTGATGCCGAAGCCAGCCAGCACGTTGACCTTGTCGTTCACCACCAATTCTTGCGCCAGCCGCTTGGTCACATCGGGCAGGCTGGTGTCGTCCTTAACGATCAGCTCGATCTTCTTGCCCGCCACCATGGCGCCGTTTTGCGCCATGTACAGGCGCACCCCCGCCTCGACCTGGCGCCCGGTGGATGCCTGTTGCCCAGTCATCGGCAGGATCAGGCCGACCTTGAAGTTGTTGTCTTGCGCCAGAACACTGAACGATGGCAGCGACATGGCCGCCAGGGCTGTTGCGCTGAGGAATACTCTCTTTTTCATGGTGTCTCCAAGGTGAATCGGGGTTAGGGTAATCGTCGCCTGTTAGCCAGATTGGCGCCATCGGATCAAACCCGCATCGCAATATCATGGCAGATAGGCCTGCCTGCAAGACCAATTTCCGACTACTTGTTATAGCAGTTTGCAATAACGCCTCGAGTGGCAAACCAGAATCTCAGGGGCGCGTGCGGATCAGCCGCATCCCGGGCATCTGATCCAGTTGCCGGCTTTGTAGGGCCTCACGCAAATTGCGCTGGGCGATGCGCGAGTGCTCGCGCATGATGGCTTCGGCACGAGCGCCCTCACGCGCGCCGATCGCATCGAGCACCTGCCGGTGTTGGTGTTGCGCCACGATCAGCATGTCGCGCGCCTGCGGCGAGTTGGCCTGCTGCACGACAAAGCCCGAGGGCGAGGCAAACGGCAGGCTCACGACCCGCTCCAGTTCGCGCGCAACGGTGTGGCTGCCGGCCATGCTGCCCAGCACGGTGTGAAACCGCTCGTTCAGGGTCACGTAGCGGGAAAACGCCTCGTCATCGAGCGCGTGCTGGCTCAGTACATCGTCGATCCGGTCCAGGCACTCGCGGGCGGCGGCCAGCAGCGCAGGCACCACGCCGCGCTCGGCCGCCAGTCGCGCCAACAAGCCTTCCAGTGTGCCGCGCAGCTCAATGGCCTCGGACACGTCGTGCTCGGAGAAGGTGCGCACGGCGTAGCCGCCATTGGGCAGCGCGTCGAGCAGCCCCTCTTGCTCCAGCCGCATCAGGGCGGCCCGGATGGGGGTGCGCGAGACGCCCAGCTTCTCGACGATGGTCAACTCGGCGATCCGCGCGCCACTTGGCAACTCACCTGCCAGAATCATTTCGCGCAGCCGAAGTTGTGCCTTCACGGCCTGCGAAGTGCCGGCCTCGGGGGCTTCGGGAGCGATCGGGTTGAGTTCGTTCATGGATAAGGCAGGACAGATGGATGAGCGTGTTCGGGAAATTTTATTGTATACATTAAAGATAAATATACCCAGAATTTTTGTCTATTTACCGCTTAAATGCAATTTAATGTATACATAAAATCAATCTCAAAGCATAATTGCACCGCAAGCCCATCGCGCACCACGGCCTCGTCCCGCATCGTCGCAGGCACGGCCCGCATGGTTTCAACCTTTTTCTGGAGCAAGACATGTTTCCCAAAAATGCCTGGTACGTTGCCTGTATACCGGCCGAGATCGCCGAAAAACCGCTGGGGCGCCAGATCTGCGGCGAGAAGATCGTTTTTTTCCGGGGGCTCGACGGCAAGGTCGCGGCGCTTGAGGATTTCTGCCCGCACCGGGGGGCGCGCCTCTCGCTGGGCAAGGTCTGCGACGACGGAACGCTCATGTGTGGCTATCACGGACTGCGGGTCGGCTGTGACGGCAAGACCGTCTCGATGCCGGGCCAGCGGGTGCAGGGGTTTCCGCGCACACGCAGCTTTCCGGTGGTGGAGCGCTACGGGTTCATCTGGGTCTGGACCGGGGATGAAAAGCTGGCGGACGCCGCGAAAATCCACCATCTCGAATGGGCGGATCACCCGGAGTGGGCCTATGGCGGTGGCCTGTACCACATCAACTGCAACTATCGGCTCATGATCGACAACCTCATGGACCTCACCCACGAGGCCTATGTGCACACCACCAGCATCGGCCAGACTGAAATCGACCACGCACCCGTCACCACCAAACTGGACGGGGACGTCGTCACAACCAGCCGCTTCATGGACAACGTGATGCCGCCGCCGTTCTGGCGCGCCAATCTGCGCGGCAACAATATGGCCGATGACGTTCCCGTCGATCGCTGGCAGATCTCGCGCTTCACGCCGCCGTGCCACGTCATGATCGAGGTTGGCGTCGCGCACGCCGGCAAGGGCGGCTACCACGCGGATGCCAAGGACAAGGTCTACAGCATCGTGGTGGACTTCTGCACACCCGAAACCGAGACGTCGATGTGGTACTTTTGGGGCATGGCGCGCAACTTCAACGCCGGGGATAAAGCGCTGACCGCCGCCATTCGCGAGGGTCAGTCCAGGGTCTTTTCGGAAGACCTGGCGGTTCTCGAGGCGCAGCAGGAAAACGTTGCGCAGTACCCCGAGCGCCGCCTGTTGATGCTCAACATCGATGCGGGCGGCGTGCAGTCGCGACGCATACTGGACCGTCTCATCGCGCAGGAAGCAGATCGGTGAACGCCATGGAAACCATTTCCGCCAAGGTCGTCAAAAAGACACAGGAAGCGGATGACATCGTCAGCTTCGAGCTGGCACGCGCGGATGGCGCGCCATTGCCGGCGTTCAGCGCCGGATCGCATATCGATGTGCAGGTGCCGGGTGGACTCACTCGCCAGTATTCGCTGTGCAACGCCAGCGTCGAGCAACACCGCTACCGGATCGCCGTGCTGCGCGACCCAACCTCGCGCGGAGGTTCCATCGCCATGCACGACGCGGTAAACGAAGGTGACGAGATCCACATCAGCGAGCCGAAGAACCATTTTCCGCTTAAACACGCCCAGCACTCGCTGCTGTTTGCCGGCGGCATCGGCGTGACGCCGCTGCTGTGCATGGCAGAGCGACTGGCGC
>JBDTCK010000103.1:0-16477 GCA_039923645.1 Rhodoferax sp.
GCGAATTTGTCGTATTCGGCCTTGGCTTCGGCGTCGGTCACCGGATTCGCTTTCTGGAACTCGGTAAACAGGTCGCGAATCAGGATGGTCTGGCGCGCCAGCTCCATCTGGCTCTTGAAATCGGGCGTGACGTCCAGGCCGCGCTTTTGCGCCTCCTGCATGAAGACTTCACGAGCGATGACTTCGGTCTTGATCTGCGCCGTAATTTCAGGCGTGATGGGACGGCCCGAGGCTGCGACCTGCTGGGCCAGAGCGTCAACACGTGCCTGGGGCACGGCCTTGCCATTCACAATGGCCACGTTTTGCGCGGCGGCCGGCAGGGCCAAGGCGCCCATGACAGCAGCGGCTGCAAAGGCGGACAGAAAATGCTTCTTCATAAGGTTTCCTCAAGGATGCTGGGAGATAAAACGTGGGATGCCGACGGGGCGGCAGTGTTCAGTGTGTGAGATCAGAGCACTTCAATGGCGATGGCATGAGCACCCTGGTCAATGAATTCTTGCAGCGCATCATACACAAGGCGATGCTGCGCCACGCGTGTGCGACCGGTAAAGACCGGTGACGAGATGCGCACCCTGAAATGCGAGCCAAAACCGGCCTCGTTGGCGCCCGAATGGCCCACATGGGCGGCACTCTCGTCGAGCACCTCCAGGTGCGTGGGTGAGAGTTGCTGCTGCAAGCGTTGTGTCATCGCTTGCGCGCTCAGCGGTGCGACTTTGGTGGGCGGCTGGTTGGACGCGCTCATGAGTCGCTGGCCTCGTCGGTCTTGATATATTTGCCGAGAAACAGCGCCTGCCCGATGACAAACAGCACCATGAGACCCATCCCGCCGAACAGCTTGAAGTTGACCCAGGTGTTCAGATCATAGTGAAAGGCCACCCACAAGTTGACGACGCCCATGAGCGCAAAGAAGCCGCTCCAGCTCCAACTCATCACGCGCCAGACATGCTCGGGCAATTCCATCTGGGCGCCCATCAGGGACTTGATCAGGTTCTTCTTGAAGAACATCTGTCCTACCACCAGGGCGCCTCCCATCAGCCAGTACAAGACGGTGGGCTTCCACCTGATGAAGGTGTCGTTGTGCGAGATCAGCGTGGCGCCACCGAACAGCACGATCACGCCCAGGCTGATCCATTGCATGGGCTCGACCTTGCCGTGTTTGAAATGGAGGTAGCCGATCAGGATCAGCGTGGCGGCAATGGCCACCGCAGTCGCGACATAAATGCCCGCGAACTTGAAGGCCACGAAAAAAAGGATGATGGGGAAAAAGTCGAGAAAGAGCTTCATTTGGGCGTGAAGTCTAACGAAGCCGAGTTCATGCAGTAGCGCAGGCCGGTTGGAGCTGGTCCGTCTTCAAACACGTGCCCGAGGTGCGCACCGCATTCGGCACATAAGGTTTCGGTGCGAGCCATGCCGAGCGAACGGTCCACATGCTCCTCGATCGCTGCGGGCTCCGCCGCCTGCGAAAAACTGGGCCAGCCGCAACCGGCGTCGAACTTGGTGGCGGAGTCGAACAGCCTGGCGCCGCAGCAGACACAGGCATAGGTGCCGGCCTGCCAATGGTCATCGTACTTGCCGGTGTGCGGCCGCTCGGTCGCGGCGTGGCGCGTGACTTCGAAGGCATTCCGTTCGGCGTCTTTTTGCGCCAGCAGCGCCTTCCATTCGGCCTCGGTTTTTTCAATCTTGTGGCTCATGATGAACAGCTGATCTCGATGGTGGATGCCCAGTCGGGCGGGAAGTCGGCGTAACTGTCAAACCCCGGATGCTCGTCAAATGGGGTCTCCAGCAGCCGCTGCAAGGTATGGACTCCGGAGAAGTCCTTTAGTTTCGCCAGCCTGATCGCCTGCTCGCCCAGATGGTTGCGCAACACGAATTTGGGGTTGGTTTTGAGCATCAAATCGCCTGCTGGCCCATACCCTGTATTGGCGAGGCGCTCTGAGTATTGTAGTAACCAGGCGTCCACAGCCGATCGATCGAGGAACAGGTCGCGCACCAGGTCATCGTTGCGCGGTGCATCTGCTGCCGCGCGACGGGCGGCCCATTGGCTGAGTCTGCGCCAGAAGATCGTGTAGTCGACTCGGCCCTCGGCCAGCAACTGGAATATGGACTCGATCAGCGCCACGTCGGACGGCTGCTCATCGATCAGTCCCAGCTTGGCCCGCATGCGCGCGCCCAGTTCGGCCGGAAAAACGGTCTTGTACGATTCGAGCGCGGCCAGCGCCAGTTCCTGCTCGCCAATCAAAGGCAGCAGCGCCTGACCCAGGCAGAACAGGTTCCAGTACGCGATATTCGGTTGCTTGTTGTACGCATAGCGTCCCTGATGATCCGAGTGGTTGCAGATATGACCCGGATCGAAGGCGTCCAGAAACTGGAACGGACCGTAGTCGATCGTCAGGCCCAGGATGCTCATGTTGTCGGTGTTCATGACGCCGTGGCAAAAGCCCACGGCCTGCCATTGCGCGATCATGCGGGCCGAGCGCTCGCTCACCAACTCCAGCAGGGCGGCATAAGAGTTGCCAGCGAACTTGGCAGATTCGCGGCACTCCGGGTAAAAGCGGTCGATCACGTAGTCGGCCAGCGTCTTGAGCTGTGCAGTTTGCTGGCGCGCCGAGAAATGCTCGAAATGGCCGAAACGGACGAAGCTCGGTGCCGCGCGGGTGACCACGGCGGCAGTCTCGATCTCCTCGCGGCGCACAGGCTCGTCCGAGCCGATCACGCACAGCGCCCGCGACGTCGGAATTTCCAGCCCGTGCATGGCTTCGCTGCACAGGAATTCGCGGATACTGGAGCGCAGTACGGCGCGGCCGTCGCCCATGCGCGAGTAGGGCGTCAGGCCGCTGCCCTTGAGTTGAACTTCGTAGCCCGTGGCGGTCTCGCCCAACAAGAGGGCGCGGCCGTCACCCAACTGCCCGGCCCAGACGCCAAACTGGTGGCCACTGTACACACTGGCCAGCGGCTGTGTGCCGGCGATGGCTCGATTACCCGAGAGCGCCTCGAGCGCGTCCGGGGATTCGGACCACGACGGCTGTAGCCCAAGTTCGCGCGCCACGGCATCGCTGCGTCCGACCCAGTAGGGCGCGCTAAGGGGGCGCGGTGCAAGAGCCGTGTAGAAGTCGGCGCCCAGTAGGGCAAAACTGTTGCGCCAAGTCAAACCGAGCTCCACTTGCGGCACAAAATCCTGGACCATGTTCATGTCCATATTGTCCCGCAGTTGACCGGCATCAGAGAAATGCAGGGCAATTCCTCATGCGCGCCGCCTCGCGCTGCGCGATACTGTTGCGCATCAGTTTGTTACATAAAAGGAGAGACCCATGCTGGGCTTGATGCAGAGCGAACCCTTGTTGATTTCGTCGTTGATCGAGTTTGCCGAGCGCCACCATGGCGACGCCGAAGTCGTGTCGCGCAGGGTCGAAGGCGACATTCACCGTTACACCTACAAGGACGTGGCCGCGCGCTCGCGCCAGGTCGCCAATGCGCTCGATGCCATGAAGCTGGAGCGGGGAGACAGGGTGGCCACGCTGGCCTGGAACGGGTACCGCCATCTGGAGCTGTACTTTGGAGTCAGCGGGTCGGGCCGGGTGCTTCACACCCTGAATCCGCGCCTGGCGCCCGACCAGATTGCCTGGATTGCGAATCACGCCGAAGACCAGGTGCTGTGCTTCGACATGACGTTCTTGCCCCTGGTCAAGGCGTTTCATGATAAATGTACGACCATCAAACACTATGTGGCGATGTGCGATGCGGACAAGCTGCCGGCTGACTCCGGCATCCCCGGCCTGATCAGCTACGAGGCCTGGATCGGGACCCAAGCGTCCACCTACCGTTGGCCCAGCTTTGACGAGAACACGGCATCGAGCATGTGCTACACCAGCGGTACCACGGGCCATCCCAAGGCGGCGCTGTACAGCCACCGCTCGACTATCCTGCACGCCTACGCCGCCGCGCTGCCGGACGTGATGTGCCTGTCCGCGCGCGACGCCATCCTGCCGGTCGTGCCGATGTTCCATGTCAACGCCTGGGGCATTCCGTACTCGGCCGCCATGACCGGCGCCAAGCTGGTGTTTCCGGGCCCGGCGATGGATGGCAAGTCGATCTACGAGCTGATGGAGAGCGAAAAGGTCAGCTATGCCGCTGGCGTGCCCACGGTGTGGCAGATGTTGTTGACGCACATGCAGGCGGGTGGCGTGCGCTTTTCCACCCTTAAACGCACCGTCATCGGCGGCTCGGCCTGCCCGCCGGCCATGATCGAGACGTTCAACGAAAAATACGGCGTGGAGGTGCTGCACGCCTGGGGCATGACCGAGATGTCGCCCCTCGGTACGCTGTGCACCTTGAAGAACAAGCATCTGGACTTGCCCGCCGACGAGAAGATGAAAATCCGCCTCAAGCAGGGCCGCGCGATCTACGGTGTAGACATGAAGATCGTCGGCGACGACGGCAAGGAATTGCCGTGGGACGGGGTGGCCTTTGGCGACCTGTATGTGCGTGGTCCCTGGGTGGTGCGCGAGTACTTCAAGGGCGAGGGCGGGAACCCGCTGGTCAAGGACGAGAACGGGGTGGAGTGGTTTCCCACGGGCGACGTGGCGACCATCGATGCGGACGGCTTCATGCAGATCACGGACCGCAGCAAGGACGTGATCAAGTCAGGTGGCGAATGGATCAGTTCGATCGACATCGAAAATATCGCCGTGGCGCACCCGGCGGTGGCCATGGCCGCGTGCATCGGTGTCAAGCATCCCAAGTGGGACGAGCGCCCGATCGTGGCCGTGGTCAAAAAGCCTGGTATGGAGGTCACCGCAGCAGAGTTGATCAAGTTCTACGAGGGCAAGACCGCCAAGTGGCAGGTGCCGGACGACGTGGTATTTGTCGATGCCATCCCGCTGGGCGCCACCGGCAAGATGCTCAAGACGAAGCTGCGTGAAATGCTCAAGGACTACAAGCTGCCGAACACATGATTTAAAACATTTAAAAATGCCGGTTAAGTTCCGCGCGGCAGACACAGTCACCTTTGTGATAGGACCTAGGACAATCCCTGTGTGCCGCCTCGCATAAAACTGGCTACCCTCGACGTTTGCGATTAACAGGAGATGTCCATGAAGTTTGCCATCAAAACCGTAGCTGCCTGCGCCATCGTGGCAATGGCCGGTACCGCATTTGCCCAGCAGGGCGAGACCGTCAAGATTGCCATGATCGAGGGGCTGTCCGGCCCCTTTGCCAACGTGGGCCAAAACCAGCTCAAGAGCTGGCAGTATGTCGCCAGCTATTTCGCTGGCAAGAACAACCCGGCCGGCGTGACCTTTCAAATCAACCCGTTTGACTCCGGCGGCTCCCCGCAGGGTGCAGTGACCCAGCTCAAGGCGGCCATCGACCAGGGCTATCGCTACGTCACCCAGGGCAACGGCTCGGGTGCGGCGCTGGCGCTATCAGAAGCGGTGACCAAGTACAACGAGCGCAATCCCGGCAAGGAGGTCGTCTACTTCAACTACGCAGCGGTCTCCCCGCCGCTGACGAACGAGAACTGCAGCTTCTGGCATTTCCGTCTCGATGCCGACACCACCATGAAAATGGAGGCGCTGACCACCTTCATGAAGGACAAGCCCGAAATCAAGAAGGTGTACCTTCTGGACCAGGACTACTCGCACGGCCATGAGGTATCCAAGTACTTTCAGCTGGACATGAAACGCAAGCGGCCGGACGTGCAAATTGTCGGTGATGACTACGTGCCGATCGGTCAGGTCAAGGACTTCTCACCGTACGTGGCCAAAATCAAGCAGTCGGGCGCCGATTCGATCGTGACCGGCAACTGGGGGGCTGATTTGACGCTGCTCGTCAAGGCCCTGAACCAGGCCGGCGTGAATCTGCCGATGTACACCTACTATGCGGGTGTCTCCGGTACGCCGACGGCTCTCGCCGGAGCGGGTGACAAGAGCCAGGTCTACGTGGTGGCCTACGGCTATTCCCAGACGACTGGTGACCTGGGCAAGATCGTGGAGGGTTTCAAGAAAAAATACAACGACGATTTCTACACGTTTGCGATCTACAACGGCATCAAGCTGCTGGACGCCGCGATGCTCAAGGTCAAGTCGACCAATCCGGTCAAGGTGGCGTTTGCCCTGGAAGGGCTGACGGTTCCGAGCTTTGCCGGGGACGTCACCATGCGCAAGTCGGACCATCAACTGCAGCAGAGCCTGTTCATCACCAAGTGGGAGAAGGTCAGCGCGAAGTACCCCTACAGCAACGAGAACACGGGCTACACGTTTGCGCCGGTCAAGCAATTTGAGCCGTATGTTTCAAGCACACCGACCAGCTGCCAGATGAAGCGCCCCTCCATGGGTTGACCCAGCGGCGGCGGGACGGGCCGGGATTGCAAACGCCGTCCCGGCTTTTTTATTTCTGATCTACTCTGCCATCACGGCCACTGACCAGACGGGTAACCCATGGAGTTTTACATCATCTCGATTTTGAATGGGGTCAGCTACGGGCTGCTTCTGTTCATGCTGAGCTCAGGGCTCACGCTGATCTTCAGCATGATGGGCGTGCTGAACTTTGCCCACGCCAGTTTCTATATGCTGGGCGCGTTTTTCGCCTACAGCACGACCCGGCTGATAGGTTTCTGGCCCGCGCTGTTCATATCGCCGTTACTGGTGGGCCTGATCGGCGCGGTGTTCGAAAAGTACTGCCTGCGCCGGGTCCACAAGTTCGGCCATGTGCCCGAGCTGCTGCTCACCTTCGGGCTGAGCTACATCGTCGTTGAGCTGGTGCAACTGGTGTGGGGCCGTGCCTCCGTTGACTACCGGATTCCGGCCGTGCTCAGCGGGCCGCTTTTCACGTTGTACGGCATACAGTTTCCGATGTACCGGGGCTTCATGATGCTGGTGGCGTTGCTGATGCTGCTCAGCATCTGGCTGCTGCTGACGCGCACTCGCATCGGTCTGGTGATCCAGGCGGCGCTGACTCACCCCCAGGCGGTCGAATCGCTGGGTCATAACGTTCCGCGCGTCTTCATGCTGGTGTTTGGCGGCGGCGCTGCGCTGGCCGGACTGGCCGGCGTCATCGGCGGCAACGCCTTTGTAACGGAACCCGGCATGGCGGAGGCCGTGGGCTCCATCATTTTTGTGATCGTGGTGGTCGGCGGGATGGGTTCGCTGGCCGGGGCCTTCCTGGCGTCCCTGCTGATCGGCGTCATTCAGACCCTGGCGGTAGGCATAGACAGTTCCATGTTGGGGGGCGCCACCATGCTGGGCCTGCACATCACGCCCGACACGTTCGGGTATGCACTATGGAGCATGCGACTCAGCCAGGTGGCCCCGATCCTGCCGTACCTGTTGATGGTGCTGATTCTGATCTTCCGGCCCAAGGGTCTTTTGGGTACACGGGAGGGCTGACCACATGAGATCCAACGTCTATCAATTCAAACCGCTGAACGTCGGACGATTCATTGTCTGGTCCGGCTTTGCCCTGGTGCTGGTGGTGGCGCCACTGGTGTTTACCAGCAGCCTGAGCCAGACCATGCTTTGCCAGATGGGAGTGGCCATTATTGTGTGCCTGAGCTACAACATGCTGCTCGGCCAGGGCGGCATGCTCAGTTTTGGCCATGCCGTGCATTCGGGGCTGGGCGCCTTTCTGGCCATCCACGTGCTCACCCTCGTGGACGCCGGCACGCTACATGTGCCAGTGAGCCTGATCCCGCTGGCCGGTGGTTTGGGTGGGCTCGCCTTTGCGGTGCTCCTGGGCTGGGTCACTACCAAGAAGGCGGGCACCACCTTTGCCATGATCACGCTGGGCATCGGCGAGCTGGTGGCGGCCATGTCATTGATGTTCCCGGGGGTTTTTGGCGGCGAGGGCGGCATCTCGGGCGACCGGGTCACTGGAGCTCACCCGCTGGGCATCACCTTCGGCCCGCAAATCCAGCTGTATTACCTGATCGCGATCTACACCTTTGTCTGCACGGCACTGATGTTCGCCTTTACCCGCACGCCGCTGGGGCGCATGCTCAACGCGGTGCGTGATAACCCTGAGCGCGTCGAGTTCGTGGGCTACGACACGCAGATGGTGCGCTACATCGCCTTCCTGGTTGCGGGATTTTTCGCCGGTATTTCGGGTGGGCTGGCAGCGTTGAATTTCGAACTGGTCACCTCCGAGGTGGTCAGCGGTTATCGTTCGGGCGCGTATTTGCTGTTCACCTTTCTGGGTGGCGCCACCTTCTTTTTTGGCCCCATCATTGGTGGCATCCTGATGGTGCTGGCGACCATAGTGCTCAGCGAGTTGACCCGGGCCTGGCTGCTGTACCTGGGGCTGACGTTCCTGTTCATGGTCATGTATGCCCCCGGTGGCATTGCCAGCCTGATCATGATGAACGTGCGTGTCGCCTCCTTTGGCAGGCTGCGACAACTGCTGGTCAACTACCTGGCGCTGGCCGCAACCGCGTTCGTCATCCTGGTGGGTGCGGCCGCGATAATCGAAATGGTCTACCACGTGCAGCTCAACGCGGGTCAAGGGTCCGGCACGGCCTTCATGGGATTCACGCTTGATGCCAGTGCGCTAGGCAGCTGGCTCGGCGCAGGTCTTGTGATGGTGGTGGGTATCGTTTTGTTCGAGATCACTCGCCGCCAATTTGCACGCAAATGGAGCGCTGTGCAGGAGTACATTGAAAAAGAGACCAAACGCCGGGAGGCTCTGTAAATATGAGTGCAGCGCTGAACCGCTCCGAGCAAGCGAACACCCAGTCCGGCGGCAGTGCGGCGGCGCATGCTTCACACGTACAGGCCCAATACGCACTTGAACTCAAGGATCTGCACAAGAGCTTTGGCAAGACCGAAATCATCCGCGGTGTGAATCTGGCGGTCACGGCTGGCGAGCGTATTGCCATCATCGGACCCAACGGGGCAGGCAAGTCGACGCTGTTCAACCTGATCAGTGGTCGCTTCGAGCCCACCAGTGGCGACGTACTTCTGAACGGGCACCGCATCAACGGCAAGCGGCCGTTCGAGATCAATCGCCTGGGTCTGTCGCGCAGCTTCCAGATCACCAACATCTTCCCCAAGCTCAGCGTATTCGAGAACCTTCGCTGCGGCGTGCTGTGGAGCCTGGGCTATAAATACACCTTCCTGAAGTTCCTGGCCAATCTGGATGACGCCAACGAGCGTGCCGATGCATTGATGAAAATGATCCGGCTCGACAGGAAACGCGACGTGCTGGCCGTCAACCTGACTTACGCTGAGCAGCGTGCGCTGGAGATCGGGGTCACGATCGCAGGTGGCGCCAACGTGATCCTGCTCGATGAGCCCACGGCGGGCATGAGTAAATCAGAGACCACTCGTTTTATCAGCCTGATCAAGGAAGTGACGGTGGGCAAGACCCTGCTGACCGTGGAGCATGACATGGGCGTGGTCTTCGGCCTGGCCGACAAAATCGCCGTGGTGGTGTACGGCGAAGTCCTGGCGTTCGACGTGCCGGCTGCGGTGCGTGCCAACCGGCGCGTGCAGGAGGCCTACCTCGGCTCGTCGGTCGCCGACCAGCAGGGTGAGGGGCATTGACATGCTGAAAGTACAAGACCTACACGCGTATTACGGCAAGAGCCATGTGCTGCACGGCGTGTCGTTCGAGGTGCACCCCGGCGAAATCGTGGCCCTGCTCGGGCGCAACGGCTCCGGGCGCTCCACCACGGCCAAGGCCATCATGGGACTGGTGCACTGCGAAGGATCGCTGCGCTGGAAAGACCAGGAAACGCTCGGGAAGAAAGCCTACGAGATCGCCCACTCGGGCATCGGCTACGTGCCCGAGAGTCGCGACATCTTTCCCCGCCTGACGGTGCAGCAAAACCTGCTGCTGGGCCAAAAGGGCGCAGGCAAGGGCGGCCGCTGGTCGTTCGACGACATGTACCAGATGTTCCCGCGCCTGAAAGAGCGACAGCACACTGAGGCCGGTGTGCTGTCGGGCGGCGAGCAGCAGATGCTGACCCTGTGCCGCACGCTGATGGGAGACCCCGACCTGATCATCATCGACGAGCCCACTGAAGGGTTGGCTCCGAAAATTGTTGAGATGGTGGGGCAGTACCTCAAGGTACTCAAGGACCGCGGCATCTCCGTGTTGCTGATTGAACAGAAGCTCACGATCGCCATGACGGTTTCTGACCGAGCACTCGTCATGGGACACGGCAGTATCGTGTTTCAGGGCACGCCCGCAACGCTGCGGGCCGACAGCGACATACGCAGGGAATGGCTCGAAGTGTGAGATGGGCGTAAGCTTGTCCCTGCCGGGACAACGGTATGTTGCAGGGCAGCATAAAGCTCCTAAAATCAGAATCGAACGTTCGTTCTTTTTCTTCTTTCAAGGGACACAAGCATGACGGCAGATTACAAAATTCACGGTGATATTGCCGTGATCACGATGAACAATCCCCCGGTCAATGGCTTGGGTCATGCGACCCGCATTGGCATTACCGACGGTCTGTCCAAAGCCAATGCCGATGCAGCCGTCAAGGCCATCGTCATCACTGGTGCTGGCAAGGCGTTTTCGGGTGGCGCGGACATCAATGAGTTCGGCACACCCAAGGCGCTGCAGGAACCCAATCTGCTGAGTGTGATTCTGGCCGTCGAGAATTCTTCCAAGCCGGTGGTGGCTGCAATCCATTCGGTTGCCATGGGCGGCGGACTGGAGCTGGCGCTGGGCTGCCACTACCGTATCGTCGCGCCCGGCTGCAACGTGGCGCTGCCGGAGGTCAAGCTGGGCCTGATTCCGGGCGCAGGTGGCACGCAGCGCCTGCCGCGCGCACTCGGCGTGGAAGCCGCCCTCAACATGATCGTGAGCGGCGAGCCCGTCAAGAGCGAATTGCTGGCCTCGCTGCCGGGCCAGAAGCTGTTTGACAAGATGGCTGCATCCCTCGAGTCGTTGCCGCAAGAGGCGCTGGAATATGCGCGCTCCGTCGCTGCGGCGCGGCCGCTGCCGCTGGTGCGCAACCTGCCGTGCAAGCACCCGCTGGGCGATGCCTACTTCCAGTTTGCCCGCAACATGGTCAAGGGCATGGCGAAGAACTTTCCGGCGCCCGGCAAATGTGTCGATGCGGTCGAAGCGGCCACCAAGCAAAAGTTCGACACCGGCATGCTCACGGAACGCGAGATCTTCATCAACCTGATGTGGACGCCCGAATGCCGCGCCCTGCGCCATGTGTTCATGGCCGAGCGCGCCGCGTCCAAGATCCCCGATGTTCCCGCCGACACGCCCCAGCGCACCATCAAGTCGATCGCCGTGATCGGTGCTGGCACGATGGGCGGCGGCATCTCGATGAATTTCCTCAACGCCGGCATCCCGGTGAAGATTCTCGAGATGAAGCAGGAGGCGCTGGACCGCGGCATTGCCACGATCCGCAAGAACTATGAGTCTCAGGTCAAGCGCGGCAAGCTCAAGCAGGACAAGTACGAGCAGCGCATGGCGTTGCTCAGCACCACCCTCGACTACAAGGACCTGAAAGACACCGACATGGTGATCGAGGCCGTGTTCGAGGAAATGGGCGTGAAGCAAAAGGTGTTCGAGGCGCTGGATCAGGTCATGAAGCCTGGCGCGATCCTGGCCTCCAACACCTCGACGCTGGACGTGAACAAGATCGCGGGTTTCACCAAGCGTCCGCAGGACGTGATCGGCACGCACTTCTTCAGCCCAGCCAACGTCATGAAACTGCTGGAGGTGGTGCGCGGCGCCAAGACCGGCAAGGACGTGCTGGCCACGGTCATGGCGTTGGGCAAGAAAATCAAGAAAACCTCCGTGGTGTCGGGTGTGTGCGATGGCTTCATCGGCAACCGCATGATCGAGCAGTACGGCCGCCAGGGCGGCTTCTTGCTGGACGAGGGCTGCACTCCCACTCAGGTGGACAAAGCCATCGAGAAGTTCGGCTTTGCCATGGGACCGTTCCGCATGGGCGACCTGGCCGGCAACGACATCGGCTGGGCCATCCGCAAGCGCCGCTACACCGAAAAGCCCGACATGAAATACAGCAAGACGGCCGATCTGCTGTGCGAGTTGGGCCGCTTCGGCCAAAAGACCGGGGCCGGCTGGTACGACTATCAGGCCGGCAAGCGCGACGCGATCCCTTCGAAGCTTGTGGAGGACATGCTCGAAAAGCATCGCAAGGAACTGGGCGTCACACCACGCAAGATTTCCGACGAAGAAATCGTGCAGCGTCTGGTGTATTCGCTGGTCAATGAAGCGGCCCGCATCCTCGAAGAAGGCATTGCGTCCAAAGCCAGCGATATCGATATGGTCTACCTCACCGGCTACGGCTTCCCGCTCTGGCGCGGTGGCCCGATGCTGTATGCCGATCAGGTCGGCCTGTTCAACGTGGTGCAGTCCATGCACCGGTTTGCCCAGAACCCGCTGGACGATGCCAGGTTCTGGCAGCCTGCACCCTTGCTGGCCAAGCTGGTCGCCGAAGGCAAGACGTTCAATCACTAAGGATCACCATGACTTCAGCCGTAATTGTTTCCACCGCCCGCACGCCGCTTGCCAAGAGCTGGAAGGGTTCCTTCAACATGACCCACGGCGCGACCCTGGGTGGTCACGCAGTGCAGCACGCGATCCAGCGTGCGGGCATCGAGCCCGGTGAAGTCGAAGACGTCATCATGGGCTGTGCCACTCCCGAGGGTGCCACCGGCTCCAATATCGCCCGCCAGATCGCCCTGCGCGCAGGCTGCCCGGTGACCGTTTCCGGCACCACGGTGAACCGCTTTTGCTCGTCCGGACTGCAGACTATCGCCCTGGCGGCGCAGCGCATCATTGCCGGTGAAGCCGACGTATTCGTCGCCGGTGGCGTGGAAAGCATCTCGTGCGTGCAGAACGAAGCCAATCGACACATGATCGCCGACCCATGGCTGGTCAAGAACAAGCCCGAGATCTACTGGAACATGCTGCAAACGGCCGAGCAGGTCGCCAAGCGCTACCACATTGGCCGCGATGCGATGGACGAGTATGGCGCCAGCAGCCAGCAAAAGGCCACCGAGTCGCTGGCGGCAGGCTTGTTCACGGCCGAAATCGCGCCGATCACGGTCACGGCCGGTGTCGCAGACCCCGTCATAGGACTGCGCACCAAGGAAGTCACTGTCACCAATGACGAAGGCATCCGCGCTGGCACGACCAAGGAAGGCATTAGCGGCATCAAGCCCGCGCTCCCCGGTGGCCTGATCTCGGCCGGCAACGCCAGCCAGTTTTCCGACGGCGCTGGGGCCTGCGTGCTGATGAATGAAACCCTGGCCGAGAAAAAAGGCCTGATGCCCCTCGGACGTTTCCTCGGCTTTGCCGTGGCGGGTTGCGAGCCTGATGAAATGGGCATTGGGCCGGTGTTCGCGATCCCCAAGGTGCTGGCACGCCTGGGTCTCAAGGTGAGCGACATCGACCTGTGGGAGCTGAACGAGGCCTTCGCCGTGCAGGTCATCTATTGCCGGGACAAGCTCGGCATCCCCGGCGATCGCCTGAATGTGAATGGTGGTGCCATCGCCGTGGGTCACCCGTATGGCGTGACCGGCCAGCGACTGACGGGCCACGCGCTCATCGAAGGCAAGCGCCGCGGTGCCAAGCGCGTGTGCGTGACCATGTGCGTCGGTGGTGGCATGGGCGCGGCAGGTGTTTTCGAAGTGCTCTGACGCACTGAACCCACGGGGGTCACCGGTGCAATGCCGAGCGCAGCCGGTGATCCAAATGCTGCCGGTTCTCTCAGGTTGCTCCGGATCCCATAGCTGCCATCCAAGGTAGTTACTGGGTTGGTGACGGTTTTGATTGGAAGTTTCATGTCCCTTCGCGCCACTCTCGACTTCCTTTTGTACCAATGGCTGGACGCGTCCTCGCTGAGCCAGCGCAAGCGTTTTGCCGATCATTCGCGCGAGACTTTTGACGCCGTGCTCGACACCTGCGAGCGTATCGCGCGCGAAAAATACGCGCCAGTCAACCGGTTGGTCGATACTCAGGAGCCGCGCATGGATGGCGAGAAAGTCGTCTTGCCGCAGGCCACGCACGATGCGCACAAGGCCTTCGTCGAGTCCGGCATGATGAGCGCCGCGCAGGACTACGACATCGGCGGCATGCAGTTGCCCTACACCGTGCAGTCGGCCGCCAACAGCTTCTTCGCGATGGCCTCGGTCAGCATCGGCTCCAACATGCTGACCAGCGGCAACGCGAACCTGCTGCTGGTGCACGGCACCGACATGCAGAAAGAGGTGTTCGCAAAGAACGAGTTTTCGGGCCGGTGGGCCGGCACCATGTGCCTGTCGGAGCCGCAGGCCGGCTCCAGCCTGAGCGATGTCGCGACGCGCGCCGTCCCTGACGAGTCCCCTTCGGTGGCAGCGGACGGCGTCGTGCCGTGGGATCGCGACCCACTCGGGCCGCGCTATCGCCTCACAGGCAACAAGATGTGGATTTCGTCGGGCGACCATGAGTTGACCGAGAACATCGTGCACATCGTGCTGGCCAAGATCCCGGACGAGAACGGCAAGCTGGTGCCGGGTACACGCGGCATCTCGCTGTTCATCGTCCCGAAGAAGATGGTCGATACCGATGGCCAGTTGACCGGGGAACGCAACGACGTGGCCCTGGCCGGCCTGAACCACAAGCTGGGCTGGCGCGGCACCACCAACACCTTGCTGAACTTCGGCGAGGGCAAGTTCAAGCCGCAGGGCGCCAGCGGCGCCATCGGCTACTTGGTCGGTCAGCCCGGCAAGGGGCTACACTGCATGTTCCACATGATGAACGAGGCGCGCATCGGCGTCGGCCTGGCGGCCACCATGCTGGGCATGGCGGGATATCACGCCTCGCTCGACTATGCCAAAAGCCGCCCGCAAGGTCGGCCCCTGGGCGTTGGCGGCAAGGACGCGGCCCAACCCCAGATCCGTATCATCGAACATGCCGACGTGCGGCGCATGCTGCTGGCGCAAAAGTCCTATTGCGAGGGCGCGCTGGCACTGGAACTGTATTGCGCACGTCTGGTGGACGAGCAGCGCACGGCAGGGCCCGAGGCCGCTGACGAAGCACGGTTGCTGCTCGAAGTGCTGACCCCGATCGCCAAGAGCTGGCCCAGCGAATGGTGCCTGGAGGCCAACTCGCTGGCGATCCAGGTGCACGGAGGCTATGGCTACACCCGCGACTTTCCAGTCGAGCAGTACTGGCGCGACAACCGCCTGAACATGATCCATGAAGGTACGCACGGCATCCAGGCTACGGACCTGCTGGGCCGCAAGGTGCTGATGGAGGAGGGCCGGGGCCTGCAATTGCTGGCAGCGCGCATCGGGCAAACCATACGGCGCGCCACACAGGTGGCCGAATTGACGAAGCACGCCAAAGCGCTCGGCCTGGCGCTGCAGCAGTTGATCGCTGCCACTCAAGCGGCTTGGGCAACCGGCAAGCCCACCGACGCATTGGCCAACGCCGTGCCCTACATGCAGGCCTTTGGCCATACCGTGCTGGCCTGGATATGGCTGGATGTGGCGGTTGCTGCACTGCGCATGGATGGCACGAAGTCACTGGCAACGACGGCGGGACAGTTGGGTGCCATGCGCTATTTTTATCATTACGAGTTACCCAAAATTGGGGCCTGGCTCGGGGTCGTGGAAAGTCGCGATCTGACCTGTGCGAGCTTGGGCGAAGATGCCTTTTAATGGGGTTTTTCAAGGAATCCACGCCGACATCATCCAGGGATATTGCCCGCCTGCACGCGCTGATCTGGATCTTGATCTATGGTGGGCTGTTGACCCTGGTGCTGGGCTTGTTTACCCGGCGCAGCGACGCCGCGCTGGGCCGTACGCTGATGATCGTCGGCGCGCTCGTTGCAGCGGTGGGAGTCGCCCTCATTTACGTCCGCTCACGTTTGAAAGAAGAATCGTGAGTCGTCGGCGTATACATTGCATTTTTAACTATTGAACACGCCGGAGACCCGCATGACTCGTACCATCCAACAACTTTTTGACCTCAATGGCAAAACGGCACTTATTACCGGCGGCTCGCGCGGCCTGGGTCTGCAAATGGCCCATGCGCTGGGCGAAGCGGGCGCGAGGATTATGCTGAGTTCGCGCAAGGCCGACGACCTCGAGGTCGCCGTGGCCGATTTGCAGGCCGTCGGTATCGACGCGCGCTGGATCGCCGCCGACTGCTCCAAAGAAGAAGACACGCGCCGCCTCGCTGACCAGACACTCGAGCGCATGGGCGCGATCGACATCCTGGTCAACAACGCCGGCGCGAGCTGGGGTGCGCCGGCCGAGAGCCATCCGGTGGCTGCCTGGGACAAGGTGATGAACCTCAACGTGCGCGGCTATTTCATTTTGTCGCAACAGGTTGCCAACGGCTACATGATTCCGAACAAGACCGGCCACATCATCAACATTGCCTCCGTCGCGGGCCTGAACGGCAACCCGCCGGAAATACAGACGTTGGCCTACAACACCTCCAAGACCGCGGTAATCGGCTTCACCCGCACGCTGGCCGCCGAATGGGGCAAATACGGCAT
>JBDTCK010000104.1:0-31850 GCA_039923645.1 Rhodoferax sp.
AGGAGCAGAAATCATGGCAAGAATCATCGGGATCGACCTGGGCACAACCAACAGTTGCGTGTCCATCATCGAGGGCAGTACGCCCAAGGTCATTGAAAATTCCGAAGGCGCGCGCACCACGCCTTCCATCGTGGCCTACCAGGAAGACGGTGAGGTGCTGGTGGGTGCCTCGGCCAAGCGCCAGGCCGTCACGAACCCGAAGAACACCCTGTTTGCCGTGAAGCGCCTGATCGGGCGCAAATTCACCGAGAAAGAGGTGCAGAAGGACATCAACCTGATGCCCTACAAGATCGTCGCGGCCGACAACGGCGACGCCTGGGTCGATGTGCGCGGCAAGCAGTTGTCCGCGCAACAGGTCAGCGCCGACATCCTGCGCAAAATGAAGAAGACCGCCGAGGATTATCTGGGCGAGCCTGTCACCGAGGCCGTCATCACGGTCCCTGCCTACTTCAATGACAGCCAGCGCCAGGCTACCAAGGACGCCGGCCGGATTGCCGGGCTGGATGTCAAGCGCATCATCAACGAGCCCACTGCGGCCGCGCTGGCCTTCGGTATGGACAAGATGGAAAAGGGCGACCGCAAGATCGCGGTGTACGACCTGGGCGGCGGCACCTTCGACATCTCGATCATCGAGATTGCCGACGTCGATGGCGAGAAGCAGTTCGAAGTGCTGTCCACCAACGGCGACACCTTCCTGGGCGGCGAGGATTTCGACCAGCGCATCATCGACTACATCGTTAGCGAGTTCAAAAAGGAACAGGGCGTCGACCTGTCCAAGGACGTGCTGGCATTGCAGCGTCTGAAGGACGCCGCTGAAAAGGCCAAGATCGAACTGTCCAACAGTGCGCAGACCGACATCAACCTGCCTTACATCACGGCTGATGCATCGGGCCCCAAGCACCTGAACATCAAGATGACGCGCGCCAAGCTGGAGTCGCTGGTGGACGAACTGATCGAGCGCACCATCGCGCCCTGCCGCACTGCCATCAAGGACGCCGGCGTGAGCGTGTCCGACATCAACGATGTGATCCTGGTCGGCGGCATGACACGCATGCCTAAGGTGCAGGAGATGGTGAAGGAATTCTTCGGCAGGGAGCCGCGCAAGGACGTGAACCCCGACGAAGCCGTCGCCGTCGGCGCTGCCATCCAGGGCCAGGTGCTCAGCGGCGACCGCAAGGACGTGCTGCTGCTGGACGTGACGCCGCTGTCGCTGGGCATCGAGACCATGGGCGGCGTGATGACCAAGATGATCCAGAAGAACACGACCATCCCGACCAAGTTTGCCCAGACCTTCTCGACCGCCGACGACAATCAGCCGGCCGTGACGATCAAGGTGTTCCAAGGCGAGCGCGATATTGCCAGCGGCAACAAGTTGCTGGGCGAATTCAACCTGGAGGGCATTCCGCCGTCCGCACGCGGCACGCCGCAGATCGAGGTGTCGTTCGACATCGACGCCAACGGCATTTTGCACGTTGGCGCCAAGGACAAGGGCACGGGCAAGGAGAACAAGATCACCATCAAGGCCAACTCGGGCCTGACCGAGGCCGAGATCCAGCAGATGGTGAAGGACGCAGAAATCAACGCCGCCGACGACAAGAAGAAACTCGAGATCGTGCAGGCGAAGAACCAGGGCGAGGCCATGGTGCATAGCGTCAAGAAGAGCCTGACCGAGTATGGCGACAAGTTGGACGCTGGCGAGAAGGAAAAGATCGAGGCCGCGATTAAGGACCTGGAACAAGCCCTCAAGGGCGAGGACAAGGCCGCGATTGAAGAAAAGACCAACACTTTGACCACTGCCGGCCAGAAACTGGGAGAGAAGATGTACGCCGACATGCAGGCGCAGCAAGCCGGCGCCTCGGCGGCTGGTGCAGGCGGCGCGGCAGGCACCCAGTCCCCGGAGCAACCGGCCGATGACAACGTGGTCGATGCCGAGGTGAAGGAAGTCAAGAAGGGTTGAAAAACGTACGCGCCTGCGTACAGCGTCAAACCGCCGCGCCTGGGCAAGCACTTGCCCGGGCGCGGCGTTGACGCATGGTGTGACCGGTGTCCAAATCGACGACGACGATGAACAAGAACCGCCTGGAGGCCTTCAGTGACGGCGTGATCGCCATCATCATCACCATCATGGTGCTGGAGTTGCGGGTGCCTCATCCGTTCACGCTGGAGAACCTGCTGGCGCTGGCACCGGTGTTTCTGAGCTACGCGCTCTCGTTTGTCGTGATTGCCATCGTTTGGGTCAACCACCATCACCTGATGTCCACCGCGCGTTCCCCCACCGGTCGCATCCTGTGGCTCAACAACCATATGCTGTTCTGGCTGTCGCTGATACCGTTTTCCACCGGCGGCATGGGCGAGAACCATCTGGCGCCACTCGCGATCGCGGTGTACAGCCTGAACCTCGCGGCCAGTGCCGTCGCTTACGACATGCTGCGCCGCGGCGTTGCCGCACAGCAGCCGGACAACCGCTTGTTGGGAGACATGCACAGACGCTCGGGACGCAAAAACCTGATGAGCATCGGGCTGTACCTGGCATCCGCACCGCTGGCGTATGTGTCTGTCTGGATTTCCATCGCGATTTTCGTCGCGATGATCGCCGTTTATTTCATGCCCGGCCCAACCATCGAGAGGTTGAGCCAATGAACAAGATCCGGTCCATACCGGGTCGCCGTATTGAGAAAGTGATCGCTGAATGAGCAAGCGCGACTATTACGAAACCCTGGGCGTTCCCAAAAACGCCAGCGACGACGAAATCAAGAAGGCTTATCGCAAGCTCGCGATGAAGTACCACCCTGATCGCAACCAGGGCGATGGAGCCAAACCTGCCGAGGCCAAATTCAAGGAAGCCAAGGAAGCCTACGAGATGCTGAGCGACGCGCAAAAGCGCGCCGCCTACGACCAGTATGGCCATGCCGGCGTCGATCCGAACATGCGCGGTGGTCCGGGCACGGAAGGCTTTGGCGGCTTTGCCGAGGCCTTTGGCGACATCTTCGGCGACATCTTCAACGGGCAGCGCGGCGGTCAGGGCCGTGCCCACGGTGGCGGCCGGCAGGTGTTTCGCGGCGGCGACCTGAGCTATGCGATGGAGGTCACGCTGGAAGAGGCAGCCCAGGGCAAGGAGGCACAGATCCGCATTCCCACCTGGGACGACTGTGCCACCTGCCACGGCACGGGTGCCAAACCCGGCACCAAGGCCATTACCTGCACCACCTGCCACGGCGCGGGCGCGGTGCAGATGCGCCAGGGTTTTTTCAGCGTGCAACAGACCTGCCCGACCTGCCGCGGCACGGGCAAGCTCATCCCCGAGCCATGCACCGCCTGCCACGGCCAAGGCAAGGTCAAGGGCAACAAGACACTGGAAGTCAGGATTCCGGCCGGCATTGACGACGCCATGCGCATCCGCAGCGCCGGCAACGGCGAGCCGGGAAGCAACGGTGGGCCGCCGGGCGATCTGTTCATCGAGATCCGACTCAAGAAGCACAACATTTTCGAGCGCGACGGCGACGACCTGCACTGCGAGGTCCCGATCAGCTTCACGACGGCGGCACTGGGGGGAGAGATCGACGTGCCGACGCTAACTGGCAAGGCGGCGATCGACATTCCGGAAGGCACGCAGGCCAGCAAGCAATTTCGTCTGCGCGGCAAGGGCATCAAGGGCGTGCGCTCCAGCTATCCCGGCGACCTGTATTGCCACATTACGGTAGAGACACCCGTGAAGCTGACCGAGCACCAGCGCAAACTGCTCAAGGACCTTGACGAGTCGCTCAAAAAAGGAGGCGCTAAACATTCGCCTACCGAAGGCAGCTGGACCGACAAGCTCAAGAGCTTCTTCAGCGCCTGAGGGTATTGCGCTGACGGCGCGCTTATAGTGCGAAGCTTCTTCGCTTCCTTCGCACTCACCCATGAAAACCCGCGCCGCCGTTGCCTGGCAATCAGGCCAGCCCCTGACCATTGAAACCGTTGACCTGGAGGGCCCAAAGTTCGGCGAGGTGCTGGTCGAGATCAAGGCCACCGGCATCTGCCACACCGACTACTACACGCTCTCGGGCGCCGACCCCGAAGGCATCTTTCCGGCGATCCTGGGCCACGAAGGCGCGGGCATCGTGGTCGATGTCGGTCCCGGTGTCACCACTCTCAAGAAGGGCGACCACGTCATTCCGCTGTACACACCCGAATGCCGCCAGTGCAAGTTCTGCCTGTCACGCAAGACCAATCTGTGCCAGCTCATCCGCGGCACGCAGGGCAAGGGGTTGATGCCCGACGCCACGTCGCGCTTCAGCCTGGATGGCAAGCCCATCTTCCACTACATGGGGACCTCGACCTTCAGCAACTACACCGTGGCGCCCGAGATTTCATTGGCGAAAATCCGCGAGGACGCGCCCTTCGACAAGGTCTGCTACATCGGCTGCGGCGTCACGACCGGCATCGGCGCAGTGATCTTCACGGCCAAGGTGGAGGCCGGCGCCAACGTGGTGGTGTTCGGCCTGGGTGGCATTGGCCTGAACGTGATTCAGGGCGCCAAGATGGTGGGCGCCGACAAGATAATCGGCGTGGACCTGAACCCGGCGCGCGAGGCGATGGCGCGCAAGTTCGGCATGAGCCATTTCCTGAATCCGAAGGAGCACGAGAACATCGTCGACGCGATCGTGCAACTCACCGACGGCGGCGCCGACTACAGTTTCGAGTGCATCGGCAACACCGAGGTGATGCGCCAGGCGCTGGAGTGCACGCACAAGGGCTGGGGCCGCGCCATCATCATCGGCGTGGCCGAGGCCGGCGCCGAGATCAGCACGCGCCCGTTCCAGCTCGTGACCGGCCGCAAGTGGGAGGGATCGGCCTTCGGCGGCGCGCGCGGGCGCACCGATGTGCCCAGGATCGTTGACTGGTACATGGAAGGCAAGATCAACATCGATGACCTGATCACGCACACCATGCCTTTGGCCGACATCAACCGGGGGTTCGACCTGATGAAGCGCGGCGAGTCGATTCGCGGCGTGGTACTTTACTGAGCGACTCCCCGGAGGCGTATCGCCAGGTCCGCAAAAGCGGCGACAATCCACAGCCATGTCGTCGCTGAAACTGTTTCGCACCACTGAATTCGCGCTGTCGTCATTTTTTTCACCCGAACTGGAGCGCGCTGCGCTGCGACCATTCTGGGCCATCGTGCTGGCCTCCATCTGGATCGCCACCCTCTGCAACCTGGCGCTGTGGCGACATCTGGGGCGGCTGCCCGAACTGGACAACGCCCGCGGCGTCTGGTTCGGCATAGCATTTGCGGTCATGATCGGCGCCGCCACCAGCGCGCTGCTGAGTGTGCTGGCCTGGCGCTGGACACTCAAACCGGCGATCACCCTGTTGTTGCTGGCGGGCGCCTTCGGCACCTATTTCATGCTGAGCTACGGCGTGGTCATCGACACCCCGATGATGCTCAACGTGCTGCAGACCAACCCGGGCGAAGTGGGCGATCTCCTGAGCTGGCGCATGTTGGGCTACGTGCTGGTGCTGGCGCTGTTGCCCACAGTATGGCTTTGGCGCAAGCCCTTGAAACGGCTGGGCGTGGGCCGGCAACTGCTCTCGAATACTATTGTTTTTATAGCGTCATGCGTCGTATTAGTAGGGATTGCGGCCATTTCCTTTAAAGATCTCTCATCGGTCATGCGCAACCACACCCAGGTGCGTTATCTGATCAATCCACTCAATTCGTTCTATGCGCTCGGCGACATCGCCGCCAAGCCACTCGAGCGCAACGACACCGTACTGCTGCCACTGGGCGAAGACGCCCGGCTGGGCGCCAGCTACACGCCACAGACCAAACCACCGCTGCTGCTGCTGGTGCTGGGCGAGACCGGGCGCTCTGGCAACTTCGGCCTGAACGGCTACGCGCGTGACACCACCCCAGAGCTGGCCCGCGAAAATGTGGTGAGCCAGCGCGATGCCTGGTCCTGCGGCACCAGCACGGCCACCTCGGTGCCGTGCATGTTCTCCGATCTGGGGCGAACGAAGTTCGAGGCTCGCAAGGTCAATCACGAGAACCTGCTCGACGTGCTGCAGCATGCTGGAATGGCGGTGCTGTGGATCGACAACCAGGCCGGCTGCAAAGGCGTGTGCGACCGGGTCCCCCATGTCGATACCTCAGCGCTCAAGGTGCCCGGCTTGTGCAAGGACGGCGAATGCTTTGATGGCGTGATGCTGGACAACATCAACGAACGTATCGCCGCGTTGCCGGCGGCCGAGCGCGCCAAGGGCGTGGTGCTGGTGATGCACCAGATGGGCAGCCATGGCCCTGCCTATTACAAGCGCAGCCCTGCCGCCTACAAGAAATTCATGCCCGAATGCACCACCAACAATTTGCAGGACTGCGACCGGACCCAACTGGTCAACGCCTACGACAACACGGTGCTGTACACCGATCATTTCCTGGCATCCTGCATCGAATGGCTGAAGACCCAGGAGCCGCAATATTCGCCCGCGATGATTTACGTTGCAGACCACGGCGAGTCGCTGGGCGAGAACAACCTTTACCTGCACGGCCTGCCGTACAGCATCGCGCCCGATGTGCAAAAGCATGTGCCGTGGATTACGTGGCTGTCACCGTCGTTCGAGCAGCGCACCAAAATCACTACCGCGTGCCTCAAACAGCATCTGGATGCGCACGTCTCTCAGGACAACTTTTTTCATTCGATCCTGGGCTTGCTTGACGTGAAAACCAGCGTCTATCAGCGATCCATGGACTTCTACGCAGACTGCGCCAAATCCTGAGGCGAATTCCCATTACGGCAGCAGGCCCGTCGGGCTATGGCCCAGGAACAAGGCACGACTCACTGTAATATTCAAACTCGTCATCAAGAACAATTGGTTATAACTGGAATGAATATGAATATTCGAAAGATTCTGGCAGTCGCCCTTCTTCTGGCCACCACCGTGCACGCCGGCGCCGCCGATCTGCTCGACACCGTCAAGCAGCGCGGCACGCTCAACATCGCGATGGAAGGCACCTACCCGCCCTTCAATTACAAGGAAAACGGGCAACTCGCTGGTTTCGAAGTCGAATTCGCCAAGGCACTGGCGCAAAAACTGGGCGTCAAGCCTGAATTCACCACCGGCGAATGGAGTGGCCTTCTTGCCGGCCTGCAGGCCGGCAAGTACGACGTGGTGATCAACCAGGTCGGCATCACCGACAAGCGCAAGGAAGCATTCGACTTCTCAGTGCCCTACACCATCTCCAGCCCACAGTTGATCGTGCGCAAGGACGACAAACGCGTTTTCAAGTCGCTGGCGGACCTCAAAGGCAAAAAACTCGGCGTGGGTGAAGGCACCAACTTTGCCGACATGGCCAAGGCCGTGGGCGGTATCGACATCAAGACCTATCCCGGTTCGAGCGAATACCTGCAGGATCTGGCCTTGGGCCGCATCGACGCCGCGATGAACGACAGCCTCCTGATTCCCTACGTCATCAAGAAAACCAACCTGCCGCTCAAGGCCGGCGCGCCAGTCGGCCAGATCGAGGAATCGGGCATTCCATTCGCCAAGGGCAATCCCAAGTTCAAGGCAGCACTGGACAAGGCCATTGCCGATATGGAAGCCGATGGCAGTTTTGCGAAGATCTCCGTCAAGTGGTTTGACCGCGACGTGAGCAAGCCGCCGGTTGCAAAATGACAAGGTGTTGTAGCGAACAACCCGGCCGCGGCCGGGTTTTTTATTGAAATCGGGGGGCTTATGGATTGGCACAGCTTGACGCAATTGCTGCGCGATGCGCTACCGGTGATGATACGGGGAGCAGGCTACACCCTGCTACTGGCTGTGGCGTCCGTGATCTTCGGCGCGGTGCTGGGTACCCTCGTCGCCATCACCCGGATGGCCAAGGTGCCGGGGTTGTCACAAGTGGCAACGTTGTACGTGAGTTGCATGCGCGGAACGCCGCTGCTGGTGCAGCTGTTCGTGATCTACTTTGGCCTGCCCAGCATCGGCATCCAGTTCGACCCGATCACTGCGGGCATTCTGGGCCTAAGCCTGAATGTGGGCGCCTATCTGTCCGAGACCCTTCGCGGAGCGATCAACGGCGTCGAGCACGGCCAGTGGAATGCCGCCCGCAGCCTGGGCCTGACGCAGGCCCAAACGCTGCGCTACATCGTCGGCCCGCAGGCACTACGGCTGGCCGTGCCCAGCCTGTCGAACAGCCTGATCAGCCTGATCAAGGACACCTCGCTGGTGTCGGTGATCTCGGTCAGCGAGTTGATGCTCTCCACGAAGGAGGTGATCGCCACCACCTTCCAGCCCTTCCCGCTGTACCTGGCCGCAGCGGGCATCTATTGGGCCATGAGCGCATTTTTCGAGACGCTGCAGAAAAGGCTGGAGGTCCGGCTCAACCGCAGCTACTTGCGCTGAAGAGCCAAGGCCAGGAACGCTAGAACAGGCTGCCCTGGCCCGTCACATCGGGGCGGCGGAACTGGCTGGCGTCGAGCACTATGCGTTCGCGGTTGAAGCCCAGCCGCAGGCAGGCTCTTTCGAAGCGCTGGCGAATCAGATCGGCCCACAGGCCTTTTCCCTTCATGCGCGTCGCAAAGTCGCTGTCGTAGTCCCGCCCGCCACGCATGTCCTGCACGCGCGCCATCACGCGCGCGGCGCGCTGCGGGTAGTGCAGTTCCAGCCACTCGCGGAACAGCGGACTCAGTTCCCAGGGCAGGCGCAGCACCGTATAGAAGGCCGTGCGCGCGCCCGCCTCCCATGCGGCGGCCAGCACCTGTTCCATATCGTTGTTCACGAATGGAATTTGCGGCGCCACGCTGACACCTACCGGCACGCCGGCATCGGCCAGCGTGCGGATGGTGCGCAGGCGGCGATACGGTGCCGCGGCGCGTGGCTCAAGGATGCGCGCCAGTTTCGAATCGAGCGTGGTGATGGTCACATACACCGCAACAAGCCCGGCCTGCGCCATCGGCGCGATCAGGTCCAGGTCACGCTCCACGCCGCTGCCCTTGGTCACCACGGCGAATGGATGCTGGCACTGGTGCAGCACCTCGACCACACCGCGCGTGAGGCGCAACTCTCGCTCCACAGGCTGGTAGGCGTCGGTGACCGTGCCCAGCGCGATCATGCGCGGCACATAGCGCGGCGCCGCAAGTTCGCGCGCCAGCACGGTGGCCACGTTGCGCTTGGCGATGATCCGGGTCTCGAAATCCAGCCCCGGCGACAGACCCAGGTAGCTGTGCGTGGGCCGCGCGTAGCAATAGACGCAGCCATGCTCACAACCCCGGTACGGGTTCAGGCCATAGTCGAAATAGATGTCGGGCGACTCGTTGTGAGTCAGCGCGCTTTTGGCGTCCTCGAAGGTCACCTGCGTGGTGGGCGGGGCAGCCGGTGCGTCTGCGCCCTCCTCCTGCGTGCCCCAGCCGTCGTCGAACGCATCGCGCGCGTCACGCTCGAAGCGGTGCGCGACGCGCGTGGCCGCGCCACGACCCTTGATAGCGTGCGGCAAAATGAGTGAGTCGCGCATGGCAATGTTGATACTGGACAAATAAACAGTATATTCGGCAATACGAGAATCAGCAATCGTCGCGCAAACAGCTCTTGGAGGTCCCGGATGATTCAGTTGCGGGAAATCGACCACATCGTGCTACGCGTTGTTGATTTGGACGCGATGCTGCATTTCTACGGCACGGTGCTGGGCTGCCCCGTCGAGCGACGGCAGGACGAGCTTGGCCTCGTGCAGTTGCGTGCAGGGCGCTCGCTGGTGGACCTGGTACCGGTCGATGGGCCGCTAGGCCGCGCGGGCGGCGCACCACCGGGCATCGAGGGCAGAAACCTCGATCACTTCTGCTTCCGTGTTGATCCGTTCGACGCGGACGCAATCTGCCGGCACCTGAGCGCGGCGGGCATCGCGGCCGGACCCGTCGAGTCGCGCTATGGCGCCGAAGGCCTGGGCCCCTCCATCTACATCATCGACCCCGAAGGCAACACTGTCGAGCTGAAGGGGCCGGCCCACTCTGCCGGCACCCATCCGCCACCCATCTGAGAGAGCACCAATGACACAAGCCGACGTCCCCCGCCCGCGCAACGTTTACGCCCACTACCACGCCCATGTCTACTTCGGGCCTGACACGGTGGCGCAGGCGCGCCAGTTGTGCCAGGGCGCGGGCGAGCGGTTCCAGATCCCTGTGGGCCGTGTGCACGAGAAGCTGGTGGGACCGCACCCACACTGGAGTTGCCAGCTGGCGTTCGACAGTTCGCAGTTCGAGGCGGTGATCGCCTGGCTGGAGCAGCACCGCAACGGCCTGGATGTGCTGGTGCATGGCGCCACAGGCGACGACCTGGCGGACCACACGTTGCACGCGTCATGGTTGGGCCAACCCTCAAAGCTGAATCTGGCCATGTTCGGAGGCACCTGAGCGGCGGCACACCGCGTCGCCACGCTGCATCGTTACTATCGCATTCATAGCTGGTAGCCAATACTCCATAAGGGCTGGAGGCCTGATTTGTTCGAATTTCCGGCTTTAACCCGAAGCTGGAGCTACTCGCTCGCAGACAGCTGGGAATCGGCCTACCATCGCCTCAAGTCCATCCCCTGGAGCCGCGCATGAATACCAGCCAATCGACCCCGGACAACACTCCCGGTGTGGTGAGCATCAAGAGTGCCCACAGTTTCTCTGGCACTCTGGACCGGCTGCGGGACACGTTCAAGGCCCATGGCCTCAAGCTGTTTGCGACCATCGACCACGGCGCCGAAGCTGCTGCCGTGGGCCTGACCATGCCGCCCACGGTGCTGCTGATTTTTGGCAACGCCAAGGCCGGCACACCGCTGATGCTGGCGCACCCGCTGACGGCGATTGACCTGCCGCTGAAGGCGCTGGTGTCCGAGGCCGCGCCCGGAGTCGTGATGGTGAGCTTCAACACACCGCAATACCTGGTGGAACGTCATGGGCTGCCGCATGACCTGGTGGCCAATCTGGCGCCGGCCGGGCGGCTCATCTCGCAGGCGCTGGGCGCTTGAAGCAGCGCCGGTGCGCCCGGTGCGTCACGGCCTCTCCAATTGCTCCCTGCGCGTCTCATCGTCATCCATTAACTCGTACCACATCGCGTTGAGCACGGCAAAGGCTGCCGCCAGGGGCAGCCCGAGTATCCAGGAGAAGTACCACATGGCCTGTCCTTGTCTTTGAATGGAGCGGCGCGTCAATACGCGTGACCGCTCTCGCTGCGGATGGACGCCTCGTCGACCTTGCCCCATAGCACGTGGTAGACCCACGCGGTGTAGGCAACGATGATGGGCACAAAAATCACGGTGACTACCAGCATGATGAACAGCGTGAGGTGGCTCGACGAGGAATCCCACACCGTCAGGCTCGCGTGCGGGTCAACGGACGATGGCAACAGGAACGGGAACATCGACACACCTACGCTCAGCACGATGCCGGCCACGCTCAGCGCGCTGCACAGCAGGGTGAAAACCTCGCGCCGCAGCCGCAGCCCCAGCAGCGCACCCAGCGCGCCGACAAACCCGGCGACGGGTGCGGCCAGCGCCCAGGTGTGGTCCGCGTAGTTGGCAAACCAGGCGCCCGGATCATGCGCCTGGACCGTCTTGAGCAGCGGGTTGGAGGGCCCCACCATGTCGATCGCGCTGGTGATGCTATAGCCGCCAACGTAGGACCACAGCAGCACGCCGGCCAGTGCGTACAACACGATGGTCAGCAATGCCGCGACTATGCCGTAGCGGCGTGCGCGCTGCGCCACCGGGCCCTGCGTCTTGAGCTGCAACCAGGCGCTACCGTGCATCACCAGCATGGCAACCGACAGCACGCCGCACAACAAGCCAAAGGGGTTGAGCAGGCCGAGAAAACTGCCGTCGTAGAAGATCCGCATGTCGGGCGCCAGCCGGAACGGCACGCCCTGCAGCACATTGCCCAGCGCCACACCGAATATCAGCGCCGGCACGAAGCCGCTGAAAAACAGCACGCCATCCCAACGTGCGCGCCAGCGCGGATCGTCGCGCTTGCTGCGAAACTTGAACGCCACCGGCCGCAGGATCAAGCCGGCCAGAATCGCGAGCATGGCGAGATAAAAACCCGAGAACGCCACCGCATAGACCTGCGGCCACGCCGCGAAGATGGCGCCACCGCCCAGAATCAGCCACACCTGATTGCCCTCCCAGATCGGGCCGATGCTGTTGATGACGACGCGTCGCTCCACGTCGTCGCGCCCGGCAAAGGGCAGCAGCATGCCCACACCCAGATCAAACCCGTCGGTGACGGCATAGGCGACCAGCAGCACGCCGATCAGCGCCCACCAGATCAGCCGCAGGGTGTCGTAGTCCACAAGCAGATGCAGGATCATGGCGTTACTCCACTGAAATGAGGTTCACCGGGTCGCTGCCCGCGACTGGCCTGCGGGCCGCACCTTCGGCCGGAGCATGCTCAGCCTGCGGCCCCGTGCGAATGGCTTTAAGCATCAGTTTCATCTCGATCACCAGCAGCACGGTATAGAGCACAACGAAGCAGGCCAGGCTGAACAGCAGCGTTTTGATACCCAGGCTGGAGACGGCCACGGCCGTCGGCAGGATGCCTTCAACCACCCAGGGCTGGCGTCCGACCTCGGCCACCAGCCAGCCGGCCTCGATCGCGATCCATGGCAGCGGAATGGCGTACACCGCCACCTTGAGCAGCCAGCGGTGGCGCTCCAGCGAACGGCGGGCCGACAGCACGAAGAATATGGCCATCAACAGGATCTGGAAGAAACCGATGCCCACCATGATGCGAAACAACCAGAACATCGGCGCAACCTGGGGTACGGTGTCCCAAGCGGCCTGGGTGATCTGCTGCGGGGTGGCCTGGCGCGGATCGTCCACATAGCGCTTGAGCAGCAGCGCATAGCCCAATTCGTTGCCATGTTCTTCAAAGGTGGCACGCAACTCAGGGGAGACCTTGTCCATGCCGCCCGCGGCGCGAATATGCTGCAACGCATCGTAGGCCTTGAGGCCCTGGGCGATGCGCCCCTCCGCCACCTTGACCATCTGGTCGATGCCCGGAATCACCGTGTCGAGCGAACGCGTGCCGATCAGTCCCATCAGCATCGGGATATGAATGGCGTAGCGGGTTTCGCGCGCGGCCTGATCCGGAAAGCCGATCAGTGTGAAGGCGGCTGGCGCGGGCTCCGTCTTCCACATGCCCTCGATGGCGGCAAGCTTCATCTTCTGGTGATCGGATGTCAGGTAGCCGCTCTCGTCGCCGAGCACCACCACCGACAGCGCCGCCGCCAGACCAAACGCCGCCGCCACCGTCATGGAGCGCTTGGCCAGGTCGCGATGCTTTCCCTGCAGTAGGTACCAGGCCGACACTCCCAGCACGAACATCGCCGCGCAGATGTAGCCGGCGGAAACCGTATGGACAAACTTGGCCTGCGCCACCGGGTTGGTCAGGACGGCATAGAAGTCTGTCACCTCCATGCGCATGGTCTGCGGATTGAGCGCGGCGCCGACCGGGTTTTGCATCCAGCCATTCGCAATCAGGATCCACAAGGCCGACAGGTTCGACCCGATGGCGACCGCCCAGGTGGCCGCGAGGTGGCCGCGCCGTGAGAGCTTGTCCCAACCGAAAAAGAACATCCCGACAAAGGTCGCTTCGAGGAAAAAGGCCATCAACCCTTCAAGTGCCAGCGGCGCACCAAAAATGTCACCCACATATTGGCTGTAGTAGCTCCAGTTCATGCCGAACTGGAACTCCATGACGATGCCGGTCGCCACGCCCATGGCGAAGTTGATGCCGAACAGCACGCCCCAGAATTTCGTCATGTCGCGCCAGATCACGCGCCCGGTCATCACAAACACCGTCTCCATGATCGCCAGGATGATGGAAAGGCCCAGCGTTAGCGGCACAAACAAAAAGTGATACAGCGCCGTGATGGCAAACTGCAATCGAGACAACGAGACTATGTCGAATTCCATGTGATCTTCCTGATTCTTGACGCTGCGAGGCGAGAGGCTCTACGTCTCTCGCGCACCCTGCATCGGACATCAATCCGGCCGTAATGTTCCCAGCATCGCTTCAAACCGCGCGTCTCCACGCCTGACATCGGCCACCATACACCCGTGCTGCATGCTAACCAGACGGTCGGCGAGCGCGGCTTCACGCCGCACATGGGTTGCGAGCAGGATCGCGCGCTCACCGGCTTGCCCCTGCAGGCGTTGCAGCACGTCGCGCGCGGTCACCGGATCGAGCCCCTCGGTCGGCTCGTCGAGCAGCCACAGCGGCACCCGTCGCAAAAACAGTCGCGCCAGGGCCAGCCGGCGCGCCTGACCGCCCGACAGACCCAACCCACCTTCGCCCAGGCGCGTATCCAGCGCCTTGGGCAGCGCCCGCACATTATCGGCCAGCCCCGCGGCCTCGAGCACCTGCCACAGGCGCGCATCATCGGCGCCGGGGTCGGCCAGGCTAAGGTTGTCACGCAGACTGTCCTGGAACAGCTCGGTACGTTGCGTCAACAGACTATGGGCCTGCGTTTGCACCGTTCCGCAGTGCGGCGCCAGCTCGCCAGCCACCAGCGCCAGCAGGGTGGACTTGCCGGCGCCGCTGGGCCCGATCAGCGCCACGCGCTCCCCGGTGCGCAGGCTGAGCGACAGATCGCGGAGCAACGGCGCACCGGATGCTTCGTGGCCGGCCGGGTCGGCCGTGACGGCGGTCAATTGCAGCGCCACGTCGTGAGCCAGCGCAGGCGTTTGAGGCCCGCGCGACGCTGCGGCCCGGTGCGGGTCCTGCGGTTGCAGCCGCGGCAGCAGGCGGCGCGCCGCCAGCAGCGTACGCCCGAGCTCCAGCGCCCCGCGCCCGAGTGCGGCAAAGGGCTCGGTCGCCGTCAGCACCAGCAGTAATGCCAGCGCGGCCACCGGCGCTCCCATGGTGCCCGCACCGGTCAGCGCACCGACCGCCAGCACGGTGGCGCTCAGAACGACAGTGCTGGCCACGCCGTAGGCCACGCCAGCACGGGTTTCCAGCCGGTTCAAGGCATCATCGGCACGTGCCAGGTAGCGATCGGCCTGCGCCAGCGCCTGCCGCTGGGCATCGAGTTGGCCGGTCATGACGAGGTCCGCCTGCCCGGCCACCAGGTCCACGCTGCGCGCACGCAGCGCTTCCAGCCCATAGGCGCGCCGGCGCGCCGCGCGGCGCGCGCACTGCGCCGCAGCCCACGAAATCATCAGACCCGTCCCGACCAGCCACAGCGCGATGGCCACGCCAAGGCCCCAGCAGGCCAGCCCCAGCGCCAGTCCGGTGGCCAGCGCGGCCAGCAGCGCCGCAGCGGCCGGCACCAGCACCCGCAGGTACAGCGTGTCCAGCGCGTCGATATCGGCGGTCAGACGAAACAGCAGTTGAGCCGGTCGGGCCAGCAGCCGCCGCGCCGCCTCGGGCTGTGCCCAGCCCCGAAACAGGCGCTCGCGCAAGTGCGCCAGCACGCCCAGCGTGGCGTCGTGGGTCACCACCCTTTCGCTATAGCGCAAGGCGGTACGGCCCAGCGCCAACAGGCGGATACCGGCAGACGGCATGAACACATCGAAGGCAAAGGCCGCGGCCACGCTCATGCCCGCGATCGCCGTGGCCGTGATGAACCAGCCCGCCAAGCCCAACAAGGCCATACCTGACAAAACCGTGAGCGCCGCCAGCAAGGCGCCGCCCAGCAGCCGGCGACGATTCCCCTGTGCAAACACGGCCAGCAACAGACGCAGTTCACGCCAGAGCCTCATGCCGCGGTCTCCCGCATCGCAGCAAGTCGAACAACGCGCCCCATGCGCCCGACACGCGCGGCCAGCACCGGATCATGGGTGGCCACGATCAGCGTCTTGCCCTCGGCCAGTTGCAGCAAGGCATCGGCCACCTGCGCGGCCGTCTCGCTGTCCAGATGCGCCGTCGGCTCATCAGCCAGCAGCAGGTCCGCCGTTGGATGAACCGCGGCACGCGCCAGCGCGACCCGTACCGCCTCACCACCGGACAGCCCGATGCCGCCTTCCCCGAGGGCGGCACCCGGATGCGCCTGCGCCACCTCACTCAGCGCTGCAAAGCGCAGCGCGCTCGCCACGGCTGCCGCACTGGTCGAAGCACGGCCCAGCGCCACATTGGACTGCACGGTGCCCGCAAAGATATGCGGCTTCTGGCTGATCCACGCCATGCGCTCACGCAGGGCGGGGGCCGTGTCAGCAGATAGCTGCAAGCCATCGATTGAGATGCTGCCGCCCTGCGCGGGCACAAGGCCCGCGATCAAGGCCAGCAAGGTCGATTTTCCGACGCCACTGGCTCCTGTGACGACAACATGCTCGCCGGGGGCAACATGCAAGTCGTAGCCTTCCAGGACGGGGCGAGACGCACCGGCATGGCTAAAGCACAAGTCCCGGATATCCACTGCCGGGGCGCCGCATGCAAGCGGCGCGACCACAGTCGGATCTGCGGCCTGCTGCACACTACTGCTGCCCGGCAAGGACAAGCCTTCGGCTGTCAGGCGATGCAACGCGCCCAGCGCCGCCTCACCGGCCGCGCGGTCATGCCAGACACTCGCCAACTCACGCAAGGGCTCGAAAAACGCCGGTGTCAGGAGTAACACAAAAAAGCCCTGTCCCAGGCTGAGGCGCCTGCCCCAGGCACCAAAATCAAACGGGCCGAGCAAATGAAAGCCGATGTACACAGCCACCATCGCCACACCGAGCGCTGAGAAGAGTTCCAACACTGCCGACGACAGGAAAGCAATTCGCAGGACCGCCATGGTGCGCCGCCGCAGCGCCTGCGCGGCATCGCGCAACCGCAGCGCCGTGGCGTCCACCGCATCGAGCGCGCGCAACGTCGCCAGGCCGCGCAGGCGGTCCAGCAAAAAGGCATTCATGCCGCCGATTTCGACCATCTGGGCCTCGCTCTCGGCCTTGGCGCGCCAGCCCACCAGGGCCATGAAGAACGGGATCAGCGGCGCGGCGCACAACAGCACAAGCGCTGCGACCCACGACAGCGGCAGCACCACCAGCAAGATCACCGTCGGCACCACGACGACGCGCAAACGGGCGGTGTGGTAACGCGTCCAATAGGGCACCACGGCTTCGGCCTGCTCCGCCATGACGCTGGCGGCAAGGCCCGAGGCCGGTCGGGCGCGGTCCAGTGGCGAGCGCGCGGCCAGCGCACGCGCGACCTGCGCGCGCAAATCCGACAGCCGGCTGCGCGCCGTGCCAAACGCTCGGCGCGCGCCGCATGCATCGCACACCGCACGCGCGATTCCGACCAACAGCACCCCGGCGGCCGGCAGTTGCACGGCCCGCAAACCACCACCCTGCAGTACGCCCTGCAGGGCCCAGGCGAGCAAGGCGGCCTGCGGCAACCAGAGCAGTGACGCCGCTGTTTGCAGCAGGCTGCCCGCGTCCAGGCCGGTGCTGGAGGGCAGGTAAATGGAGGGCACGCCGCCTGATAAGACCACGGGCCTCGGCCCGGCGACCAGGCCGGTTCCGTTGGGCCCTGGGTCAGGGTGTCCGCGGCCCATCATTGGCACCGTCCGATGGTTAGTGGGGGTGGGAGAACGCGAGGCGGCGGTCGGCGGTGCGGTCCAGCTCCCGCGCAATGTTGCCGCACACCAGGTCGCACAACGCGTACACCGACTCATCGCCGATGCGGTAGTACACGCTGGTGCCCCGGCTTTCGCGCACCACCAGTCCGCGCTTGGTCAACAGCGTCAGGTGGCGCGAGATATTGGCGGCCGTAAAGCCGCACAGACGGGCCAGCTCGCCCACATTGCATTCGCCCTGGCGCAGCAAATTGAGAATTTGAAGCCGTGTCGGCTCCGACAACGCCTGGAAATAGGCCGCAACCTCCGACAAAGCCTCGGGGGGCATGTTCTCCATGGGCGGCGCATTTTTTGGCAGAGCGGTTTTCATGAGATCAAAAAAGCCCTTTTATTGACCAGGCTCAGTGAATGCTGAATTTTTTTATTCTATCATTCACTTAATTAGCTGATTAGCTAAATACTCAAAATAAATTCGAAAGCACTTTTGTGCCGCTCACGGAGATCGGAATGCTGAAAGCCTGGTTGACGACCCTCATGGTTGCGCTTTGCGTGCTGGCCTCGCTGCGCGCCAGCGCTACAGACGGCGGCTCACTCGCAACGGTGACCGTACAGGGCGCAGGCTCCGCCGCGGCCGACCAGATGAGTTTCGACGGTGTAGTGGAAGCGGTCCGCCAGACCAATGTATCGGCTCAGGTGTCTGGCGCCATCGTGGCCCTGAATGTCAGCGCCGGCGAACGCGTTCGGGCTGGACAGGAGTTGCTGCGCATCGACGCCCGCGCCGCGGGCGAGCTGGCCGCCGCGAGTGCGGCCCAGGTCCGCGCTGCGCAGGCCTCCCTGAGCGTGGCGTCTGCCGACTACGAAAGGCAGAAGCAGCTGTTTCAAAAGCAGTACATCAGCCGGTCCGCGCTGGACCGGGCCAGGGGCCAGTTCGAGGTTGCACGAGCCCAGGTGCAGGCCTTGCAGGCGCAGGCCGGCGCAACCCATGCTCAATCGAGCTTTTTTGTCGTCACAGCCCCCTACGCAGGCGTGATCAGTGCGGTGCCGGTCGCGCTAGGTGACATGGCCACGCCCGGTCGACTGCTGGTGACCTTGTACGACCCCTCGGCGTTGCGCGTGACCGCCGCCATACCTCAATCGGCGCTTGCAGGGGCTCCCGATGGCAAAGGCCTGCGACTCCAACTACCCGGTGCACTGGCCAGCCAGGGCCAGCTTGAGCCCGGCGCGGTGCAGATTCTGCCGGCGGCCGACGCGGCCACTCACACGCTCCAGGTGCGTCTCGGCTTGCCCGCAAGCTTGAAAGATGTGGTGCCGGGAATGTTTGCACGGGTGTGGTTGCCGGCCCCGGCGGCGAGCAGCGGGCGCCCTCGCCTCTATGTTCCCGCGAGTGCCGTCATTCGGCGCGCGGAGATGACTGGGCTGTATGTGGTTGATGCCCAGGGACGCGCGCTCCTGCGACAAGTCAGGTTGGGACCGCTTGACGGCGACCGCATCGAGGTGCTGAGCGGCGTCGGAAAAGGTGAAAAAGTCGCCACTGATCCGCAGGCGGCGGCCCGGACGAACTGACATGACCGAGCCATCCGTCATGGGAATCGCCGGTCGCCTGGCCGCACGCTTCCAGAGCGCCAAGATCACGCCGCTGCTGGCGCTGCTGGCGCTGTTGCTCGGCTTGTTTGCCGTGCTCGTGACACCGCGCGAGGAAGAGCCGCAAATCAACGTCACCATGGCCAATGTGCTGATTCCATTCCCGGGAGCAGCTGTGACCGACGTCGAGCAAATGGTGGCGGGGCCGGCCGAGCAGGTACTGTCCCAGATGGAGGGTGTCGAGCACGTGATGTCGGTTTCACAGCCGGGCCTGGCGGTACTCACCGTGCAATTCAAGGTCGGGGTGCCGCGCACCGAGGCCCTGGTGCGTCTGTACAACACCATCAATTCGAACGCCGACTGGCTGCCCAAGGGGCTGGGCGTGCTCGATCCGATCATCAAGCCCAAGGGTATCGACGATGTCCCCATCGTCACCCTCACGCTGTTCAGCAAAAACCCCGCCACGGGCGCGTTCGATCTGGAGCGCGTCGCGCACAGCATCGAGTCGGACCTCAAACGCGTGCCGGGCACGCGCGAGGTGACGACCATCGGTGGGCCAGGGCGCGCGGTGCTGGTCGAGATTGATCCGGCACGCATGACGGGCGCTGGCGTCACGGTGCCGGACCTGCGGCGGGCCCTGCAGTCGGCGAACCTCGGGTTGCCGATCGGCGACCTGATCAGCGGCAACCGTGCGCTCGCGGTTGACGCGGGCCCGTTCCTGCGCCAGGCCAGCGAGGTTGCGGACCTGGTGGTTGGCATACACGACGGCAAACCAGTGTTTTTGCGTGACGTGGCCACGGTACGCGACGGACCCTTGCCGCCCAGTCGCTATGTCTGGTTCGGTTCCCCCGCCAGGGACGGGGCAGCGGCTGCTGAATATCCTGCGGTCACGATAGCGATCACCAAAAAGGCGGGAGAAAACGCCATCAATGTGGCCGACGCGCTGATGCGCCGTGTGGAGGTACTGCGCAACACGGTAATTCCGGCCGATGTAACCGTGGACGAGACACGCAACTACGGCGCCACAGCGAACGACAAGGCCGAAAAGCTCATCCACAAGCTGCTGTTCGTCACTGCGCTGGTCGTGGCGCTGGTTTTCTTCGCGCTGGGTTGGCGCGAAGCGGCCATCGTCGGCAGCGCAGTGGTTCTGACACTGACGGCGACACTGTTTGCCTCCTGGGCCTGGGGGTTCACGCTGAATCGAGTCTCCCTGTTCGCCTTGATCTTCTCGATCGGCATCCTGGTCGACGACGCGATCGTGGTGGTCGAAAACATTCATCGGCATCAGCAACACCACGCTGGAACACCCCTCACCCAGATCATCCCCCGCGCAGTCGATGAAGTCGGGGGTCCGACCATTCTCGCGACGCTGACGGTGATTGCTGCGCTGCTGCCCATGGCCTTTGTGTCCGGCCTGATGGGACCCTACATGAGCCCGATCCCCATCAACGCCAGCATGGGCATGGCGCTGTCGCTGGCAATTGCATTTACCGTCACGCCCTGGCTCGCGCGACTCTGGATGAAAGAGGCACCGGCGCACGCGCACGAGGGCAAGGGCGACATCGCTGCGCATGGTGCAGGCCATGGCCTGGCCGGCACGCTTGGCCCGCTGTTCGAGCGCCTGTTCCGTCCCCTGCTCGACGACGCGCGAGGCGCGCGCAATCGGCGCTGGCTTGCATTGGGCATCGCACTGCTGATCGTCGCCTCGATCGCGCTGCCGGTCGGCAAACTGGTGCAGCTCAAGATGCTGCCGTTCGACAACAAGTCCGAATTCCAGGTCATTGTGGACATGCCAGCCGGCACACCTGTCGAGCAGACGGCGGCCGTACTGCACGAACTGGGTGCTTACCTGGCCACCGTGCCCGAGGTCACCAACTACCAGGCATACGCCGGCACCGCTGCGCCGATCAACTTCAACGGTCTCGTGCGCCAATACTATCTGCGCACCGGGGGCAACGTCGGGGACCTGCAGGTGAACCTGCTGGACCAGCACTTGCGCAAGGAGCAGAGCCACGAGATCGCCACCCGCGTGCGGCCGGCGCTGCAAAAGATTGGGCGTCCGTTCAGCGCCAACATAAAGGTGGTCGAGGTTCCACCAGGACCGCCGGTACTCTCGCCCATCGTGGCCGAAATCTACGGGCCCGATGCCGATGGGCGACGCACCGTGGCGAAGGCCGTGCGCGCCGTATTCGAGAAAACATCGGGCGTGGTTGATGTGGACGACAGCAGCATCGCACCGGCGCCCAGGACACTGCTGCTGGTGGAGCGCAGAAAGGCGGCGATGCTGGGTGTGTCCCAGCAGGCGATTGTGACCACACTGCGCGCCGGCCTCAGCGGTGAGGCGGCCACGTACCTGCACGACCAGAGCAAGTACCCTGCCGCGGCAATGATCGAATTGCCCCCCGATCGCCAGGGCGATCTGGACACCCTGCTGCAGCTCTCGGTACGCGGTGCCTCCGGCCAGCTGGTGCCGATCCGCGAACTTGTCACGGCCACGGACACGGTGCGTGAACAGCCCATCTATCACAAGGATCTGCTGCCCGTGAACTACGTGGTCGGCGACATGGCCGGCAAGATTGACAGCCCCTTGTATGGCGTGTTTTCGATGCGCAGTGAACTGGCGAAAATCGCGACTCCGGGCGGTGGCCGGCTCGTCGAATATTTCATCCACCAGCCGCAAGACGAGTACCGTGACTACGCCCTCAAATGGGACGGCGAATCGCAAATCACCTACGAGACCTTCCGCGACATGGGCGCGGCCTACGCGGTTGGGCTGATCCTGATCTATCTGCTGGTGGTCGCGCAGTTCGGCTCGTACCTGACGCCGCTCATCATCATGGCGCCGATTCCCCTGACGCTCATCGGCGTGATGCCAGGTCACGCAATGCTCGGCGCCCAGTTCACCGCCACCAGCATGATCGGCATGATCGCGCTGGCCGGCATCATCGTGCGCAACTCGATCCTGCTGGTGGATTTCATCAATCTGCAGTTGCGCGACGGCGTCCCCTTCAAGCGTGCCGTCATCCACTCCGCCGCCGTGCGCGCACAGCCGATCCTGCTGACCGGATTGGCCGCCATGCTGGGCGCCTTCTTCATCCTCGATGATCCGATCTTCAACGGACTGGCGATCTCGCTGATCTTCGGCATCCTTGTCTCCACCGTGCTCACGCTGGTGGTGATCCCCACGCTGTACTACGCGGCCTATCGCCGCACGTTTCAGCCAACACCGCCAGTCCCTGGCGATTCCCCCACCTCAACTCAAGGAGTTTCATCATGACCTCATGGCAACTTGTGCGCCTGCTCGCGGGCACGTTCATTCTGCTTTCCCTCGCGCTGGGCATCCCCGGAAGTCCGGTTTTTATAAGCCAGTGGTGGCTTGCATTCACTGCCTTCGTGGGCGCCAACTTGCTGCAAAGCGCCTTCACCAAGTGGTGCATGCTCGAGACGATCTTGCGCAAGCTGGGCGCACCGCTGGGCAACTGAGGGTAGACCCGATGAAGCGGTTCAACGCACTTGCCGCTGTCGCTCTGGGCATCGTCATGGCCGGGGCGCCGCCAGCCGCCCTGGCCACAGATCTGCTCGAGGTCTGGCATGCCGCCAGCACGCATGATCCGGATGTCGCCGTCTCGCAGGCTACACGCGATGCCGGCGACGCGCGCCGCGCACAAGCTTCGGCCCTGTGGCGGCCCACGGTGACGCTCAGTGGCAACGCAGCCCGCATGAGCGCGGACAGTCGTACCACAGGTGCCAACTTTTCCACGCCTGCCTTCGGCCAGTCGAACGGCGTGGACTTCAACACCTCGATCAACAATGGCAACGCCAGCGGTTGGACGCTCGAGGCCCGCCAGCCCCTGATCAGTCGCGAACGGCAGGCCCGGTCGCGACAACTGGAAATCTCCGCCAATGCCGCCGATCTGGAGTGGCAGTCGGACCGGCAAGATCTGATGCTGCACACGGTACAGCGCTACTTCGACGTCGTGCTGGCAGAACGCAAACTGGAGCTTCTGAGGCAACAGCATGGCGCCGTGGAGAAGGCGTTGACGGAGGCGAAGGATCGCTTTGCGCTCGGCGATGCCCCTGTCACGGACACGTACGAGGCATCGGCCCGTGCGCAGAGCCTGCGCGCGCAAGTGCTGGTCGCGGACAACGACCTTCAGCTTGCGCAGACGGCGCTGTCTGACGCCACGGGCCTGGTGTCTCCATCGCTTCAGACCTTGCCCCCCGGCGCCAACGTCGTACCCGCGGCCTTGCCACCGCTGGCCCAGTGGCTGGCACTGGCGTCGGACAGCAACCCCCTGCTGCGCATGCAGCAGACCAAGGCTCAGGTCGCCCATGAGGAAACTGTCAAGCTCGGCGCCGTCGCCTCGGCGACCCTGGACCTTGTCGCGCAGGCCGGGCAGCAACACCTTAACGGTGTTGGCGATTTCGGCCCTGCGAGCAACACGACCCGACAGTCCATGATCGGTGTGCAGTTGACGATCCCGCTTTACACCGGCGGCTACCGCAGTGCCCGCCAGCAAGAGGCGGTGCACCTGGAGGACAAGGCGCTTGCCGAAGTAGAGCGTTCGCGCCAGCAGATCAGCCAGCAGACGCGCGCGGCTTGGCTTGGCTTGCAGGCTGGCGGTGCCCGCATCAGCGCGCTGGCTGAATCAGTCAAGGCGAGCCGGGCCCGACTGGACGCGACGCAGCTCGGGCGTCAGGTCGGTGATCGCACCACGCTCGATTTGCTGAACGCCGAAAGCGATGCAAGCAGCGCCGAGCTGGCGCTGCTGCAAGCCAAGGTGGATGTGCTGCTGGACCAGTTGCGTTTGCAATCGCTGGCAGGCCAGCTCGATGAGGCCCAACTCGAAGCCGTGAACACCCTGCTGCAACCCTGACCACGACCGGCACGGCACACAGACGACAAGGTTTATTCACCGAAAGGAGACTTCCATGGCTCATATCATCATTCTTGGTGCCGGCACCGGTGGCATGCCTGCGGCGTATGAACTGCGCGAGAAGCTGGGCAAGGAGCATCGCATCACCGTGGTCAATGCGGTGGAGTATTTTCAGTTCGTGCCTTCCAATCCCTGGCTCGCAGTGGGCTGGCGCGAGCGCGAAAACATCACTTTTCCGATCAAACCCTACCTCGCGAAAAAGAGCATCGACTTCGTGGCGCAGGCGGTCACGAGCATCGACGCGGCCGGCAACAAACTGGAGCTGCAGGACGGCAGCAGCCTCGCCTACGACTACCTGGTCATCACTACCGGCCCCAAGCTCTCGTTTGATGAGGTACCAGGCTCAGGTCCGGCTGGCCACACTCACTCCATCTGCACCGTCGACCACGCCGAAAAAACATGGAGCGCGTACCAGAAATTTATTGAAACCCCCGGTCCCGCCATCATCGGAGCGATGCCTGGCGCCTCATGCTTCGGCCCGGCGTACGAGTTCGCCTTCATCGTCAACCACGACCTGCGCCGGCGCAAGCTGCGTAACAAGGTGCCCATGGTTTTCGTGACCAGCGAGCCTTATATCGGCCACATGGGTCTGGGCGGTGTGGGTGATTCCAAATCGATGCTCGAGAGTGACTTTCGCAGCAACGACATCAAATGGATCACCAACGCGCGGGTCACCAAGGTGGAAGATGGGGTGATGTTCGTCGCCGAGCTGGACGACAGCGGCCAGATCAAGAAGGAACATCAGCTTCCATTCAAGTTCAGCATGATGTTGCCGGCCTTCAAGGGCGTGGATCCGGTAGCGGCCGTACCAGGCTTGTGCAATCCGCGCGGCTTTGTGCTGATCGACGAGTTCCAGCGCAGCAAGACCTACCGCAACATCTTCTCCGCCGGCGTGTGCGTGGCCATTCCACCTGTCGAAGTGACGCCAGTACCCACGGGCGCGCCCAAAACCGGCTACATGATTGAAACCATGGTCGGCGCTATCGTCAGCAACGTTGCTGCCGACCTGTCAGGGCAGCCAGCAACCGCCAAAGCCAGCTGGAATGCTATCTGCCTGGCCGACATGGGCGACACTGGTGCGGCTTTCGTGGCCCTGCCGCAAATTCCGCCACGCAATACCAACTGGTATAAAAAGGGCAAATGGGTCCACGTGGCCAAGGTCGCGTTCGAGAAGTATTTCATCTACAAGATGAAGAACGGAACCTCGGAGCCGATTTACGAAAAGTACATTTTCAAGGCGCTCGGGATTGAGCGCCTGGACAAGTGAAACGCCACCCGCCCATTCGCCGCCATTGATCTCACTCTCCAGAAAGCGGAAACCCAATGAATGAATCTCCCATCACTGTCGAACTGATCCAGCAGCAGGATTACCGTTTTGACATGCACTTTGGTGACGGCATACCGGTTGTGGTCGGCGATGAGCCGGCGCCGCTGGGCACTGGCCGCGGGCCCTCTCCGGTCCAGCTGCTGTGCGCGGCCGTGGGGAATTGCCTCAGCGATTCTCTATTGTTTGCGCTGCGCAAATACAAGCAGGCCCCGGACCCCCTGCGCTGCGTGGTGAGTGCCGGGGTCGGGCGCAACAGCGAAAGCAGGCTGCGTGTGCTGCACATTTCGGTTTCCCTGCATCTGGGAGTCCCCGCTACGCAGCTGGCCCACCTTGACCGGGCGCTGGCTCAATTTGAAGATTTCTGCACAGTTACCCAAAGCGTCAGCGCCGCCATACCGGTGACTCTGCATGTGTTTGACTCGACTGGAGCCCAGTTGAAATAAGCGGCAATCGATGCGGCTTTACTCTTTGACCTGACATCTGCACGATTCCCCAAAGCCGTTGACGGCGCGCGGCCGATCGCCCCATCCGGTGAGAAGACTAAGCGGGGCCGATCCACCAACCGATCTGGCGGTAAGGTCATTACTGAAAGACGGCACAGGCGTCACTGCTAAAGTCACGGTGGAACCATAAGCATACAAAGAGGTTTTCACTATGTCCGCCACACTCCCTTTGTCTGAATCCGACGACGCACCGCTCTCACCTTGGTGGATACGAACCATTCTGATTGTGATGGTGTTCGGTCTGGCGGTCCTGATCGCGATCACCGCTCTGGGCTACGACAACGCCCCACCTGTTCCCGGCAAGACGGTCGATGCGCAGGGGCAAACCCTGTTCACGGGCGACGATATCCGTACCGGACAAGGCATATTCCTGAAATACGGATTGATGGACAACGGTTCGATCTGGGGTCACGGCGCCTATCTTGGCCCCGATTTCTCGGCCGACGCGTTGCACCGCATTGGTCTGGACACGGCTGGCGCGCTGGCCAGCGATCAGTACGGCAAGCCGCTTGCGGAACTCGATGCCCAGCAACAGGCCTCCGTGCATGCACAGGCCGCGGTCATCCTGAAAACCAACCGCTACAGTGCGGCTATTGACACGTTGCAATTCACACCTGCGGAAACGCTGGCCTGGAAAGGACAGATCGCGCATTGGACCGATTACTTCCAACACCCTGAAACCAATGGTGGGCTCAAGCCCGGATTGATTACCGATCCATCGGAGTTGCACGATTTCACCGCATTCGTCACATGGGCGGCGTGGGCGTCGGTTGCCAATCGCCCCGGTTACGACTACTCCTACACCAACAATTTCCCCTATGACCCGTTGGTCGGAAATACACCGATTGCCGGCGCGTTTCTTTGGAGTGCGTTGAGTCTGCTGGTGTTGTTGGCCGGTATCGCAACGGTATTGCTGATGTTCGGCAAATTTGATTACCTTGGCTGGATCTCGCGTGGTCACACAATGCAGCCGAGTATCGTGGCCGGCAAGTCCAGCCCGGGGCAGCGCGCGCTGGTGAAATTCTTCGTGCTGGTGGCACTGGTGTTCCTGTTTCAGACGCTGGTCGGCGGTGCGACCGCGCACTACCGCGCCGATCCCGGCAGCTTCTACGGCTTCCAGCTTGAAAACATCTTCCCCAGCAACCTGATGCGCACCTGGCATCTGCAAAGCGCCATCATGTGGATTGCCACTTCGTACGTAGCGGCGGCCCTGTTTCTGGGGCGCTCGCTGCGCACCGACGAGCCACGCGGATTGGCCGGATGGGCGCACTTCCTCTTCATTGCCTTCGTTGCGGTGATTGCCGGTAGCCTGCTTGGAGAATGGGCGGGCATATCCAACCTGCTTGGAAACTGGTGGTTCTGGCTCGGTAACCAGGGCTGGGAGTACCTTGAGCTGGGCCGCATCTGGCAATACTTGCTGGTCGTCGGTCTCGTGGTCTGGTTCGCCGTGCTGTACTGGGTAGCACGGCCAAGCAAGGTCACCAATCCTGACGCACGCCCGATCGCGCGCATGTTTCTTTGGGCAGCGGTGGCGATCCCGGTGTTCTATCTTCCAGCGCTGTTTTACGGTGCCCACACCAACTTCACGGTGGTGGAAACCTGGCGGTTCTGGATCATCCACCTGTGGGTGGAAGGCTTCTTCGAGTTCTTTGCTACCACGGTGGTCGCGCTCACGTTCTACCAACTGGGGCTTGCGCACCGCAACACCGCGCTACGGGTGATCTACCTCGACGCGATTCTGTACTTCCTTGGCGGCCTGATCGGCACGGGTCATCACTGGTATTTCATCGGGCACACGCAGTTCAACATGGCAATGTCGGCCATGTTCTCGGTGCTGGAGGTGGTGCCGCTGACCTTGCTGACGCTGGATGCGTGGGATTTCGTCAACGCTACCAAGGGCAAGGTCGACGTCGATGGCAAGCCAAATCGAGTGGCCCACAAGTGGACCTTCTACTTCCTGATGTCAGTCGGCTTCTGGAATTTCGTCGGCGCGGGCATGTTCGGGTTCCTGATCAATCTGCCCATCGTAAGCTACTACGAGGTTGGCACCCAGTTGACGCCCAACCATGGTCACGCTGCGATGATGGGCGTGTTCGGCATGCTGGCAATCGCCCTGATGGTGTTCGTGCTGCGCCAGACCGCGGACGACAAGACCTGGCCCGGCATCGAGAAGTACGTCAAGGTCGCGTTCTGGGGTACCAACATCGGATTGGCAATGATGATCGTGATGAGCCTGTTTCCAAGCGGCGTGCTACAGATGTGGGACGTGATCCAGCACGGCTACTGGCATGCGCGCAGTTTCGAGTACATCGGCAGCACACGCTCGCACGTGATCGAGTGGTTGCGCCTTCCGGGAGACCTGGTGTTCATCTTTTTCGGCGCAATCCCCCTGGTGATCGCGACCTTCAAGGGCTGGCTGGCCGTTCGGGCAACTCGCAGCTGAAGCGTTTCCCTGCCGGCTTCGCGAGCAACGGGTGGGCTCGCCCCGCGTTCCAGTTCAAAGCGCCAATCGTTTGCGCGCCTGGGCATACTCGCGCTTGAGTTGCGCCACGAAGTCGGCCGTGCTTTGCACCCGGCTGACCGCACCGATGCCCTGGCCGCTGCCCCATATGTCCTTCCAGGCCTTGGTCTTGTCACCCCCGAAATTCATCCTGGTCGGGTCGCTCTCGGGCAGCTTGTCGGGATCCAGCCCCGCCGCACGGATGCTCGGCGCCAGGTAGTTGCCATGCACGCCGGTGAACAGATTGCTGTAGACGATATCGTCGGAGCTGCCCTGCACGATAGCCTGCTTGTAGGCTTCGGCCGCGCGCGCTTCCTCGGTCGCGATGAAGGCGGTTCCGATGTAGGCGAAGTCGGCACCCATGGCCTGCGCAGCGAGCACCGCGGATCCCGTGGAGATGGAGCCGCTGAGCGCGATCGGACCGTCGAACCATGCACGGATTTCCTGGATCAACGCGAACGGGCTCTTCACACCGGCGTGGCCGCCCGCACCCGCGGCCACCGCAATCAGGCCGTCAGCGCCCTTCTCGATCGCCTTCCTGGCGAACTTGTTGTTGATGATGTCGTGCAGCACGACGGCGCCACTGCTGTGGGCCGCAGCGTTGATGTCCTCGCGCGCGCCGAGCGACGTGATGTAGATCGGCACCTTGTACTTGACACACAGTGTCATGTCGTGCTCGAGCCGGTCATTGCTTTTGTGCACGATCTGGTTGATGGCAAACGGCGCGGCCGGCTGCTCCGGGTGCATGCGGTCCCAGGCCGCGAGTGTCTCGGTGATCTCGGCCAGCCACTCATCGAGCTGCGAGGCCGGGCGCGCATTGAGCGCGGGCATGCCACCCACCACGCCGTTGATGCACTGGGCAATCACCAGCTTGGGATTGCCGATGATGAACAGCGGCGAGCCGATCACCGGAAACGGCAGCCGGTTCAAAGGCGGGGGCAACTTGGACATGAGGTCTCCACAGTGAAATAACCTGGATTTATAAAGAAAGCGCCTGTGACCCTTGTCAGTAGGTCGACAGCCGCTATGCCTTCAATAGCAAATCAAAACGCGTCGAGCGCCAGCGCAGTCACGCTGTCGGCACCTTCAACGATGCTGTCGCGCATCCCGGGGGCCTTGACCAGAAGATGGTCCGCGTAGAAACGCGCCGTGGTGATCTTGGCCTGCATGAATCCGGCGTCAACGCCTTTGGCCAGTTCATCCTCAGCCACCATCAGGGCTCGCGCCATCTGCCAGCCCGCCACCAGGTTGCCCGCCAACATCATGAAAGGAACGCTGCCGGCATAAGCGGCGTTGGGCGATGACTTACTGTTGCCGACCATAAAGTCGACCACGTCGACGAACGCTTCGCGGGCCGCCGCCAGGCGCGCGGCCACGGCCCGACCTGTTGCGCTGGGGCGCTGGTTAAGTTTGGCTTCGGTGGCTTCAATCTGCGCTGCAATGGCCTTGGCGGTCTGCCCGCCATCGCGCACGGTTTTGCGCCCCACCAGATCGTTTGCCTGGATGGCGGTCGTGCCCTCATAAATGGTCAGAATTCTGGCATCGCGGTAATACTGCGCCGCACCGGTTTCCTCGATGAAGCCCATGCCACCATGCACCTGCACGCCCAGCGAGGTGACTTCCTGGCTCATCTCGGTGCTGTAACCCTTGACCAGCGGTACCATGAACTCGTAGAAGGCTTGGTTTTGCATGCGCACCTCGGCGTCGGGATGGTGATGCGATGCATCGTAAGCGGTGGCGGCCACCGAGGCCATGGCGCGGCAGCCTTCGACATAGGCGCGCATGGTCATCAGCATGCGCCGCACATCGGGGTGGTGGATGATGGGCGCACTGGCCTTGATGGATCCATCGACCGGGCGCGACTGCACACGTTCCTTGGCAAATGCCGCGGCCTTCTGGTAGGCACGCTCGGCAATCGCGATGCCCTGCATGCCAACGGCGTAGCGCGCCGAGTTCATCATGATGAACATGTATTCGAGGCCGCGGTTTTCCTCGCCGACGAGGTAGCCCACGGCGCCGCCATGGTCGCCGAATTGCAGGACCGCTGTGGGCGACGCCTTGATGCCCAGCTTGTGTTCGATGCTGACGCAATGCACGTCATTGCGCGCACCCAGCGAGCCGTCTTTGTTGACCACGAACTTGGGCACGACGAAGAGGCTGATGCCCTTGACGCCCTCGGGCGCGCCGGTGACGCGCGCCAGCACCAGATGGACGATATTCTCGGCCATGTCGTGCTCACCGTAGGTGATGAATATCTTGGTACCGAACACCTTGTAGGTGCCGTCCGGCGATGGCTCGGCACGGCTGCGCACCATGGCCAGGTCGGAACCGGCCTGCGGTTCGGTCAGATTCATGGTGCCGGTCCATTGGCCACTCACCAGCTTTTCGAGATAGATGGCCTTGAGCTCGTCGGACCCCGCCGTGAGCAGCGCCTCGATCGCGCCGTCGGTCAGCAGCGGGCACAGCGCAAAGCTCATGTTGGCCGAGTTGAGCATCTCGCCACAGGCGGCCCCAATGGTCTTGGGCAGTCCCTGTCCGCCAAAATCGACCGGGTGCTGCAGGCTCTGCCAGCCGCCTTCGGCGTACTGCTTGAAGGCTTGCTTGAATCCTGGCGTGGTGGTGACGACACCGTCTTTCCAGGACGATGGATTCTTGTCGCCTTCCCAATTCAGTGGGGCCAGCACGCTTTCATTGAATTTGGCGCACTCCTCCAGCACGGCCTGGGCGGTATCGAAGCCAGCCTCTTCGAAGCCGGGCATCTGCGCGACCTGGTCAATACCGGCGAGATGCCGGATATCGAATAGCATGTCCTTGATCGGGGCGGTGTAGCTCATGTCTTGTCTCCGGAAATCGTGTCACTCAAAACGCCGGCTTGAAGCCCTTCAAGGAGGCTCTTAAAGCGCCTTCACCAACTCCGGCACCGCCACGAACAGATCGGCCACCAGCCCGTAGTCGGCCACCGAGAAGATCGGCGCCTCCTCATCCTTGTTGATCGCCACGATCACCTTGGAGTCCTTCATGCCCGCCAGGTGCTGGATCGCCCCGGAGATGCCGCAGGCGATGTACAGCTGCGGCGCCACGATCTTGCCGGTCTGCCCGACCTGCCAGTCGTTCGGTGCATAGCCTGCATCCACCGCGGCGCGGCTCGCACCCATGGCCGCACCGAGCTTGTCTGCCAGCGGCGTGATCACCTCGGTGAACTTCTCGGCACTGCCCAGCGCACGTCCGCCACTGACGATGATCTTGGCCGCGGTCAGCTCCGGGCGGTCGTTCCTGGCGATCTCGCTGGAGAGGAAGCTGGACTTGCCGCTGTCGGGTACGGCGGTGATGACTTCAATTGCGGCGCTACCACCGCTACTTGAGGCCGGGTCAAAGCCCGTGGTGCGCACCGTGATGACCCTGGTCGCGTCCAGGCTTTGCACGATGGCAATGGCGTTGCCGGCATAGATCGGGCGCTCGAAGGTGTCGGGGCTGTCCACCTTGGTCACGTCGGACAC